>NZ_JAMGSI010000002.1:644251-966377 GCF_023516715.1 Akkermansia massiliensis | reverse complement strand
AGGGAAAGCTCCCCAACGGGCTGACCTACTTCATCCGCCCGAACGCAGAGCCCAAGGGCCGGTTCAGCATCCGCCTGCGCGTCAATACGGGTTCCCTGAATGAAACGGACGACATCCAGGGCATCTCCCACTTCCTGGAACACATGGTTTTCAACGGAAGCACGCATTTCAAGCGCGGGGAAATGATTCCCGCCATGCAGAAGGAAGGCCTGGGCCTGGGCGGGGACGCGAACGCCTACACCGCCTTTGACGAAACCGTGTACATGATGGACGTGCCCAGCATGAAGGAGTCCACCGTGAACCTGGCCTTCACCATCATGAGGGATTTTGCGGACGGCGCCCTGCTGGAGGAAAGCGCCATTGACGCGGAACGCGGCATCATCACCAGTGAATACAAGGCGCGGGATTCCGCCGGCTACCGGGTCATGAAGGAGGTCTTCTCCATCATGCTTGACGGCACCAGGATTCCCGACCGCTACCCCATCGGCACGCTGGAAGTAATCCGTACCGCGCCGCGGGAAAAATTTGTAAACTACTATCAGACCCATTACGTCCCCAGCCAGATGCAGCTCGTCATCGCCGGAGACATCACGCCGGAACAGGGCAAGGCCTGGGTGGAAAAATACTTCGGCTCCATGAAGAAGGACAATTACTCCTTCCAGACGGACCGGGGCGCGCTCAAGACGGCCACGGAAACCACCGCCCACTGGATCACCAACAAGGAGGCCACCAGCACGGAAGTCAGCGTCAACATCGCCCGTCCCTACGTGAAGAAGCCGGACACGGTCGCCAACCGCAACGAGGACATTCCCCTCAACGTGGCTTACGCCATGCTGAACCGCCGTCTGGAAAAGATGGCGAAGAATGCGGACTGCCCCTTCATTTCCGCGGAAGGCGGACGCATGGACGTGATGGAAGCGGCGCAAGTGGACGCCATCCAGACCCAGGCGGACTACAAGAACTGGAAGCCGGCCCTGACCGCCATTGAACAGGAGCTGCGCCGGGCCATCGAATTCGGCTTCAACAAGGAGGAGCTGGCGGAAGCCCGCAGCAACATCACTGCCGCCGCGGAAAACGCCATCAAGTCCTGGCCCACCGTCAAGTCGGAAGACGTGGCCTCCGCCATCGCCCAGAGCGCCGCGCAGGACAAGGTCTTCACCACGCCGCAGGAAGACTGGGCCATCTCCAGGGAAGTCGTGGAAAACCTGACGCCCGAACAATGCCAGGCCGCTCTGAAGGAAGCCTGGACCGGAGCCTTCCCCCGCGTGATCGTCACCTCCAACAAGGAAAACGCCCAGGGAAGCGCTGAAATCATGAAGACGTACCAGGACGCCCGGGCCTCCAAGGTGGAGCCCTACCAGGCGGACAGCCGGAAGGACTTCTCCTACAAATTCGGGGAACCCGGCAAGGTGACGGCCCGCGCGGAAGCCGCTGACCTGGGAGTCACCCAGCTCACCCTTTCCAACGGCGTGCGCGTCAACCTGAAGCCCACGGAGTTCGACAAGGATTCCATCAACATCACCTTTGCCGTGGACGGCGGGGAACTGAGCAGGCCGGAAAAAGCCTCCGGGCTGGAACTCTTTGCGGGCGCCGTGATGAACGGCGGCGGCTTGAAGGACCACTCCAACGACGAACTGGCCGCCATCATGGCAGGCAAGAAAGTCGGCGTGGGCTTCTCCATGACGGACCGCTCCTTCCTGCTCTCCGGAAATACCAGCAAGGAAGACCTGGAAACGCAGCTCCAGCTCCAGACGGCCTACCTGATGTACCCCGGCTACCGCCAGGACGGCGTCACCCTGCTCCGCCGCGCCATCCCCATGCTTTACAACAAGCTGAACCATGAGGTTCAGGGAGCCATGAAGATGCAGGTGCCCGCCATCCTGTACAAGAACAATCCCCGCTTCACCTTCCCCGCGCAGGAACAACTGGCTTCCTATGAGGTCAAGGACGTGCAGGACTGGGTGGACGCCCCCCTGAAGAACAATTACATGGAAGTGACCGTCACGGGGGACTTCAAGACGGAAGACATCATTCCCCTGCTGGAACGCACCGTAGGCGCGGTGCCCAAACGTGCGGACGCCCCTGCGAAGCTGGATGAAAAACTGCGCCACCCTGCCATGGCGGACTTCAACTTCTCCAAGGACCTGACCTATGATTCCTCCATTGACAAGACGCTGGTCTGCCTCTTCTGGAAAACGCCCGGCGGAGAAGACAAGAAGCTGGCCCGCAGGCTGAACATGCTCAAGGCCGTCTTCTATGACCGCGTGTTCAAGGGCCTGCGCGAAGACATGGGGGAAACCTACTCCCCCTCCACCGGGCTCAACATCAGTGAAACCTACCCGGACGACGGCTACATCATCACCCTCAGCTCCGGCGTGATGCGCAACAAGGATGCCGTGCGGAATGCGATTGCCAGGATTGCGGACGACCTCGGCAAGGGGAACGTCACCCAGGAGGAACTGGACCGCGCCCGCAACCCCATTCTCAACTCCATGGACCGCGCCCAGCGCGACAACGGCTACTGGACCTCCGTGCTGAGGGATTCCCAGGCCAAACCGGAACGGCTGGCCCAGCAGAGGGAAAGCATTCCGGACGTGAAAGCCATCACCGTGGAAGAGGTCAACAAGCTTGCCAAAGACATCTTCGGCAAGGGAGAACATCTCAACCTGAACATCCTGCCGGACCATCCGGCCGCGGAAGCTCCGCCTGCTGAAAAGCAGGCGGACAAACCCGATGCCACCCAGGCCGCCGTCTCCACGGCGGCTTTTTGCATTCACGCCACTGCCGTGAAAACCATAAAAAAAGACTCCGGCAAGAATGACTACGCCATCATCATCTCCGAGGAAACCGCCGCCATGCCGGAATGGAAGGCCGTGGCGGACAAGCTGGCTGAAAAGCACGGAGGCTCCATCGTCACCGTGAAGGACTCCATGTTCGCCAAGCTGGACACGCTCAAGAAAATGGCTCCCCGCTTCATGGCCGTGGTCGCGCGACCGGAGGAAATAGACCGGGTGCTGGTCAATGACCTGCACCGCCTGACCCGCCGCCTGGACGACGACCCGTACGGGGACTGCATCTGGGGCATCGTCACGGGCTACACCCCGCAGGACGCCATGAGGATAGCCTCTGAAACGCAGCCGCTCGTGATCAGCCGCTCCATGGGAACCACCAACGTGGACGCCTCCCGTTTCACCGACAGCATGAGCATCACGGACTGGCAGCCCTTCCAGTACCTGGAACAGCACAATTCCAAGGGCAAGGTAACGCCCGCTTTTTACGTGAAGGGCCTGAAGGAACAGGACCGCGGGGATGAAACCACGCTGGGCGTGACGCCCAAGCTCGTGGAATACTGGGAACTTTACGCTCCCCAGCTCTTCGTCACGGCCTCCCACGCCACCCAGTTCAATCTGGAAATGCCTTTCGGCAAGGGGATCATCGTCTCCGGCAACAACCGGTTCCACGTGCTGGACAAAAAGCAGTTCAAGGAATTCACCACCTTCCTGCGCGGCGCGATCTTCAACGGGAAGGAGGACGACCTGCTCTCCTTCCTTGAGAGAATCAAGGCTCCGGAGATTGAAATCAAGCCGGTTCCCGCCGTCTGGGTAGCCGCGGGGAACTGCCTGGTAGGGGATACTAAAAAAACGAAGAATTCCATGGCCGTCACCGCCCTGAGCCACTACGGCTTCAACCAGCTGGTGGGCTACACCGTCCCCTCCTGGTACGGCAAGGGCGGCTGGGGAACGCTGGGACTCCTGTTCAGCAACCATGACGCCTCCAGCCTGGCGGAAGCCTGGTACCTGAACAACCAGTTCATTCTGGACGAAACCATGACCCGCTTCCCCAAGCTCATGAACGTCAACTTTAACGCGCCGGACATCAACGGCATCAAGGACGACCCGGACTTTGCCAAGGGCATGAACTCCGCCGGCTACGGCATGGGCAAGGACCAGATGGGCCTCATCCATGACCGGGATACCGTGGCTTTTTACGGGGATCCCGCCTGGACGGCGCGCCTGGACGAATCCCGCGCTCCGTCCCCGTGGCATATTGAGTGGAACGACCCCGCGGACGCCGCCAAGGGCTTCACCGTCACGGCCAACAAGGACGCCAAGGCGCGCCTGGGCGTCTGGTTCCCCAACAGGATCACCGCCAAAAAGGCCACCGTCACCATTGGAGAAACCGCCACTCCCGTGGAGAAGGCCGGCCTGCTGACCAACGACTTCCTCCTGCTCCGGGAACTGGAGCTCAAGAAGGGGGAAAAAGCCGTGGTGGAAATGAAATAGGCCGGAATATCCGGCCGCCGTTCCTTTTTCCATAGACAAGCGGGCTCCAAACATGGATACTCCCGGCAATCAATCTACCCTATGACTGATTACTCCATTTTCTTCATCATCGCCGTGGCCGCGACGGGCGTGGGAGCGCTTCTGTTTCTCCTGTCCCTGTTCGGGCTGGGGGAACATGACCTGGACTTTGACGCGGACGCCGGCGGCGCGGACGTGGGCCTGCTGTCCATTAAATCCGGCATCGGCTTCTTCCTGGGCTTCGGCTGGGGCGGCGTGCTCGCCCAGGGCCTGGGCTGGGGAATGGCCGCCTCCCTGGCAGCGGCCTTCTTCACCGGCGTGCTGATGTTCCTGATCATCGGCATCTCCATGCGCTTCATCATGAGCCTCAAATCAGACGGCACCCTGAACTATGAAACCCTCAAGGGCATGCACGGCACCGTTTACATCAGCATTCCCGGCAGGCTTGAACGCGGCGGACAGGTGACGATCGCCCATCCCAGCCAGCTTCTGTACCTCCCCGCCGTTCAGGAAGGGGAGGAATCCCTGCCCGCAGGAACCCCGGTGGAAGTAGTCGCCGTCACGGCAGGCGTCGTCACCGTCAAACCTCTTCATTAACCAATAAACCCAACCATACACCCCATCCAATACCATGGACCAAATCATCCCTATCGCCATTCTGGTTCTCTTCATCATCCTGACGGCCTCCTGGCTGTTCAGCCGCTACCGCATGTGCCCGCCGGACAAAATCCTCATCGTCTTCGGCAAGGTGGGCACGGGCCAGCCCGCCAAATGCTACCACGGCGGTTCCACCTTCGTGCTTCCGGTCCTCCAGTCCTACAGCTACCTGGACCTGAACCCCATCAACATTGACGTGCCCCTCCAGGGCGCCCTCTCCTCCCAGAACATCCGCGTGGACGTCCCCTCCTCCTTCATCGTGGGCATCTCCACCCTGCCGGAAATCATGCAGAACGCCGCCGCGCGCCTGCTGGGCCGCTCCCGGGAGGAAATCCGCAACCTGGCTGCGGAAATCATCATGGGCCAGATGCGCGTGGTGATCGCCTCCATGACCATTGAGGAAATCAACTCCGACCGCGAAAAACTCATCAAGGGCATTACGGAAGGCGTGGACGTGGAGCTGCACAAGGTGGGCCTCCACCTCATTAACGCCAATATCACGGACATTCAGGACGCCTCCGGCTACATCAGCGCCCTGGGCAAGGAAGCAGCCGCGCGCGCCATCAATGACGCCACCATCAAGGTGGCGGAAGAAACGCGCCGCGGGGAAATCGGCAAGGCGGAAGCGGAAAAGGACCAGACCGTCCAGGTGGCGAACGCCCGCGCCATTGCCATTGAGGGCCAGAACGAAGCCCAGATCAAGATTGCGGAATCCGCCGCCAAGCTGCAGGTGAAGCAGGCGGAGGCCAAGAAGCTGGCGGAAGTGGCCCAGAAGGTGCAGGAAGCCAAGACCCTGGAAGAAGCCTACGAGGCGGAAAAGGAAGCGGAAATAAAGCGCGCCGAACGCGAACGCGCCACGCAGGAGGCCAACATCCTGGTGACGGCCCGCATTGAAAAGAGCCAGCGCGAAGTGCAGGCCCAGGCCACGGCGGAAGTGCTCAAGCTGGAACAGGAAGGCAAGGCGCAGGCCCTGCTCATCCAGCGCAGGGCGGAAGCGGAAGCCATCCGGCAACTGGCGGAAGGCGAAGCCCAGGCCACCCTTCTGAAGAAAAAGGCGGAAGGGGAAGGCATGGAAATGGTGGGCCGCGGTGAAGCCGCCGCCATTGAAGCCGTACTGGAAGGCAAGGCCCGCGGCTTCCAGCAGATCGTACAGGCGGCAGGCTCGTCCGACGCCGCTTCCAGCCTCCTGATTACCGAACAGCTCACCAAGATCGTGGAACTCCAGTCCGGCGCCATCAAGGGCCTGAAATTTGACAAGGTAGTCGTCATGGGCAACGGAGGGGATTCCTCCGTGGGCGGATTCGTGCAGAATCTGGTGAAAGACACCCTGCCTCTCCACGAGCTCGGCAAGAGCGTGGGGCTGGAACTGCCCTCCTTCCTGGGAAAATCCACGGAAGAGAAAAAGGCCCCTGCCGCAGCCGCTCCCGCAGCCGCCACCCAGGCGGCCACGACTGCAACCACCGTTAAACTGAACTGATCCGCAGATGAATATGGAAGCCGTCATGGGCGTTTTGCTCGGCATCGGGCTGGGAGCGGCCTGCGGCTTCCGCATCTTTGTGCCTCTGCTGGTAGCCGCCATCGCCATCCGGGGAGGCTTCCTGACGGTGACGCCGGAATTCGCATGGCTGGGCGGCACGGCCGCGCTGGTCACCCTCTCCGTAGCCACGCTGCTGGAAATAGCGGCGTACTACATCCCGGTCATCGACCACACGCTGGACGTGCTGGGAGCTCCCGCCGCCATCGTTGCGGGAACCATCCTGGCCGCCGGCTTCATCGGCAGCATGGACCCCATGCTTAAATGGGGGCTGGCCGCCATTGCCGGAGGCGGAGCGGCAGGCATCATCCACGGAGGCATGGCCGCCATCCGGGGAGCGGCCTCCGCCGCTACGGGCGGACTGGGCAACTCCGTCGTCACCACGGCGGAAACGGCTTCCGCCTCTATCGTCGCCGTGCTGGCCTGCGTTCTTCCCGTCGCGGCCGTTCTGCTGGCCGCCGCGGCCATTTACTTCCTGGTCCGCACGGGGCTGGTGCTGAAAAGGAAACTGCGCCGTTCTCCAGGCGGTCCGGAGGGAGAAATCTAGCCAAGGGGAAAAAACCCCCTTCTCCCGGCAGCCGTCCACGCAGCGATTCCCCCGTGAATGAAGGCCCCGCGGCCTTCATCAATAACCCGCCGCCAGGTCCCCGGCGAAGATTTTTTACATAACTTCCGAATCCGGGCTCGGCACAGCCACTTTCTTCCCCGCCGGAAAGCCCCATGCCCGGAAAAAGAGGCGTTCCGGCAAGCATTCGGCTCATTGACAAGGAACCGGAAGCAGGGTAGGATGCGGCTTTCAACCTCTCTTCCACCGATGAATACCAAACTCGCCCTTCTGACGCTCGCCGCCGCCCTCGGCCTTGCCTCCTGCAACACCATCAGCGGAATCGGAAAAGACGTGGAAGCCATGGGCAGCAAAATTGACAACGCCTCCCAGGCCACCAGGGAGTCCATGCAGTAAAGCGGAAGAAGCATCCGGCCACCAGCCTGGAGCCTCTTTTTAATTCAAAAGAGGCAAAGATTTAAAGTTTCCCCCATCGTTTCATGGATGGCGGTTCTCCATGGAGTGCTCTGCCGCCCGCGGATTACAAATCCGTTACAGATTAACATGGAATGGTCCCGATGCCTTATGAAGCGCTGCAAGTCCTTGGGGCATCCGTATTTAACCCGAGCGGCAGCGAATCCTTTTCCCTGAAAATCAGTGCGTCCTGGCAGGATACGTATATTTCAACGGCCGCAAAGGCTTGCGGCGTTCCAAGAGCCGGCTTCCTCATTCCGGAAGGCTTCCCACACGGAAACGGTCTCCCATGGTGCAACGGTCAGGCAGCATAAGTTCCTTGATATGAAAATCGGCCCTTGACCCCGGATTTGTAATCCGGCATATTCCCGCGGGCTTGAAAGTTTCCCTTTCAAGCTCTAATTCACATCGCATTCATATGAAGAAAACTCTGATCCTGCTTTCCTCCCTGCTGGCTTTTTCCTGCATGACGGCGCAGGCCGCTATTTATACATGGACTCCCATTGACGGTTCTACCGACTGGAGCCAGGCCTCCAACTGGCAGACGGAAACCGGCGCCAGCGCCGATGTTCCGCTGGTCAATCCCAACTGGGGCACGGTCAACGTATCCGGCAACCATACCGTGGTATGCGGACCCGGTACCACCGTGGAAGGATGGACCTCCACCATCAATGTTTCCAACGGAGCCAATGTGTCCCTTCAGAATTTCACCAAATTCCAGCGCACGACCGTCTCCGTGGGTGAAGGCTCCACGCTGACCGTCGGCAAAACGAGCGGTTCCATCGTAGCCAACTGCGACCAGAACATGAACTGGACGGTATACGGCACGCTGAACCTCACCGCCGCACTCACCTGGAACGCCAACAGCAACAACTTGTTCGTGGACCTGGGCACGACCGGCATCCTGAATCTTACGAACCAGACCGATCTGGGCCGTTTCGCCTTCTCCGCCTCCCTGGGCGACCTGATTACGGAAGGAACTACATTTGAGCTCGTGACGCGTGAACTCGTCAACGGAGTGGGAAGCGCCGCAACCAGCAACACGACCATCACGGGCGGAACGCAGAGCGACGACATCGCCGCCGAGGCACTTACCGCTGAAAACGTAGGCAAGTACCAGGTGTTCACGAAGGACGGCAAGATTTACGTCTCCTACATCAACGGCGTGCCGGAACCGGCCACTGTCTCCCTGAGCCTTCTGGGCCTGGCGGCCCTGATGCTGCGCCGCCGCCGTTAAAAACGGAAGGTTAATTTCTTTTCAAAGGGCATGCCGGACATACGGCATGCCCTTTTTATTGCTTCCGTCACACATCGTAAAAAAACCTTTTTACAGGGAGCGGGAACATTCCGTGGGGCCGGAAAACCGGAGGCTGGAAAGAAGGCGTCACGCCCATCAAAGAAAACCGCTTCATCCATCCGGATGAAGCGGTTTTCGTCCATGGTCACACACAGTCTTTTTACATGGAACGGCTGGTGGAGCGGGCGGCGGAATTAATGTCACTGCCGACGGCTTCCACGTCCTTGCCTACTCCGCCGATCGTATGGCAGGAAACACACCCAAGAAGGGTGGCGATACTCAGAATAATCAATTTGCTTTTCATCGTTTTATTGGAAGAGTTCCGAGTGGTCAGACTCCATTTCTCCGGACTCCGTTCAAAGAACCCTTCATGATGCCGCACAGGCGCTCCTGTCATTCTCCGTTCTTGCCATGCGCACCCGCAACGCTTAAAAAACATGCGTCAACGGGAGAAAACATCCGGAGGACATTCCGTCCCCGCTCCCGGAATCATTACTATTTACTACCAAGATGATCAAAGTAGCCATTGTAGGATACGGCAACATCGGGAAATACGCCGTGGACGCCTTGCGCGCCGCGCCCGATATGGAACTGGCGGGCATCGTCCGCCGCCCCGGCAGCGAACCCGTGCACGGCATCAAGACCGCAAGCAGCATGGAGGACCTGGGCCATGTGGACGCGGCCCTGCTCTGCACCCCCACCCGCAGCGTGGAAGAAACGGCTCTGCCCCTGCTCGCCCGCGGCATCAACACGGTGGACAGCTTTGACATCCACGGGGACATCGTGAACCTGCGGCGCTCCCTGGGAGCACAGGCGATCAAGCATGACGCCGTCTCCATCATCTCCGCCGGCTGGGACCCGGGCACGGACTCCGTCATCCGCACCCTGATGCTGGCGATGGCTCCCAAAGGCATTACGTACACCAACTTCGGTCCCGGCATGAGCATGGGCCACAGCGTAGTCGCCCGCTCCAAGGAAGGAGTGGCGGACGCCCTTTCCCTCACCATTCCCACCGGTTCCGGCGTGCACCGCCGCATGGTTTACGTGGTGCTGAAGGAAGGAGCCAAGTTCTCCGACGTGGAGTTCGCCATCAAGTCCGATTCCTATTTCAGCCATGACGACACCCGCGTGCAGCAGGTGCCCGACATCGACGCGCTGAAGGACATGGGCCACGGCGTGCTGATGGAACGCAAGGGCGTTTCCGGCTCCACGCAGAACCAGATGTTCACGTTTGAAATGCGCATCAATAATCCGGCCCTGACCGCCCAGGTCATGGTGGCTTGCGCCCGAGCCAGCATGAAACTGGCCTCCGGCTGCTACACGCTGCCGGAAATCGCCCCGATGGACTTCCTGCCGGGCGACCGCGAAGAGTTGATTGCCCAGCTCGTCTAGAGCGTTCCGGCACGTCTTTCCCGGACGCGCGGCAACAGGGGCAACCGTTCCCCTTTCCTTCCGCACCTTTCCCATCCTCCGGCCCCCGGCCGGAGGATTTTTATTGTTCCACAACCACCAGCCTGCCATCCACGGCATTCACCCGGGCCGGGGTGTGGGTCCGTTCCGTCCAGTCCCACGCGCGTGCCATGTCCGCCCAAAAAGCGGCGTGGGGGGAATTCTTTTCCTTCAATAAACGCGCCGGAGTGGGCACGAAGGGATAAATCTGCACGGGAACGCGCTGCTGCCCATGAATCAGGGCCTGTTCCACCATGGTGTAAATTTCCTCAATCCCCGGATCGGTCATCGCCAGGCAGCCAATGGAAACGTCCCGGCCATGCACCATGATGAAGCTTCCCGTCCGGTTCAGGGAGCGGTCATAGGCATTCGGATAGCCGATGTTGAAAGCCAGATGGTAGTTGCTGCGGGGATTCAGGCCGGACGGCTCCACTTCGTAAAAACCCTCCGGGGTCTGCTTGTCCCCCTCCTTTTCCTTGGGCCCCAGCTTTCCGGACCACGCGGCAATGGGGTAACGCTTGGCAAGCACGTAGCGTTCCGCCTTATCCGGCTTCACCCACAGTTCCAGCACGGAGTCTTCCTTCACGGCACGCAGGAATACAGGATCCCCCACTTTGGCCCCGCAGAGGCCCAGGAAGGAATTCAGCACGGGCGTTACCCGTTCCCGCGCGGCATCGGCACGGTTGACGGAATCCTCGGCACACGCCATTTTAAGAGTCACCACCACGGAGGCCAGCAGAACCAATCCCAGCCCGGCCAGCAACACGCTTTTCTTCATAAATCATGTATAATGGCGGCATTCGTTTTGACAAGGACAAAACCCGCCGCCCTTTGCCGGAAGTGAAAAGAACGTCGGGAACGGCCTGCCCCTCCACTCCGGGAACAATAACCTTTCCGGTGAAAAGCCGCCGGCATGGAAGGCCAGTTCCCCGTTCTTCCGGGGAAAGGATGGGCAGGTGCCGTACTCCATCATGCGCGGGACCGTCTCCGGCCCTTCCTTACGCAAAAGAGGGGAAAGGATGTCCGCAGAAAGAAAAAAAGACGCCGTGAAGGGATTCCCGGACTTGGAGGAAGGGCAGGCCCCCTGCCGGGAAATATGCCATGGAATAGAAAAACATGCCTGTACTGGAAATGCAGCCTCCGGGAAGGTATCCTCACCCCGTTAGCCGCTCCATCCCGGCACGCGGCGCATCAACGGAAGGCCCTTTCGTAAAAACGGCCTGCGCACCTTCTCTTTTTGCGCGCTGCCGCAGAAAGAAGCGGCATCCACCGAACCGCCATGGAAATAGACCACCTTCTCCCCATCACCACACGGCAGGAATTAAGAACGTGGCTGGAACAGAACCACCGTTCCTCCTCCTGCTGCTGGGTTCTCACGACGAGAAAGCCTTCCCCCCATGCCATTCCTTACCTGGACGCCGTGGAAGAAGCCCTGTGCTTCGGCTGGATTGACAGCACCCGCAAGAAGACAGCCTCCGGCTTTCTGGCCCAGCGCCTCACCCCACGTTCCAGGAAAAGCAAATGGTCCGAGCTGAACAAGGAACGCGTACGCCGCCTGACCAGGCTGGGGCTGATGACCCCCTATGGAGAAAAATGCCTGCCGGAAATGGACCCGGAGGCGTTCCGGATTGATCCGGATATTTTAGAAGCCCTTCAGAAGGACCCGCGCGTTTATTCCAACTTCCTGGCCTTTCCCCGCCTGTACCGCCACGTGCGCCTGGATACCATCCAGATTAAGAAAAACCAGCCGGAGCTGTTCCATAGCCGCCTGGAAAAGTTCCTGAAGAATACCCGGGAAAACAGGATGTTTGGAGAATGGCATGACGGAGGCCGGCTACTGGAAGAGTGAAAACGGAGCTTCCCGTATTTTCCCAACAGACGCCGGAACGCCGCATGCCGATGCGGCAACTAAACGAAAACGCGGCTGTAAGCCGCGCTCCTTACGCAACAGGGCCGTTCCGGACAATGCCGGAACGGCCCTGCGGGTCCGGGAGAGCAGAGCGTCTCCGCTCCACTCTCCACTCTCAAACTTCAACTCTCCTTAGAAGTCATACCGGTAGCCGATACTTCCGTTCACCGAGTTCGCTCCGTCCCGGAAGTCGGCATTGCCGTCCACGAAGATCGTTCCCTGCGTTCCTACCGGCACGCTCAGCCCTGCTCCGATTTGCAGAGCCGTCATTCCCACCTTCGCTCCTCTGACTCTCTGCGTGAAGCCGGGGTTGCCCAGCAGCGCCACATTGGCTTCTCCGCGGCGGTCTCCCATGTCCTGGGCCGCGTTGACACGGAACTCAGCCAGCGCTTCTCGACCGAAGATGTTGCTGCCTACAAGGCCCATCCAGCGGCCGCCCAGCGCAACCGTTCCCGTCGTCAACTCCTGTTTGGCGACGTTCAGGCCCATGTTGCCGGCTCCCGTTTCCGTGTAGCCGTCCATTCTCGTGGTTACTACCGAGGCGTTGACCAGGGGCTGCAGGATGCTGCTCCTGTCTTCATTGAGGTACACGTCGTAGGTCAGTTCATACATCGCTCCAAAGCCCCACCCGTTGGTGTTGCCCTGCGTGCCGTAGCTGCCCGCTCCGTAGTTGACCGTGCGGTTGAGCTTCGCGTCGTTCCACCCCCCCGTCAGGATGAGCGTGTGCGCCCAGCGCTTGCTCTGGTAGCGGCCGAAGAGGTTGGCGTAGTAGCTGTCCAGGTGACCGTCCGCAGAGTCCGCCGCGCTGGCCGTCAGGTCGCCGTAGTTGGCCGTGAAGGCCGCTCCCATGGTGAAGTGGTCGCTGAGGTCCACGTCCATGCCCACGGTGCCGCCCCAGGTGGTGAGCTGGTAGCCGCTTTCATCCCCCCTGGTGTCCAGCTTGGCATAGGAGCCCGTGCCCTGCATCCACATGTGGAAGTAGGGGAGGTCCGCATTGACGTAGGCGGGGTTCACGCCCATCTGGTTGGTGCGGTTGCGTATCCAGTTCATCTGGTCGCGCAGGGCGTCCCGCTGGGCGATGCCCAGGCTGGTGACCGTGCTGCCCGCGGCGGCGGCCAGGGAACGCCTGGCGGCGGAGGGATTGTTAACCATGTCGTCATTGAGGGCGGCCAGGAAGTCCGTAACGGCCTGGTCCACGGAACCGTGCCTGGCGGCTTCCCAAATCAGATTGGCGCCCGCCATGGAGTTGGCCGTATCAGCGACGCCGGCATAAATATTGTCCGTTTGTTCCTCCGCTTTCAGAACGACCTTGTCCCCTTCCTGCACCAGATGGGCATTCTTGTAATAGGTGAGGAAAAGACCGCCTACCGTCAGCGTATTTTCTCCCAGGTCAATCGTTCCGGCTCCGGTGAGCTCCATCAGCGTGAGTTCCATCGGATTGCCCGATTTCCAGGTGATGTTGACGCCCGGAATTGACGTGACGTGGAAGGCGGCTCCGTTTTCAATGACAATGTCTCCGGAAGCCTTGATGAAGCTGGCGGTCATGTCGGCATCGGTATTCAGGGTGAAGGTGGTGGTGGAACCGCTGCCGAAGGTGGCGTTTTCCACGCTCAGGGTGGTGTTGACCGCCGTCAGGACGTTGTCGCTGGCCTGGATGGCCAGCTTGCCGTTGTTCACCAGATTACCGTAGCTGAGATGGGCGCCGTCTACATCCGCCTTGCCCTGGAGAACCAGGTTTCCTCCGCTGACCGTCAGATCGGTATCCGCGCCGGAGCTGCGCAGGACTTGGGTGCCTGCGCCGGAAACATCCAGTGTTCCGGCCCCCAGCGTTCCATCATACGTATGCGTTTGGCCGGAAGCCGCCTGAATATGCAGGGTCTGCCCGTTCAGCTCCAGGTCTCCGGCGCCGTTCAGGCCACCGGCAGAGCCGTCCGCCGCCAGGCTCAGGGAGCCGTCCAGGTCCAGCACCACGCCGGAAAGCGCGCTGTCCGCCGCCAGTCCCAGGGAAGCGCCTTCCGCAATGTTCAGCGTACCTGTTCCGCCGATTTCCGTGCGGGAAAGGCCATCGGTAGCTCCCGTCAGCGTCAATGTTCCGGAAGAACCGATATCCAGCTTTCCGCCGTTGGCGCCGGACGCCAGCGTCTGGGCCGTCGTGTGGCCTCCCATGCCGATTACCGCAAGGGAGCCCGCGTCCGTGGAATCAAGGCGCAGGGCTTCCACATTGGCCGTGCCGTTAAGCTGAAGCGTTCCCTGTTCCGCAATGATGTCTCCGGCCAGCGTCACATTCCCGGACAGGGTGAGCTTGTTGGCTCCCGTCTTGACCAGGTCCGTATTGGCCGCGGCACCGTCCAGGCCGCTGATGTTCCCGGCAAAAACGGTGTCCACTCCCGTTCCTTCATGGAAAAGGTTGTTCTGCAATTCGATGCTGCCCTTGTTGTCCGCCGTGTTGGTGACAATGAGGTTGCCCGTTCCCGTCTGGCCCGGATTGGTTCCCGGCGCGGTCAGGTTCTTGATCACCATGGAGCCGTCCGACTGGACGTAAAGGTCCTGGTCCACGATCACGGCCTGGTAGAAGTTGAGGGACTGGTTCGTAACCGGATTGTCCGCACTGCCCGTGCCGTCCACGGAGGAGACGTAAACCAGGTCCGTATCACCGGAGAGGACGATGCTGCCCCCGTTGACGTCTACAATGCCGAAGCCCAGCGCGGCAAAAAGCGGATTGGCCGCAATGTGGCCCTTGAGCGTTTCAAGGTCCTGCGCAAAGCCGCCGTTCGTCAGCAGGATTTCCAGATTGCCGCCCGCCGTTTTCATGGCATCCATGACGCTGGTGAGGTCCAGGGTGAGGGTGGAGCCGTCTCCAAAGGAGATGCTGCCCAGGTTGTCCCCCGCGCCTTCAAACTGAATCAGGGAATCCGTCCCCGTGAAGGGGTCTCCGGAAATGTTCCCCGCACCTACCGCAAGGCTGCTGCCCGTGCCGGTCACGGTCCAGGTGGAACCCTGCTTGAGCCCGGTGAGCTGCGTCCCGGCAGTGGCGGTGACGACCGTTCCCAGCCCGGCGGCATCCAGGCCGCCCAGGGCGATATTGCCGGAACCGGCAACCGCATTGACATGGACCTTGTTCGCAGCCGTTCCCGCATAGTTCCCGGCGTTCGCCAGCGAACCGGATTGAATGAGGATGTTGGTAGTGGCCGCCGCGTCGGAAAGGTCCAGCGTACCCTTGGCCAGCGTGAGCGTTCCCGTCAGGCCGTTGGCGCGGTCTCCCACCGCAAAGGTGCCCGTGGTGTTGACGGTGAGGCTCCCCGCTCCGGTGACAGTTCCGGCCCAGGCGGCGTTATCCCCGGTCCCGTCGCCCAGCTGGACGGAGGAGTTCCGGGCAATCTTCAATTCCCCTGTGGACGTGTTCGCCCCGGTAAGAACCAGTTTGTCGCCGCCCTGGACGTCCAGAGCCGCCGTATCAATCACATTGCCGGTATAAAGCAGGTCACTGCCCGTGCCTGTGTAGTTGACGCGGTAGGTTCCGGCCCCTCCCATAGAAACGGCCTTGATGAATTCGCCCGTTCCCAGCGTGGCGGCCGCACCGCCGTTGCCAAAGGCAAGAACCACATTCCCCTGCCCGGAGTGCATGGTTCCCACAAAACCGGTGAGGTTTCCGGTGAAGATGGTGGTCAGCGTCGGGTTGCCTGCAGCCGTCGTTCCCAGGTTGGCCCCGGCGTCACTCGTCAAGTCGCCCCCGAACGTCACGGTCTGGTTGGAATTGCCGTTCAGCCAGCTTCCCGCCGCCCTCACATGAATGTCGGCATTGACGGAATTGGTGGAATCACTGACAAAAAAGCCGCGTCCGTCCAGCTCCAGGCTGGCGCTGCCAAAGGCGGCCGCATTCGCAAAGGCCACTTCATTCCACGCGGCGTTGGTGCCGTTGCCCACCAACTTGAACGTGCCCGTAAAACCGCTGTTGTCTCCGCTGATGGAATAACGGCCTCCTCCGGGGAATCCTCCTCCCTCCTTGTGCCCCAGCACCAGGGAACCGGCCCCGGAAATGCGGCCGGACAGCGTATCCGTCATGGTGCTGGCATGGGCGCGGTTGTCCCTGATTTGAAGAGTGGCATCCTGCGCGATGGAGATGTTTCCGCTCCAGGTCCGGGTGGCGCTGTTGGCCCCGATATCATAGAAAAGCGTGCCGCCGCTGACGGTGATGGCGCCGGTGAAGGCGCCTCCCAGGGTCGTGTTAACGGTCAGCAGGCCGTCCCCGAGCTTGACGATGTCCTTGTTCCCCAGTTCCTGGGTATAGGTGGCCCACGCAATATTATTGCCGTTCGTATTCACCTGGATGGCCCTGGTACTGGCGGCGGCGTCAATGAGGCCGGAAATATCCTGCGTGGCCCCCGTGCCGTACGTGAAAATGCCACCTGCAAAAATGAGCTTGTTGGTCGCTACCAGCCCCAGCGTTCCTTCCGTCGTTCCCGCCGTGTTCAGCACCAGTTCCCCTCCGTTCAGCGTCACCGTGCCGGTGCCCAGGCCCTGGACGGCATTCAGGTTGAGGGTGCCGGCCATGATGGTCGTGCCGCCGGAGAACGTATTGGTCCCGGTATTTTCAATGGTCATCTCCCCTTCCCCCCGTTTAACGAGGGACATCGGATTCGCGCCGTCTACAAGGGCTCCCGTGCCCGTGAACGTATAGGCCGTTTCCCCATTGTTGACCGTAAGGCGGGCGGAGGAAACATCCCCGTCAATAGTGACGGCGGAGAGGGCCACGCCTGCCAGGTCTTCAAAGTTGGCGGATTTGGCGGCATCATAAACGACCGCCGTCCCATCCTTGTCCAGCCAGATGGCTGCGCCTCCCGCTGCCGTCCACGTACCCGCGGCTCCTCCGTTCCAGTTGAGGGCTTCACCCAGCGCCTTGACGCGCAGGTAAAGGGTGTTTCCGGACAGTTCCAGGGCATAAGTGTAATCGCCGGAAAGACCGCTGGGATCAAAGGAAAAGTTGCTGGCCGTCAGCGTGCCGAAGCTGTCTGCCGTAATCAGCTTGTAGTCGTTTTCCATCGTCTGGTCCACCCCGCTGATCGTCAGGGTCAGCGTACCTTCCGAATTGAAGGAAAGCGTGCCGCCGGACTGGATGATGGAAGCGCTGGAGGAATTCAGCCCCGTCAGGTCCAGCGTCAGGCCGGAAGCCGGGGAAAGAGCCATATCACCCGCAGAGGTAAGACGGGCCCCGGCTCCCATCGTGATGGAATTGCCGAAGGCCACTCCGCCGGCGAGCCCGAAGCTGAGTTCTCCCCCGGAAACCGTCAGGGCGTTCGCAAACCCGGCGGAGGAACTGAGCGTAAGCTTGCCCGTGCCGCTCTTGGTGAAGGCGCTCCGCCCATCCAGAACCGTGGCATTGGCAATGATTGCATCCGTGCCCGCTCCGGCGGATATCTCGTCAAACCCGGTAACGGTCGCGTTGGCGAACATGTCCGCTTTCGTCACGCCGTTCAGGTTCAGCACGCTTTTGGTGACCACATCCCCGCGCCCCTGGCCGGAAAGAGTTGTCGTCCCGGTGAAGACGGCGTCATTACCCGTAATGGTCACGTTGGCCAGCGCCGTGGTCAGGGAAGTGCCGTTGACCTTCTGGCCGCCCGCATAAATGGCGGCATTGTTGAACGTGCCTCCGCTGATGGAAAGGTTGGCTTCCCCGATCGTCAATGCGGAACTGGTGTTGTTGCGTTCCACATACGTGCCCAGGGATATTTGCGCTCCGTCAAATGTACCCCCTGTAATCGTGATATTGGTGGAACCAATATTTCCGGTAAGGGCAGCCGTAGCGGTTCCATTAATGTAGGAACCGCCCCAGATCTGGCCTGTATACGTCCCGGACTTGAAGGTCAGGTTGGTGGAACCTGTGATATTGAACGTGCTTTCCCCGGTTTCCACCCAGCTTCCCCCCGCAATCATGGCCGCTACCGTGCCACTGCCCAGGTCCAGCGTCATATTGGTATCAGTAAGGCTCCAGGCTGACGTGCTTAAACGGGCGCCCGCAAAAATTTTCTTGGTTCCGTCTCCGGAAAAAGTAGCTCCCGTGATAGTCGTCGTCACTCCCTGCGCAAACAAACTTTGCGCAAAGGATCCTCCCGTGATTTCCATGGAAGCGGACGAATTGGCTGCAATATTTGCTGCGGAACCTGCTGCGGTCGCATCGGACAAGCCATACACATTCGCATTATACTGGCCTCCCGCAATTCTCAATTTGGCCGTATACGCATTCGTTCCGTCTCCCAACTGGACGAGGCCTCTTCCCAGAAGGGCCACGGAGCCGTTAAAAGTCCCTCCGTCCAGATTCAGGGCAACGTTCCCGAGAATGGTTGATTTTTGACCCGCACCACGTGTCGTTCCGGCCGTTACCAGTTGCGCGAAGGTTCCGCCGTCAATGGTGAATGTGACGTCTCCCGTATGGCGGAAGGATTCCTGCCCCAGCCCTATGCACCACCTGGCGTTAGGCGAGCTAACCGAAGTTCCGGCCCATTCCCCCCCATGGATATTGACAATGTATGTCCCTGTCGTCTGGAACGCATCCGTCTTGTTGCCATCCCCCACCAGGCAGAATCCATTGATCGTCCCTGCATTCTGGTCCACATTGAGCGTGATGTCGGCAGCCACGATCCGGTCCTGATTGCTCCACCCCATCAATTGAGGATTTGTATTCAGCAGGGACGTTCCCGCCCCGATATTGATTACAAAGGAATTGGTCCCTCCCAAGGTGACGCCTCCGGCGGTACCCGCAACATTCCATAACTGCAGCTTCGTATAAATTCCTCCTTCCAGATTGAGAACCCGGTTATAGCCGTCTTCATAGGTCCCGCTTTCCGTAATATCCGTCAAATAGATGTCACCGGGGGAATCCGCCTGAGTCACTGGATCCCCCGCCGGCGGCGTAATCGTATACTGGTCGTCGGCAAAGGATATCGTCGTTTCTCCGTTGCCCGTCAACGTATAGGCAGCCCATGACGGAGAAATGAAACAGGCCAGAAGAGCGGACAGGAGAGGGAGGGGCAAATGCGGACGCATAATTTTGTAACGTGTTGATAATTAATAATAAATTATATACCAGACTATATCGTTAGTAATAATTAACGGATTTAAAATCCGGAGTCAATGACAATTTTTAATGCCAAGCGCTTTAGGACAATTGAACGGCTTGATGCGTAGGAAGGGAAGAAGAGTGGGAATACCGGCGCCAAGTACGGGCATTATCAATATTTTATTATATATCTGGTCTCATTAAGGAACATTTCCGGATTTTAAATCCGCACGGGTATTTCTCCCGCTTCTTCCAGCAAGCGCGGCCTGCATGCAGGAAAAAGTGATTTCTTGTCTTGCATTCCCATGGGAGTGCCTGTATAAGCCTCCACGTCCCCGCCGCAAGGCAGGAACACAGCATCCAAGGTCACGGAGCGGTAGCTCAGTTCGGTTAGAGCGCCAGCCTGTCACGCTGGAGGTCGCGGGTTCGAGCCCCGTCCGCTTCGCCACCTTGCTTCAAAGAAACAACCGCCTCCGGGCGGTTTTTTTGTGCCCGGAAAGTCCAGGACCTGGGAAACAGGCAGTCCGGTGGCAATGTTTTACTGGAAAAGAGGGCCGGAACCCGGTAGAATGGGAGCCAGCATTACAATCATGAGCATACTTTCGGACCGTCTTTCCGAGGAAATACTGCAAGCCCGCCAGCGCGTTTACACGGTTGGCGAACCGACTCCTCTTCAACGATTGAATCTGCCGGGCATCAAGGCCCCGGTATACGCCAAAAGGGAGGACCTGGGCCCCATCCGGGCCTATAAATGGCGCGGAGCGTTCAATTGCATGGCCGCACTGAGCCAGGAGGCGCGGGACAAGGGCATTGTGGCCGCCTCCGCCGGCAACCATGCCCAGGGCGTGGCCCTGGCGGCCAGCGTCCTGAACTGCCACGCCACCATTTTCATGCCCCGCTCCACGCCGGAAGTGAAGCAGACGGAAGTACGCCGCCACGGCGGCAGGCACGTGAAGATCATGCTTCATGGAGACTGCTATGACGAGACGGCCGCAGCCGCCCACGAGTACGCGGAAACCCACGGAAGCACTTTTGTCCATCCCTATGACGATCTGGTGACCATGGCCGGACAGGGAACGCTGGCGGATGAAGTGGTGATGAGCGGGGAAGGCCCTTTTGACCGCGCGTACGTCGCCATCGGCGGCGGCGGACTGGCCGCCTCCGTAGCCTGCTGGCTGAAAAAGTTCTGGCCCCACATCAAGGTCATCGGCGTGGAAGGCGTGGACCAGGCCTCCATGAAAACCTCCATTGAGCAGGGACACCGGGTGAACCTGGATTACGTGGACGTTTTTTGCGACGGAACCGCCGTCCATATCCCCGGAGAATTGACCTATCCCCTTTGCCGGGAACTGATCGACGAGTTCGTGACCGTCACCAATAACGAAGTCTGCCAGGCCATCCGCGCCATGTGGGAATCTTCCCGCGTAGTGCCGGAGCCCTCCGGGGCCATGAGCCTGGCCGGATTCCTGAAACAATGGAACGAAGGTGAAGTGAAGCCGGAGGAAAAGAGCTTCGTGGTCATTTCCGGAGCCAACATGGATTTCACCCACCTCACCCAGATCGCCCGCCAGGCGGGCATCGGCAACCATGAAACGCGCTACCTGCGCATCTCCATGGATTCCAAGCGCGGCCAGGTGCTCAAGTATCTGCGCCATATCCCGCAGGATACCACGCTGGTGGACGTGCAGTACGGCAAGACGGAGGGCAACACCCAGTACCCCGTGTTCGGCATCGCCGCCTCTGACGAAGACCTGGACACCATCCGCACGACGCTGAAGAAGAAGGGCATTGAGTTTGAAGACATCAGCGAGGACGACGACGTGCGCTTCCGCATGATTCACTACCAGGCGGAGCTGTGCCAGCATCCCCTGTTCGTCCACATCGAATTTCCGGAACGCGCCGGAGCCTTTCTTGACTTCATGGAACGCATCGCGGACCTGGCATCCCTCTGCTACTTCAATTACACCTATACCGGGGAACGCGTGGGCCGCGCCCTGGTGGGCATGGAGTTTGAATCCGCGGAAGACCGGGAAACGGTACGGAAGCGCATGGCCGGATTCTCCAGGAACATCATCCGGGCCATCCGGGAAATTTCTCCGGAGGCCTTCCACCGGATTATGGGAAGCAGATAGTTAACAATTAACAGGTAATAGTTAATAGATATTAACTATTGGCTCTCCTTCCATGCTTCCCCCCATCATCCTGGCCTCCCAGTCCCCCCGGCGGCGCGAGCTTCTGGCGAAGGCCGGCGTGCCTTTCTCCCTCGTCGTACGGGATACGGAGGAGCTGAAGGACGCCGCCATGCCTCCGCAGGAACTCTGCCTGCACAATGCGCGGGCAAAGGCGCAAGCCGTATTCCGGGAACATCCGGATTCCACCGTCATCGGCGCGGATACGCTCGTTTTTCTGGACGGCCTTCCTCTTGGCAAACCGGAAGACGGGGAAGAGGCCCGTTCCATGCTCCGGATGCTCTCTGCACGGACGCACCACGTGTGCACGGCGGTTTCCATCCGGTCCCCCCTGGGAGTGAAAGACTTGGCCGTGCTGACGGAAGTGACGTTCCGGGAGCTGAAGGAAGAGGACATCCGCCGCTACATGGAGCTGGTGAATGTGATGGACAAGGCCGGCTCCTACGCGTTCCAGGAACACGGGGAGATGATCATTTCCTCCGTGCGCGGAGATACGGACAACGTAATCGGGCTGCCCGTCAGGGAGGTGGTGGAATGCCTGCGGAGCTTGGGTTACTGAGCATTAAATGTACGTTTAACGTTCCTGCCTTCTTCATCAGGGATTCATTTTGCGCAGTTTCCAGCCAGACGGCGACTGGATTTCAAAATTGGAAAGCATCTTGAGGGATCCGCTGTGGTTCCCTTTGTCGTTCAACAGCTCAATGGTTTTCTCTGCCTGGGGAGATACCCTGAATGATTTGTGGCCCAACCAAGTAACCTCTTTTCCGTCCTTGCCCAAAAAGACGGAGCAATCATCATTCAAATAAAGAATTTCATTCGCGGCGGTATCCCCTTTAACCGTTTTCCACCGCCCAATAAAAGAGGCAATAACACGAACTGCAGAGAGTTCCTTTTGAATGGCCAGCGCTTCATTTATTTTACCGAGATTGGCGTACTTTTTCTGAATTTTAAGAAGGGCATCCAAGTAGGCCTTGTCCGTCTTTTTCCTTTCCTTCATTCTTTTAGACGCCACATCTTCTTGAATTTCCTTCATCTGTACGCCTACTTTAGGAGAAACTTTTTCCATCCGGGACAGTTCATCCCTCCCAACAAGTTCTTTGGCGGACAAGCGGTTCTCCAAATATTCCACGACTTTCTGCAGTTCCGCCGCAGAAGCGAAGTCATTCTTCGCGGCATATTTGTTCATGGAATCCCGATAGGCTTTCAATTTGGACGCCTCATATTTCTGATTAATGGAAGAAAGGATGTTCTCATATTGTTCCTTCAATTTCCGGGCATCCGGAGGCAGGGATTGGGCGCTTACAGTGGCCCAGGAAATTATTCCGCACAAAATAATACAGCACAACTTATTCATTATAGATGCTGGATATAATATATCCAACATACAAAAATTCAAGAAAAAAGAATGATTTCCCTGCCGAGGATGCGGTTTCTCCGCAATCAAGAGGAAATCATTTTTCCGCCAGAAAACGGCTGAATTTGTTATAAAACGCCACAGGGAGCACGGCTTCTATCAGGGTGCCTTCCTCCACGTATTCCGTGGAGAGAACCTTCCCTTCACTATGCATGGCGGCCGCCAGGTCGCTCCGGGTATAGGGAATCAGGAACCGCGCGCGCCGGACGCGGCTTTCCAGCATCTCCACGCAGGCGTTCAGCAGGTCTTCCGCGCCATGCCCCTCCTGCACGGACATGGGCACCACCCTGCCGTTGAAGTGGGGCTTCAACAGGGTTTCCAGCGTGTGGCGCTCTTCTTCCGGCACAAGGTCCACCTTGTTCAGGACCACGATCATGGGCTTGTCGCCCGCGCCCAGCTCGCCGAGCACTTCCAGCGTGGTTTCATAATGGCGCACGGCTTCCGGATCGGAGGCGTCCACCACCTGCACCAGGAAATCCGCCAGCACGGCTTCCTCCAGCGTGGATTTGAAAGCCTCCACCAGGCGGTGGGGAAGGTTGCGGATGAAGCCCACGGTATCCGTCAGCAGCAGGGGCTGCCCGTGGGGAAGTTCTATTTTCCGCGTCGTGGTGTCCAGCGTGGCAAAAAGCATGTCCTTCGCCATGACTTCGGAACCGGATACCAGGGAAAGCAGGGAGGATTTCCCGGCATTGGTATAGCCCACGATGGCGGCCGTGGCTACGGCCTGGCGCTCCCGTTCCTTGCGCTGCGTGGCGCGCTGCCGGGTCACCAGGGCCAGTTCCTTCTGAATGGCTTCAATCCTGGCGCGCGCCAGGCGGCGGTCCACTTCAATCTGTTTTTCGCCCTCGCCCCTGGCGGCTCCGCCGCCGCCCTTGCCTCCTCCGGAACCGCCGCCCTGGCGGTCCAGGTGGTTCCACATGCGGGCCATGCGCGGCAGGGAATACTGCATGCGGGCCAGCTCCACCTGGAGGGTGGCCTCCCGCGTGCGTGCGCGCCGGGCAAAGATATCCAGAATGACCTCTTCACGGTCAATCACGCATTCGTCAATCAGCCGTTCCCATTCGCGCTGCTGGGAGGGGGAAAGCATGTTGTCAAACACCACGCAGTCCGCCCGGCAGTCCAGCGCCAATTGCTTTACTTCCTGGGCTTTTCCGGTGCCGCACAGGAATTTGGCGTGCATGTCCCGGGACTTGATGAGGTGCTTGCCTGCAATGCTGATGCCGAGGTTGGTGACAAGGTCTTCCAGCTCGTCCAGCATGGCCTGTTTTTCCCTGGCCTCGGAAGGGTCGAAGTAGATGGAAACGAGCATGGCTCGCTCCACCATTTCCGGCTTTTCACGAATTTCAAACATATTCAAGCAGTTAACGGAATTGCTTGCTGGAGGTGGGCTGGTAGTCCTTCAGCGCGAAGTCCGCGTGTTTGTGACAGTCACAACCGCATGAAGAGAGGATGCCGGCCACGCATGCCAGCGTCAAAAAGCTGATCAGTCTCATGCGGCTATGAGACCTGTACGGAGTATCCTAGGCAAGCAAATTTTACTTCATCACGCCTACTTTTCCGCAAAACCGGCGCAGGGTTCCTTTTCCAGACGGGACTTTTCCACCGTCGGCACGGCCTTCCCGCCCTCCTCCGGCCAAGAGCCTGCCGGAATTAATCCGATTCTTCACCGTCTTCCGGGGGCGTCTCCTCCGCGTCCAAACCGCTCATCCACAGGTTCCATTTTTCAATGAAGGCGCGGTCCATCTGGAGCAGCGCATTTTCCTGCTGGGCGGGGGAAATGGTCTCCGTCAGACTGCCGAAAATAAGCAGCGGCTTGGAATACGCATCCGCCAGGGGGGAGAATTCCGCAGGCTGCTTCTGGCGGCATTCCCGCGCCAGGGCATACAGGGAGTTGAACGGTAGCTCGTTCCAGCTGACCTGGTACGCATCACTGCCTTCCCGGCTGTCCTGCGGTTCCACAGTCAGCAGATGCCCCTTCATCCCTGTCAGGCGCACCTTGGAGCCGTCTTTCAGCACCAGGGGTTTTCCAGGTTTCTTTTCCAGGAGAGCGGGCAGAATTTTCTCCATGCGGGTGAACAGGGGCAGCATTTGATCCGTCATTTCCCGGCGCACGGACAGTCTGGCCTTGACGGCGGGGGAGGAAATAACCTTTTCCGCCCCGCCGTAAACGGCGGAGGCCTTTTCAAAGTCCCCGGTTTTTTTCATGACGTCCGCAGCTTCCCGGCAAACGTCTTCATAGCTTCTGGACTGAGCGGCCAGCAGGGTTTCCTTTTTCTTTTCCTCCTCCAGCGCTTTTTGTCTTTCCTCCTCCTTTTTCCTCTCAGCCATCTTCACGGCTTCCGCCGCCTCCCAGTCACGGGCTGTCTGGTACTGCATTCTCAAATGGTCCAGCATTCCTTCCAGCGCAGCATAGGCTGGAGGCATCGCGGACACTTCCCCGATCATCATCTGTTCCCGCAGGAAGTCTGCGGCGGACCGTTTGGCCTCCACTTCCGCCACCGTCTTTTCCGGCATGTCCTGAAGGCGTTTCAGGCGTTCGTACTGGTCCGTATATCTCTTGAGGTTGTTGAGCCAGGCGGAAGCCAGCTCACGGACGTTCCTGTCCCGGTCGTCCGCCGCATCGGCCGCCACCTTGTCCAGAAAAACGCCGTATTCCGGCCATTTACCGGCAAAGTACCAGGATTTCAGCGCCATGCCCACATAGTAATGCACGGCCAGATCGGAGTTGGAACGCAAACCCGGCATTCGGGAAGACCAGTCCCCGGAACTCAAGTACATGACCAGGTTGCCGACGTCCCTGGAGCGTTCCAGTTCCGCAGGGTCCTTGCAGGCCTCCACCTTCCTGCTCAGCTCTTCCAGGCGCTCCACCCCTTCCGGGAACTGGCCGCGCGTCCACATGCACAGAACCTGGTTCAGACCGGCCCAGAGTGAGGTGGAAAGGGGGCAGTCCGGCTGGTCCGCCAGATCCCCGAACATGGCGGCGGCTTTCACCAGGTCTCCCCGGTTCAGGGATTCCTGGGCTTCATTGAACAGCTTGCCGAAGCGGATGCTGCGCTCCAGCCGCGATTCCGCCGCAGCCGTGTCCTCCGGGGTAGTGCCCGTTCCCGCCGTAGGAGTGAGCGCCGGAGGGGGTGTTCCCGGGGAAGCGCCCCTCCCCTTCTGCCATGCCGCCCAGCCCCAGATGCCCAACCCCAGCGCCACTACGGAGGCAACGGAGGAAATGACGATAATGCGGCATTTCCTGCGGCGGACGCGCCGCGCCTCCGCCGCGCGCCGTTCCGACCAGGTGAGGCCGGATTCCTGCATGGCCAGGGTGTATTCCTCCAGGGCCTGTTCCACGGCATCCATCAATTCCGGATAGGAGGAGAACCTGTCTTCCCTGTCAAAAGCCATCAGCCTGTCCACGATGAAGCAGGTCATGGGGGAGACGTCATTGACCACCTGTTCCAGGCGGGGAAGGTTTTTCTTGGTCTCCAGAAGGACATCGGAAGACTGGGAAGCGTCCACGCGGGGGGGAGCGCCCACCAGCAAATGGTACATGGTGGCTCCCAGCGCGTACATGTCCGTCCGGAAGTCTTCTTCTCCCCTCAGCAGCGTTTCCGGAGCTGCGTAATAGGGAGTGACCCATATTTCCCGCTCCACGTCGGATTCACTGTGCAGCAGGGAGAGGCCGAAGTCCACGATCTTGGCGACTCCGTCAGGAGACTGGAGAACGTTGGCGGGCTTGATGTCCCTGTGCATGAGGCCCGCGTTCCAGGCGGCGTCCAGGCCGCGCACGATATCCAGCGTCAGGCGTAGCACCTTGTCCTCCGGCACGCGTTCTTCCGCGGTAATCAGGGCATCCAGGCCGCTGCCCTCCACCAGTTCCATGGCAATGTAAAAAAGGCCCTGGTCGCGCCCCACGGCATAAATCTGCACTAGGTTTTCATGGGAAACCCGCGCCATGATCTGGGCCTCCCGTTCAAAGCGTTCACTGCGCAGGGCATCCCCGGCATAGGTGTCATTCAGCACCTTCAGGGCCACCTCCCGCCCCAGCACGGAATCTTCCGCCCGGTATACCACGCTCATGCCGCCTTTTCCCAGTTTTCCGGTAATCCGGTAGGGGCCCATGCGCGTTTTCACGCGCGTCAGCGCCTGGCAGCCCGGACAGATGGCGTTGGCATACGGAGGCAGTTGGGAAACGTCCATGGCCTGCCCGCATTCCGGGCAATGAACAATGTTGTCTTGCTGGGGATTCATGAACGCAGGGCGTCGGGGCGGGAATCGGAAAAAGGAGGGGCGGGAATCCGGCGCGGCAGAGGCTGTTCAGCGCATCCGGCAAAAGTCCCCCTCCGGATATGAGCAGGGAGGGACCCCATACAGGGTCCCTCCCGCAAATTTCATTCCTCCTGTCAGGAGAGGGCCGGCAGGGAAGCGGCGGCTACGGCCTGGCCGTGGCGCTTGGTCTTTTCATCCGGCACGCGGAGCTGGATCTTCAGCTCGGGGAATTCGGTGCGCAGCACTTCCTCCGCCTTGTCAATGATGATCTGGCCGCCGTCTCCGGAAGCCACACGGCCCAGGAAGAGCAGGTTGCGGATATCATAGAACCTGGCGTAGTGGGCAATGGCATAGCCGAAGTGCACGCCGATGGTTTCATAAATCTTGCGGGCGCGTTCGTCGCCTTCCGCCATGGCGGCCTGAACCTTTTTGAGCTGTTCCGGGAAGGGCATGCCTTCAAACTGGAAGCCGGCGCGGGGAGCCAGACGGGCTACGGCCTGCTGGGAGAAGTAGAGGGCGCCTACGCCCATGTCCTTGGACCATTCGTCCACGCCGCCTTCTTCCGAGTAATCCACGGGAGCGAAGGCCAGTTCATTCAGCCAGGGCTTGATGTGGCCTTCCGGGTCCACGTAGCCGGCGGCTTCGGATGTGCCCATGGCTACGCCGAGCACGGCGTTGTCGTTCATGCCCATGGCTCCGGCGAGGGCGGTGACTTCACCGTCGTTCACCACTTCAAAGGGGATGTTGTTCCACTTTTCCTTCTGGAGGGTGCGGAACACCTTGCCGAGGGTCTTTTCAATGTCTTCCTGGCTGACGCCGCGGAACAGGGAGGAGGTGCGCACCTCGCTGTTGATGATGACGCCGGCGGAGGAACCGCCGATGGCGTCCACCCGCGGAAGGTGGGCTGCGGCGCGTTCCAGGGAGTCCTGGATGCCTTCAATGTGGTACTGGGGATCCTTCTGGAAATAGGGGTCCCAGACCACTTCTTCGGAATACACCACTTCTTCGGAATACACCACTTCTCCGTTCACCACGGCGGCGCATTTGCGGTCGGAACCGCCCAGGTCGAAGCCGATGCGGTAGCCGTCCAGGTTGCGGCCCAGGGTCATGGAGCCGGAATATTCCTCAGGCAGTTCTTCCACGGACACCTTCTTCACTTCAATGGGGGAGCCGTAAATCTTCTTGCCGATGAAATCCCAGTCGAATTCGCGGGCGCCGCCCTTGCAGTAGCGGGAGGCCAGCATGTCCGCAATAGCGTCATCCCCGGCGACGAGGATGATATTGCCGCCCTTCTGCCACAGCAGGAATTTCACGATGCGTTCCACATAGGTCTCATTCAGGGCAACGTTTTCTCCGGTGTGGGGAAGGAGCTTGCCGGACCAGCGGAAGCAGGTCCCGTCATTGCGGGTCAGAGCGATGTCCACTTGATGAGAAGCGGGATCGGCGGCGGCTTTGGCCTCAAAGGCTTGATTCCAAAGAACGGCCGGCACGAAGCCGGGGTCCAGCACAGGCGTGATTTTGGGTTGAATATTCATGGCAATAATCCGTTGGAAATGTAGCATACCCGCTTTTCTTTGAAAAGTATTCATTCCCTTCCTTCATGATTTTTTTTGCGGAGTACGGGGCGATAGCTCACTTTCTGCTGGAAAATCACCGTGTTTTCACTAAAGAAGCAGGTGTCCTTATTCCGGCGTGGCGCTCCGGAAGGGCGGCCTATTCCACGCATACCTGTTTCATGAATGAATTAACGGACCAGCTTATTACCCTGTTCTCCTCCGCCCTGATTGCCGTCATGTTCATCGCCGTGGCGGTGGGCATCTTCCGCCAGGCCCATGCGCCGAACATCCAGCGCCCCCTGAAATGGCACATCCCCGTGGACCATCTGGACATGCTGGACATCGCCATGTGCGGCATCATCGTCCTGTACTTCAGCCTGGGCGCCCTGATGGCTGCGGCCACGCCTCCGGGAGCCTCCGCTCCGCCCACCACTACAAACATGGAGCTGGACGGCTACAAGATTTTCAACGGCACCTGCCTGAACCTCATCCTGGCCTTCGTCCTGCTGGTGCGCATGTTCCACACAGGCAGAATGGAGGCGCTAGGGCTGAAAAAACATTCCCTGAAAGCCCTTCTTTATGCCCCCGTGGCGGGCTATCTGCTGGTGCTGGTCATCCACTTCCTGCTGGACAGGGCGGGCCTGTTCCAGTGGATTGAACAGGTCACGCACGCTCCGGCGGAGCAGTCCATCGTCTCCGTGCTGCGGCATTCCAGCGATATTCCCCTGGTTGTGGTCATCTGCTTCAGCGCCGCCATCGCGGCCCCGCTGGTGGAGGAACTCATCTTCCGCGGCTACCTGTACCCAATCATGAAAAAGTACACGGGCGCCTGGTTTGCGCTGGTCACCACGTCCCTGCTCTTCGGCATCATCCACGTCAGCCTGGTGCCCTTCATTCCGCTGGCAATCTTCGGGGCCATGCTGGTGCTGCTGTACGAATACACGGGCTCCATCTGGACGCCCATCATCGCCCACTGCATTTTTAACACCGCCACTCTCATCAACATCCTGTATCCCGGCGTTCTCCTTCCCTATGGAACCTGATCCCACCATCCGGCAGACGGGGGAGGACGCGCTGGTGGCCCGGCTCCTGCCCCTGATGCCCTCCAACGCCTTCCTGGTCACGGGACCGGGGGACGATTGCGCCGTGACCCGGAGCTCCGGAAACCGTCAATTGCTCCTGAAAACGGACTGCGTGGTGGAAGGCATGCACTTCCTGCCTGGAACGGATCCCGAACTGATCGGCAGGAAGGCGCTGGCTAGGGCCGTCTCAGACATAGCGGCCATGGGCGGCACACCGCTTCACGCGCTGGTGACCCTGTTCGTGCATGCGGACCGCCCCGTCTCCCAGGTGGAAGGAATTTACCGGGGAATGGGACGGCTGGCACGGCAATTCGGCATCAGCATTGCCGGAGGGGAAAGCTCCGGACTGCCGGAAGACGGCCTCATCATCAGCGTGGCCCTCACCGGAGAGGTTGCGGAAGGGAAAGCCGTCCTGCGCAGCACGGCGCGCGCGGGAGACCTGCTCGCCGTCACGGGCGTGCTCGGCGGCAGCTTTCCCACGGGGCACCATCTTTCCTTCATTCCACGGGTCAGGGAGGGCGGCGTACTGGCCGCCTCCGGCTTGGCCACCGCCATGATGGACCTTTCCGACGGTCTGGGAACCGACCTTCCACGGCTGGCCGCGGCCTCCGGACTGGGATTCCGCATTCATGCAGAACTCCTTCCCGTGCGCCCGGGCTTCACCGCGGCGCAGGCCGCAGGAGACGGGGAGGATTACGAGCTGCTGGTCACGTTCCGTCCCGGCGACCGGGAGCGGGTTGCCCGGCTGGCCGCGGAGCATTTCCCGGAAACGCCCTTCACCGTTATCGGGGAAATGACGACGGAACCCTCCTCCGCCCTTCCGTCAGGCTACAGGCATTTCAACTAGCCGGATAAGGGAAAAACCGGACCGGAAACCGGCAAAAAACGCCTGCGGAACTATTCCGCCGCCTTCTCCTCTTCCCTCTCCCGCTGCATATAGGGCAGCAGCTGTTCGTACGTGTCCTTCCCCATGTAGCGCTTGATGGAACGCTCCGGAGACTTGAAAATGTCCACCAGGATCAGGCAGTCCAGCACATCGCCGAAATGCTTGTCCACGCTGAAGGACAGGATTTTTCCGTTCAGCTTCAGGTACTGGCGCAGCAGCACGGGAATTCCCTTGCCGTCCTCCTCAATGTCCGCCACGAGCTGGGAGAGCCCCTGGGCGTCCGTCAGGCCAATGGGCAGGATACAGGATTCCGACCTTTTCAGGTCCGCCTTGCGGGGCGGATTGTAGGCTTTCACCTCATGCACCAGCACGGAGTCCATTTCATGCGCCTTCAGGTAGGAGACGATGAGGGCACGGGAAAGGTTGGTGTAATCACGGGAGATGCTTACCGTGCCGAACAGGTAGCGGTAATGGTGGTTGCGGGCCATGAACTGGCCGATGCCCTCCCAGATGAAGCCGAGGGCCAGCGGCCTTTTCTGGTATTCCGGCACGATGAAGGCGCGTCCCATTTCCAGGGAGCGGTCCAGCACCTTCAGGGCGGCGGGGGTAAAGGAGAAATATTCCCCGTTATACAGCCCTTTCACGCCGTAGCGGGCGATGATCTTGTCCGTCTCCCCCATGCGGTAGGCCCCTGCAATCTTCCGGTGGGTCCTGTCCCACAGGAACAGGTGCTTGTAATGGTTGTCGTACGTGTCCAGGTCGCACGCCTTGCCGGAGCCCTCCCCCACCTGGCGGAAGGTGTATTCCCTCAAGCGCCCTATTTCAATCAGGATATTGGGGATTTGCAGGGCGTCCGCCACGTACACGTCCCAGTCTCCGTTCTCCTGGCGGGCATGCAGGCATTCCGCGGGCAGTGCGTCAATCTCCGCCTGCATGTCCTGCACGGAAACGGGCGGAATCAGTGCGGCCATCTTCGCCTTCCGGTCCTTCCTGTGCACATGGGGACGGCGGCTCTTTTCATAACTCTTGCCCAGCAGGTAGGTGCGCAGGCGCAGATGGGAAACCATGGCTTCATCGGAATCATACTGCCCAAGCTGGCTGAACGGAATGGGCTTGCCCACCACGATGCGGTGCGTACGGCGCCCGTCACGCCCCACTTCACGGGGAAGGAAAGCCACGCGCGCCTTGCGGTTGATGAGGGAAACGCCCTGGAACAGCAGACTGTTGCGCCCCGGAAAATGCACGGGAACCACCGTCGCCTTCGTCATGCGGATGATGGCGGCGATGTTCGCGTTCCAGGGATCGTCCGTCACCCTCTTGTGGGCCAGGGAAAAGCTGGAGGCCGTGCCGGCGGGGAAAATGCCCAGCACGCCGCCCTTCCGCAGCCAGGAGATCATCTTGCGCATGCCGGAGAGATTCTTGCGCTTGGCGTTCTCATCCTCGTACACGTCCACCTTGATCAGCCAGGGTTCCAACTCCTGGCACAGGGAAAGCTGTTCGTTCGCCAGAATGCGGACGTCCTCCCTCACGCGGGTGAGCAGCTCTCCGAACATGATGCCGTCCGACAGGCCGTGCGGATGGTTGGCGACCACGACCACCGGCCCTTTCTTGGGGATATTTTCCAGATCCCCCGGGCGCAGTTGCAGCTTCAGGTTCAAATGTCTGGAAGCAAGCTGGAAGAAATTCTCCGGAGAACCGGATTCCTTGTCGCGCACGATCTTGTCGTACGCCTTGTTCAAGCGTTCCAGGCCCAGCAACTTTTCGGCGGACGCGGCCACCAGGGCGGGAAGGCGCGTATTCTCATCCAAAATGTCTCTGATGTCCACCATCTTCGGGTGTTTGAGTTGGGCCATGCCCCGCTGTATAACGGATTTACAGGAAAAAGTGAAACTCTTTTTGCACGGGCCGCCGGAACGCAGTCTTGATTTCCACGGGGCGCAAAGCTACAATCCAAGCGGCTTTAGCCCCCATTTCCAACATAGAAGACACTCATGCATCCAGCCATCGCCATTGACGGTCCCGCCGCATCCGGAAAATCCACCGTCGCCAAGCTCATCGCGGACCGCCTCGGCTACACGTTCATCAACACCGGGGCCATGTACCGGGCCGTCACCTGGTATATGCTGGAACAGGGCATCGACCCTGCGGACACGGCCGCCGTGCTGGAAGCGCTGTCCTCCGTTCCCCTCTCCTTCGGAAAGGACGGCAGCCGCTCCGTGGTCCTGTGCGGGGAACGCGTGCTGGGTGAAGAACTCACGCGCCCGCAGGTTAACGACCACGTCTCCACCATCGCGGCCATTCCGGAAGTGCGCTCCCTGCTGGTGGAACGGCAGCGGGAATACAACCGCCGGGAACCCGTGGTGATGGAAGGCAGGGACATAGGCACCGTGGTATTTCCGGACACGCCGTTCAAGTACTTCGTCACCGCCTCCGAGGAAGTGAGGGCCTCCCGCCGCGCCGCGGAAGGCCTGACGGACTCCATTGCGGAACGGGACCGCAAGGACTCCTCCCGCGCCACCGCCCCGCTGGCCCAGGCTCCGGACGCCCTGCTGGTGGATACGTCAGACATGACGATCGACCAGGTCGTCCGTTTCATTACCGACAACATTCAACAAAAACTCTCCGCCAGATGAACTCCTTCTACTGGGTTTTCTACACGCTCTTTAAAAGCATTTCCAAAGCCTTCTTTTCCTGGAAAGTCGTCAACCGGGAAAAGCTCATTGAAGACGGCCCCGTGCTCATCGTCAGCAACCACCAGAGCTTTCTGGACCCGCCCATGCTGGGCATCTCCTATGAGGACGGCATCTATTTCTTTGCCCGCAAGACCCTGTTCCGGGGCATTTTCAAATGGGCGCTTCCGCTTTGCCTGGCCATCCCGATCGACCAGGAAAACCCGGACGCCGCCAGCCTCAAGCACGTCATCCGCCTGCTGAAATCCGGCAAGCGCGTGCTCGTCTTCCCGGAAGGTTCCCGCACTCCGGACGGTGAAATCCACGACGGCATGGGGGGCATCGGCCTCATTCTGAGCAAGACGAAGGTTCCCGTGCAGCCCCTGCGCATCAGCGGAGCGTATGAAGCCTTCCCCATCGGCGCCCGCTTCCCCAAACTCCACCCCGTCACGGTCACGGTGGGAGATCCCATCCCCTTTACTCCGGCGGAACTTAACGCCAAGGGAAAAGAGGCGTACCAGCATTTGACGGACAGGATCATGGACGCCATCCGCGCCCTCCCTGCGGAATAATCCCTCCTTCCCCTGCCCCATGATCTCCAGGCTGAAATTAATGGACTTCCGCTGCTACGGAAGCTTCTCCTGGCAGATTCCGCAGCAGGGGGCCATCATCCTGGGAAACAACGCGCAGGGAAAAACCAGCCTGCTGGAAGCCGTCTGCTTCCTGCTGCGCCTGCAATCCCCGCGCACCGCCCGGCCCGGCCCGCTGGCCGCCCACGGAAAGCAGGCCTTCGGCATCCGCGGAGAGCTGCCGGGGCAGGCCCGGCGCATCCTGTGGACCCCGGACGCTCCGGACCTCCGCGTCAACGGAGAGCCGCGCAAGGACCAGCGCAGCTATCTGGCTGACAGCTACCCCGTGGTATGGATGGGGAATGACGATCTTTCCCTGGTGCAGGCCGGAGCGGACGCCCGCAGAAAATACATGGACTTTCTGGGCAGCCAGTGGCACCCCGGCTACAGGCTGGCCCTGTTCAGCTACCGGAGGGCGCTGAAAACGCGCAACTACCTGCTCAAGCACAGGCACAGGGACAAGCTGCAGCTGGACGCCTACACGCGCCAGCTGGCCCTGCACGGCACGGAACTGAAAAGCCTGCGCGCCAGCCTGCTGACGCTGCTGGCCCCCCACATCACCCTCGCCTACCGCAGCATCGGCGAACGGGAGGAACAGGTGGCCGTGGCCTACCGCGCCTCGGAGGAAGGGGACCTGTATGAACGGCTGTGCGCCGCCGTGGACCGGGACATCCGGTACGGGCAAACCCAGAACGGCCCCCACCGGGACGACCTGGACATCACGCTGAACGGCAGGAGCGCCGCACAGTTCGCCTCTGAAGGGCAGCAGCGCACCATCGCCATCTCCATGAAGCTGGCCCAATCCTCCCTGCTCACGGAAGAAACGGGGCATACGCCCATCCACCTGATTGACGACGTCTTCGGGGAGCTGGACCCCACGCGCCGGGTGGCCTTTCTGCAATCGCTCCCGGCGGACGCGCAAAGCCTCATCACCACCACCCATCTGGACTGGCTGCACGATACCCCGTGCCCCCTGCCGTCCTTCCGGCTGGAGGATTCCACGCTCAAACCGCTCTAAACAAACTGAGGAGAATCACGATAAACAAGAATTCACCCCGGCGGCATTTCCGGCACGTTATTCCTTCACCCAAACGTTCAGAATCTCCACGATGTACATCTTGTGGAAATCCCGCGCGGCGTACCACTCCGGTACAATGGTCTTGTCCAGAAAGGCTTCCGGACTGAGAGCCTCCGCATACAGTTTGCGGCATTCCAGCACCAGGCGCGCTTCCATAAAACTCACGTTGCCGTTCTCCGTTGCGTACGGCGTCAGTCCGGAGGCGGCCACCTTGTCCGTATCCCGTCCGCTCGTGGTGCCGCAAACAGTCAGCGCCTTGTGGTACTCATGGCTGAAGAAGGAAAGCGTGAACTCCTCCCCGGCCTCAATGAAGCCGAAGGTATGGCGCTGGGGACGGATAACCACGAATGCCACGGGCTTCTTCCACATGAAGCCCAGGCCGCCCCAGCTGGCCGTCATCATATTGAAATGCTCCGGCGTTCCAGCCGTCACCAGCATCCAGTCGTGCCCGATCAACTGCATGGCGTTATCCCGAATCTCCTTTGGATCAATCTTTTTCATCGCGGTCTCTAACGTTCGTTCGCGTACCATCCTACACCTCTCCAGCCATATGTCAAAGCCGCGGAGCGGCTGGGATGACGCGGAAAAGGCGTGCCCCGCCCTGCCGGAAACACCCTTCCTTTGGAGTTGCATTTCCTAATTAGCGGCCCTAGCATTTCCGGGATGAACTATACCGCGCTGGAAGACAAGCTGGGTTACCGTTTCAAAAACCCGGACCTGCTCGTGCAGGCCCTCACCCACCCCAGCACGGACAGCAAGCCGGAAACGCGCCGGACATATGAACGGCTGGAATTCCTGGGCGACGCCATTTTACAGCTTGCCGTCACACAGTACCTTTACCGCCACATGCCCCAGTCTCCGGAAGGGGAGCTGACCCAACTGCGCGCCCGCACCGTCAGCCGCGCCAATCTGGGCAAATACGGCTTCATCCTGGGGCTGGACAAATATATTGCCCTGGGAAAAGGGGAGGAACGGGCCGGAGGACGGGGAAAAAACTCCATCATCGCCAACACGTTTGAATCCGTCTTCGGGGCCATGTCGCTGGACTCCGACTATGAAACGGCCAAGGCCGTGGCCCTGCGCGTTCTTCATGAAGCGCTGGACTCCGCGGCCACCCACCCCAAGGAAATCAACCCCAAGGGGGAACTCCAGGCCATTCTTCAGGACATCCTGCCCGAAACTCCTTCCTATGAAACGGAAGAAAAAGGGCAGAGGGACGCCGAAAACCGTTTTCACTCCCGCGTTTTCTGGCATGGACACGCCATCGGTTCCGGCCATGGAGCCAGCAAGCGGAAGGCGGAAGTGGCCGCCGCCGCGGACGCCCTGGCCGCCAAAGCATGGCTCCGCATTACCGTGTAACCTTCAATGGGACGGGTGGCTATTTTGTCACCCTTAAGCCTTGGACAGCCCTGTGGCTGGTTTGATAGACAGAAGCCGTCTCCGTGAGGAAGAACCTTCCCCGGAAGACCTTCTCACAGACACACACCAACCATAGAAAACAAATGAAAACCTATACTCTCCCCGTCATCGGCATCATGACTCTCGGAGCCGCCGCCTTTGCCGCCGCCACGCCTTCCACCGGAGACGTTCTGCTGGCCCGCGACAGCTTTTCCACCTGCAAATGGCTCGGCGAACGTTTCAAGTGGTTCAATGCGGAACGGGATCACAAGAATCCCTACATCCAGGAATTCAACGTTTCCCTGCGCATGCAGTACGGACTGGACTGGATTGACCCGAACGGCGAAGGGCGCGTGATGGGTGAAAAGGAAGGCAACGGCCGCCGCTTCAACGACGAATGGCGCCGCTTTCGCGCCGGCTTCAACATGAAGTTCCTGAAAAACTTCAAGCTCAACAACGTCTGGAACATCGGCGGCATGGACGGTCTGGAAAGCTACAACGCGAAAACCAACACCTGGGACACCTCCGACCTGACCTACTCCCTGTATGAACTGAATCTGGAATACAAGGGAGGCCCCGTCACCTACGCCATCGGCAAAATGAAGCCGCGCATCACCGGGGAATACCGCACCTCCTCCTCCGCCATCCTGACCATTGAACGCTCCATGCTGGTCAACCAGCTCCGCTCGGAAACCAACTACGGGTTCCAGGTGAACAATTCCGACAAGAATGACAAGCTCGGCTGGGCGGCGGGCATCTGGATGAACGGCAACGGAGGAACCGGAACCGGCACGTTCAACAACCGCATTGAACCCGCCTTCAACTCCCGGGACAACTGCTTCGTCACCGGCACGCTCAGCTATGATACGTCCAACGACGTTTTCCTGAAAAAAAGCCGCCTGTGGCTGGATTACGCCCATAACTTCACCAACTGGGGCGACGACGCACAAAACAAGGCGTATGAAAAGCTCACCGGCTACGGCTTCAAATCCAAATACCAGGGCACCGGCGCCAAGGACGTGGTGGCGCTGACCTGGGAAGGCTCCCAGGGGGATTTCTCCCTGATGACGGAAGTGATGGCCGGCTTCAACGTCATTGGCATGAAGGCAGGGGCTGAAAACGTCTTCGGCGTGACCATCATGCCGTCCTACAAATTCACCCCCAACTGGGAAGGCGTGGTCCGCTACCAGATGGCGGCGGGCAGCAACGCCGTGAAATGGGAAAAGCGCTATACGCAGAACTCTACCTATTCCGGCACTTCCGACTGCATGCAGGCCCTGTACCTGGGCGTCAACTACTACATTTTCGAATGCAATCCGAACATGGCCAAGATCATGGCGGGCGTTGAATACGCCCATTCCAACGGCACGGACGCCAGCAAGCAGAAAGGCTTCACCGGCTGGAGCTACAACATTGCCTTCCGCACCAATTTCTAAGAAGTTGAGACGCTAAACCACACATTGGGTTCATGGACAGGATGGGAGGCATGGAGTAAAATCCGGCCCATCCTGCCCATTTCTTTTAAAATCACAACCGTGTGTCCGGGAACGTTTCCGATTTCAATGTAATCAGCTTGGGCTGGGCTGTGTATTCGCGGCCTTTTTTCACTAGGCCGCCGGCGCTCACGAGGCCCTGGAGCTTTTCATAAATCCGCAGCCGCAGGATTTCCTCACCGCCCAGGGACATGTGCTTTTGCTTCATCACGATAACGGTACGCTGGAAGATGTCATTGAATTCCAGCATGCCCGCCTCATGAAGAATGATAATAAGCTCATCAGTCACCAAATCCGGTGTCTTGCGCGAGGAACGTGATCTCCTATCCTCCAGCATGATGATAGAATACTATCATGACACACTTCCAGGCGTCAAGTTGATAAGACCTGCGTCATTTTCCGGCAGTATGGGGCGGAAAGGGTATAAAAGGCGGGTGTCCGGAAACCGGATGAGGAAATTTCCCGGAGCGGGAGATGTGTTGTTGATTCGCCCATCCACGGGATTTACTCACCCGGAGGAAGGAAAGAAGCTCTGCAAGAAACGGGGGAAAGGCATGCGTATTATCTGTAATCCGGGCCGTTCGGAACAACAGGCCCTAAATTTCATTTTTGCAGGTATGAATCCGGTCATTTTCAGTCCATGCGCAGCCGCGGCGGTTCTTCTGGCTCCTTTTTCCCTGTGGGGCGGGGAAGCCACGTTCATGAGTTACAACGTAAAGAACGGTACCGGCATGGACGGCAAGCGGGATTATGACCGTACGGCGCGGGTGATTGCGGAGGCAAAACCGGATGTCGCGGCCCTTCAGGAACTGGACAGCAAGACAAAAAGGAGCGGCGGCAGGGACACTTTGCAGGAATTGGCCGTAAGGACAAAGTTGACGGGGACGTACGCCAAGGCCATTGATTATTCGGGCGGTTCCTATGGAGTCGGCCTTTTATCCAGGGAGAAGCCTTTGAGCGTGAAGCGAATTCCTTTGCCCGGCCGGGAGGAGGCGCGCGTGCTGCTGATGGCCGAGTTCAAGGATTACTGTTTTTGCGTCACGCATTTGTCCCTGACGCGGGAGGATAGCAACGCTTCCATCGACATGATTGCCGCTCTGGCCGCGGAGTGCAGGAAGCCCTTTTTCATTGCGGGAGATTTTAATTTGACGCCGGGCTCGGAACCGATAGCCCGGATGAAGAAGCATTTCATTCCGCTGAGCGATTTTTCCCAAAAAACGTTCCCTGCCGATCAACCGGCGGAATGCATTGATTACATCTGGATGTACAGGGGGAGAAAGGCGGAGGCGTTCAAGGTGGCGGAACGCAGGGTGATTGAAGAGCCTGCCGCTTCCGACCACCGCCCGATCAAGGTGACGGTGCGTTATTAATGCCCTTGGCTCATTAATTGACGGCCCGCGGCGCATTTACGCCGCCCACCAGCAGTACGATTTCCCCCTTGGGGGCACGTTCCGCAAATTCCGCCGCCAGCCGGGAAGCCGGGCCGCGGTGGTAGGTTTCAAAGGTTTTGGTCAGTTCCCTGGCTACACAAACGGGAACGTCCGGGTCCAGCGCCGCCAGCGCCTGCACGGTTTTGACGATGCGGTGGGGTGATTCATAAAAGATACTGGTATGGGAAGCTTCCACCGCCGCCTGGAGCATGGAGCCCTTCCTGCCGGATTTGACGGGCAGAAAGCCGCCGAAGAAGAAGGCATCCGTAGGCAGTCCGGACCCCACCAGGGCCGTCACCACGGCAGACGGTCCGGGAAGTACGGTGAAGCTTACTTCCTTTTCCTTGAGCGTCTGAATGAGGCGGTAGCCCGGATCACTCACGCCCGGCATGCCCGCATCACTGATCACGGCAAAGCTTTCCCCGCCGGCGGCACGGGCGGCAATTTCCCCGGCGCGGGATTGCTCGTTGTGGTCGTGCATGCTCATCAAGGGCTTGCGGATTTCATAGTGGGAGAGCAGAAGCCCGGAATGGCGGGTGTCTTCACACGCAATGACGTCCACCTTGCGCAGCACGTCCAGCGCCCGCAGGGTGACGTCCGCCCGGTTGCCGATCGGCACCGGAACGAAGTAAACGCTGTATTCCACTTCCGCCATAAGCACAAATTTTCCGGAGCCGGACAGGTCTAGCCGTTGGTGAGGGTTTCCGCAATGGAGGTGGCTACCAGCCGCGCCGCATAGGAGAGGGCGTTGGTCCGGGCCGTCTGGATGTTGCCCAGGTCAAAGAATTGGCCCACTTCCTCCGCAGAGCTGGCATACAGGACTTTCTGCGTCCTGGCGTCCACCACCCGGTACTTGACGGCCAGGCGCAGGCCCAGCTCCGTACTTTTGTAGGTGTCTTCCCGGCTGGAACGCAACTGGTCGAAGGTGATGGAGTACACTTCTCCTTCCACCCGGATATCCGCATCCGCACCGGTGCTGAGCCGGTAGGTGCCGTCCCGCTGCAGTTCATCCGCCAGCGCGCCGGTCACCAGCGTGGCGGCGCGGGGTTCCAGGGAGTTGTTGGCAAAGAGGCAGACCTTGACGGTCTGCGCAAATTCCAGCTTGGGCGGCTTGGTGCCGCCGAGCTGGTAGCCGCAGGAACCGGCCAGCAGGCACAGAACGGGCAGAAGAAGTTTGAAGACGTTCCGGATACGGTTCATGCGGACGGAGAGTTCCTGTTATCTGCTGGTGACGCCCAGTTTTTTCAGGCGTGCCTTCGCCTTGGCGGCGGCGGCGGGATTGACGCTGCCCTTGGAGGCCACTTCCTGGTAGCAGAAGATGGCCGCATCGGTGTCTTTCATCTTGGTCAGGTAGTATTCCGCCACTTCCAGCTGCTGGGCCACCAGCTCACGCTTCATGGCGGCCAGGTCGGAACGGGCGGCCCCGGCGCGGGAGCTGTTGGGGTAGCGCTGGAGGTAGTCTTCATACGCTTCCTGGGCGCGGGCCACATTGACGTGGTTGCGGTCCCCGTCAGCGGCGGCCTGGCGGTACAGGGTGGCTATCTGGAGCTGGGCCGTCGGGGCCAGCGGAGAGTGCGGATGGTTGTCCACCAGGTTCTGATACGCCTCAATGGCCTCCTTCATCTGGCCGCGGGCGGCCAGGTAGCTGCCCAGCACGTTCATTGCCTGCGGGGCGGTAGGGGCGTACGGGGCGTTGTCACGCACGTGGTTCAGCCATTCCGTAACGTTCTTGGGGTCCATCCGGACGTCAAACATCCACAGTACGCGGTTGGTCAACGCGCCGCTCGCCGCGCCGAAGGCCATTTCCTTCTGCCGCGCCATGGCCTGTTTGTACAGGGGGCTGTCCGGGTGGCGGTCAATGAGCTTCTGGTACTGGTCAAACGCATCCGCGGGTTCCTTGCGGGCCTCATAGAGTTCCGCCATTCTGAACCGGGCCTGCGGCGCTTCCTTGGAAAGGGGGTGCTTTTCCACCACGCGCTTGTATTTCTTGATGGCGCCGGACAGGTCGTTCTTCGCTTCCTTCGCCCTGGCTTCCTGCATCAGGGCGATGGCCTGCTGGTCCACCATGCGGACGGTTCCGGGGGGCGGGGGCGCTTCCGAAGAGCACTGGCACAGCACCAGTGTTCCGGAGACGGCGGCCATCATGACAAGCAGCTTTTTCACATTCATGACTTTACAGCAGAAAAAGAGGGCGCGTCAACCCGGTGAACGCAGATTGACGCGCAAAAAAGAGTTAGTGTCCCTTGCCGTATACGGCTTCAGCATCAAAAACGACGCCGCCGTCCGCTTCACGCAGCGTGACGGGTTCCCCCTGGGGCTGGGCCTTCAGCTCGTCGCCGAAGGGCACGGAACGGTAGAAGCAGGAGTGGTGCCCGGTGTGGCAGGCTCCGGCGCCGCACTGGTCCACCAGCACGATCAGGGCATCCTGGTCACAGTCAATCAGGATTTGCTTCACTTTCTGCACGTGGCCGCTGGTCGCGCCCTTGTGCCAGATTTCCTGGCGGCTGCGGGAGTAGTAAACGGCTTCCCCCAGCTCCATGGTCATGCGCAGGGATTCCGCGTTCATGTAGGCCAGCATCAGCGGTTCATGGGTAACGTGGTCCATGGCGAGGGCCGGAATCAGGCCGTTCTGGTCAAATTTGGGGGCGAATTCCGCGCCTTTTTCCACATTCACCTTGCCGCGGTCGGCAAAGACAATCCGGGATGAGATGTCGTTTTGTTCCATAACCGGCCCCCTTAGTACATGAAATATCCGACATATACCAATCTTTTCTGTTGCCCTGACGCAACGAAATGTTTTCATAGGGAGCGTATGGCATTCACGGCATCCCAAGCGTTCGACCTGCTCCGCACCGCCTTCTCCCGCAACCGGCTTCCCCATGCCCTGCTCATTGTGGGAGACGAGCACCAGGGAGCCTCCCGCCTGATCCTTCAATTGCTGGAGCTGATGAACGGCATCCGGGCGGACCACCTGGACAGCGTGCGGGACGAGTATTGCCGCCTGGTGCGCCCCAAGTCCAAGTCGCGCCGCATCCTGCGGGATGACATCCGCGCGGTGGAACCTTTCCTCCAGCAGCGCGCGGCGGAGGGAAAATGGAAGATAGCCGTGTTCATGGATGCGGAGCGCATGAATGACGAGGCCGCCAACGCCTTCCTGAAAACCCTGGAGGAGCCGCCCAGCCAGTGCCTGCTCATTCTGTCCACCTCCCAGCCGGACCAGCTTCTCCAGACCATTATTTCCCGCTGCGTGCGCGTCAACCTGCTGCAATCCGCGGAGTTCAGGCTCACCCCCATCCAGGAGGCCCTGCTGCCCCACTGGCTGGAGACCTGCCGCAATCTGGACAATGACCTGGCCGCGCTGGCCTTCCGCAGCAAGTTCGTGGACGTCATGACGGAGGCCAAGGCCGCCATCACCAAAAACCTGAACCAGGCCCTGAAGGATGAAGCGAAGGAAGCCGCCCAGGGCACGGATACCTCCGACTGGGAGTCCCGCAACAAGGACGCGAACACCGCCCAGATAGAGACGGAATACCTGGAACAGCGCAACCAGGCCCTGGAATTGCTCATCAGCTGGTTCGGCCAGGCGGCCCTGATCGCCTCCGGCGCTCCGGAGGTCACGCCGATTCATCCGGAGGTGCGCACGCTGTCCGCACAGATGCCCGTGAACGAATTGCTGAAGCGCATGGAAGCCCTCAACAGGCTCCGCGACGATTTGAATTTCAACATTCATGAAGCCCTGGCGCTGGACGTCCACCTGCTGGCCGCCGTCGGGTCTTCCTGAATGAAGACTCCCTCACCTCCCCTACCCCATTATGACCTACTACTCCCGTCTGCTGTTGTCAGCCGCCGTCTTCCTCGGCTGTTCGCCCGCCGTCCGCGCCGTCACCCCGGAAGAAGGGAGGCGCATCTACCTGGAAGCAAAGGAAGGGAATGCGGAATCCCAGTACCGTCTGGGCCTCTGCTTCCTGAAGGGAGACGGCGTCAAGCGCAGTCCCTCCCAGGCCAAATTCTGGTTTTCCAAGGCGGCCAGGCAGGGGCACCGCACGGCGGAACGCTCCCTGCGCCTGATTCCCAAAAAGGCTCCGCTGCCCGTGGACCCCTCCGCCGACCGCGCCACCCGGGAGAAGAAGGGGCTTGAATTGTATGAATACCTGTACAAGCTGAAGGATTACAGGCCCGCGCGGGAGAGCACAACCACCTCTGTCACCATCAACGGCAAGAGGAAGTATGACAAGCTGCCGGAAGAGGGAACGAAGCCGGAGCTTTCCAAAGTCAGCGCTTTCATCCGCGCCGGGGCGGACGTGAATTACCAGGGGGAGGGCATCAGGGGGGATAATTCCTGCGCGCTGGCCCTGGCGCTGGACATGCAGTTTTTTGAATTGGCGGACCTCCTGATTGCCAACGGGGCGGACGTCAATCTGGAAATAGGCCGGTCCGACGAGTATAAAAACGCCTCTTCCTCCCTTCTTTCCAGGCATTATTTCAATCCCAGGGCTCCGCAGGCAGCCTATCTGCTGGAGCACGGGGCGGACCCGGATTACGTGTGCAATGACGGCAAAACCCTGCTGATTTCCGCCGCCAGGTACGGGAATGAGGAGAGTGTCAGGTTCCTGCTGGAAAACGGTGCGGACCCCAACAAACCCAACGGTAAGCCGCGGCTAGGCCATTACAAGCCGGCCAATTCGGAAACGGCCCTGTGGGTGCTCGCGGACGTTTCCGGCCTTCAGGAAAATTCCATAAACGCCGCCGCCAAATTGTTGATTGAGCACAAGGCGGACGTGAATTTCCGCTCCAGGGGCGGGGCCACTCCCCTGGACCGCGCCATCGCCACCGGAAAGAGCAGCCTGGCGCGCATCCTGAAAGAAGCGGGGGCCAAAACCTCCAGGGAATTAGACGGCAAGTAAGGCGCTGAAGCTCAGCCTTTTTTCCCTCCCTGCCGGAGTCGGGAGAGGATGACTTCCTCATAGGCGCGGAATTTCTGCTCATACGTCAGCCGCGCCGCCGCCGGGCTGGTGGAGGGCATCTGGATGATGGCAGGGGTTTCCCGGAGGAATAGTTCCGGAAAATACCGCTTGAGGTATTTATGGGAGGCGGTGCCGTTGCAGCAGACGGTGCCGATGCCGGGGAAACATTCCAGCAGGGCGGCAATGTCATTGGGCTGTTCCTGGGAGATGTGCTGGTCCAGGCTGCCGGGCCTGACGCCGGAGGCCACCACGTCCCACAGCCCCACCCCGCCCCGGTTGAGCAGGGACAGGCGTTCCCCATACGGCAAGGAGGGGTCAAAATCCAGCAGGGTTCCCATGATTTTCCAGAAGGCGTTGCGCGGATGGGCGTAATACTGGGCCTGCCGCAGGGATTCATCCCCCGGCAGGGAGCCGAGCACCAGCACGGAGCATTCCGGCGTGACGGAGGGAGGGAAGGAGCATTTCTTCACGGCGGGAGGAGGTCACGGGTTCTGCATGCCTGAGTATCTGCGCACCTCCTTGATGCCCACCTCCTGCCGGAGCAGGGAGGAGAGCCACGGATGGCTTCCCACCGCCGGAGCCAGGTTGAACCGCTCCGGCCTGGTGATGCGCGTGAAGATGACGCGCCTGATTTGGGATTTGGGCACTGTCTTGGCTCCGTAGCCGTCCGGCATGTTGGAGGACCAGAAGGTGACCGTGTCCCCGCCGTCCTTCACCAGAACGGTCAGGTGGCCGGATTCCCGGCGGCCGATGTGGTCCGTCCAGAATATTTTCATGAAGTCTCCGGGACGGGCCTTCCGCCAGTCTTCAAAGTTGACGCCGGCTCCCAGCCTGTGCACCAGCACGGCCAGGCCGGGACCGTTGGCGTTCGCCCAGCCCCACGGCCCTTCGCCGTCATGCTGGCCCAGGCGGGGAATGAGAGCCAGCCACGCTCGCTCGGAAATAACGGGCTGCGGCTGGGCGGCGTCCCATAATTGCAGGGATTTTAAAAGGAGCAGGTAGCAGGCGGAGGAGCAGAAGGAAGGGGTGGCCTCCCGGAGAAGGAAGACGGGACGGCGCGTGCGGGGGTCCCAGCGGCAGGTTTTCTGCGCCAGGGCTTCCATGGCTTCCCTGTTGGTTTTGTAGCCTCCACCCTTCCGGAATTGGGAAAGTCCGGCGCGCAGGGACTGGTACCATGCGGCCTCACCCGGAGTCATGGCCGCACCCCGGCCTGCGGGGGCGCGTTCCGCCGCCGTCACGGCTGCCGGCCACAGCAGCCCAAGGCAGCAAATCAATATCAGGGCATTCCTCATCCTTGCCCCACAGGGTATACGGGCGGCGGAAAATATCAAGGGCGGATTGCGCGCGCAGCGCTGTACGGAAAGGGAAGAAGACCATAGCCTTTTCCCCGGAATTCCTGTTGTTTTGTCTGGACTTATCGCAGAACGTCCCTTACTGTGCGTCAGGTCACGCGCCGGGTATGCGGAGCGGAGAGGCAACGCACCTTGGGCGGACCTTGTTTCCGGTATTTATTTTTAACCACCACGGACCACATAGAGGCATCATACCATGGCAAAACGCGAAGACATCCGCAAAATCCTCATCATCGGCTCAGGCCCCATCATCATCGGCCAGGCCTGCGAGTTCGACTACTCCGGCACCCAGGCCTGCAAGGCCCTGCGCGCTGAAGGCTACGACGTCGTTCTGGTGAACTCCAACCCCGCCACCATCATGACGGACCCCGGCATGGCGGACCACACCTACATTGAGCCCCTGACCGTGGACCGCATCACGGCCGTGATTAAAAAGGAACGCCCGGATGCTCTGCTGCCCAACCTCGGCGGCCAGACGGCCCTGAACCTGGCCTCCAAGCTGAATGAGGAAGGCATCCTGAAGCAGTACAACGTGGAAGTCATCGGCGTGGACCTGGAAGCCATCGCCCGCGGTGAAGACCGTATCATTTTCAAGGAAACCATGGACAAGATCGGCGTGCCGGTGGCCAAGTCCGAACCCGTCTATACCGTGGAGGAAGCGGAGAAGGTGGCCGCCGAGCTGGGCTACCCCGTCGTGCTCCGCCCCGCCTACACCATGGGCGGCACGGGCGGCGGCATCGTGTACAACGTGGAGGAACTGCGCCAGATCGTCCCCCGCGGCCTGGCCGCCTCCCTGATCAACCAGGTGCTGGTGGAGGAATGCGTGCTGGGCTGGGAAGAACTGGAACTGGAAGTCGTGCGCGACGCCAAGGGCCAGAAGATCACCGTCTGCTTTATTGAAAACGTGGACCCCATGGGCGTGCACACCGGGGACAGCTTCTGCGTGGCCCCCATGCTGACCGTTCCCCAGGACGTGCAGGACAGGCTTCAGGATTACTCCTACCGCATTCTGGACGCCATTGGCGTCACGGGCGGCACGAACGTGCAGTTTGCCCACAACCGTGAGGACAACCGCATCATCGTCATTGAAATCAACCCCCGCACGTCCCGGTCCTCCGCCCTGGCCTCCAAGGCCACCGGCTTCCCCATCGCCTCCGTCTCCACCAAGCTGGCCTCCGGCATCACGATGGACGAACTTCCCTACTGGCGCAAGGGCTCCCTGGAAAAGTACGAGCCTTACGGCGACTACGTAGTCGTCAAGTTCGCCCGCTGGGCCTTTGAAAAGTTCCCCAAGGCAGCCGACAAGCTGGGTACCCAGATGAAGGCCGTGGGGGAAGTGATGAGCATCGGCCAGAACTTCAAGGAAGCCTTCCAGAAGGCCGTGCGTTCCCTGGAAATCGGCCGCGCCGGGCTGGGCCGCGTGAAGAAGCTGGAAGCCCTCACCACGCCGGAACTGCGTGAAAAGATCACGTACGGCAACAGCGAACGCTTCTTCCAGATTTACGAACTCCTGCGCCGCGGCGTGACCGTGGAGGAAATCGTGAAGCTGACCCGCATCACCCCGTTCTTCATTGAACAGATGAAGGAACTGGCGGACTTTGACTTCTCCCTGGATGGCCAGGGCTGGGATTCCCTGCCCGTGGAAACCCTGCGCCAGGCGAAGAAGATGGGCTTCTCCGACAAGTATCTGGCCCAGATTTTCAACGTGCCTGAAAAGGCCGTCCGCACCCGCCGCCAGGAAAACGGCATCACCGCCACCTACCGCATCGTGCCCGTCAGCGGCGTGGAACACGCGGAATATTACTATTCCACCTACAGCGGCGCAGAGGATGAAGTGCCCGTGAACGACAAGAAGAAGATCATGATCCTGGGCGGCGGTCCCAACCGCATCGGCCAGGGCATCGAGTTCGACTACACCTGCGTGCACGCCGCTTTCACCCTGCGGGACAACGGGTATGAATCCATCATGGTGAACTGCAACCCGGAAACGGTCTCCACGGACTTTGACACGGCCAACAAGCTGTACTTTGAACCCGTGACCGTGGAAGACGTGCTGGCTATTTATGAGAAGGAAAAGCCGGAAGGCGTCATCGTCCAGTTCGGCGGCCAGACCCCGCTCAACATCGCCCAGGCCCTCAAGGACGCCGGGGTGAAGATCATGGGCACCCAGCCGGAAGGCATCCGCCTGGCGGAAGACCGCGAATACTTCCGCGAACGCATGATCGCCCTGAATATTCTCCAGCCGGAAAGCGGCACCGCCCGCTCCCTGGAAGAAGCCGTGGAACTGGGCCGCCAGATCGGCTACCCGGTGATGGTGCGCCCCTCCTTCGTTCTGGGCGGCCGTGGCATGGAAGTCATTTACGATGAAGAAAACCTGAAGCGCTACGGCGTGGAGGCCATCCAGGTCAGCCCGGAATACCCCATGCTGATCGACCGCTTCCTGGACAACGCCATTGAAGCGGAAGTGGACGCGCTGGCCGACGGCACGGACACCTTCGTGGCCACCGTGATGGAACATATTGAGCTGGCGGGCATCCATTCCGGAGACTCCGCCTGCGCCATTCCTCCCGTGACCATCGCCCCCAAGCACGTCCGCACCATTGAGGAACACGCCGCCAAGATCGCCAAGGACTTCCAGGTGAAGGGCATTCTGAACGTGCAGTTCGCCATCTGCGATGACGAGGTGTACATCATTGAAGCCAATCCCCGCGCCTCCCGCACGGTGCCCATCGTCTCCAAGGTCACGGGCATCTCCATGGCGCGCCACGCCACGGAAATCATGCTGGGCAAGAAGCTCAAGGACCTGGGCCTGAAGCCGCGCGCCTGCCGCTTCATCGGCGTGAAGGAAGCCGTCTTCCCGTTCAACATGTTCCCGGAAGTGGACCCCGTCCTGGGGCCGGAAATGCGCGCCACGGGGGAAGTCATGGGCATTGCGGACAACTTCGGCATGGCCTACTACAAGGCCCAGGAAGCCGCAGGCTGCATCCTGCCCACCTCCGGCAAGGTGCTCGTCACCGTCTCCGACCGCGACAAGAAGTTCATTGAACCCATCGCCCGGGACCTCATCTCCCTGGGCTTCAAGATCGTCTCCACCGGAGGCACCGCGGAATACCTGCGCGGCCAGGGCGTGGAAACGGAAGTGGTCAACAAGCTGCATGAAGGCCGCCCGAACCTGGGCGACATGATCACCAACAAGCAGATTGACCTGATCATTAATACTCCGGTGGACCGCACCAGCATGATTGACGACTCCTTCATCCGCATGCAGTCCATCCAGAAGAAGATTCCGTACATGACCACCATCGCCGCCGCCAGGGCCACGGTGGAGGGCATCCGCTCCGCCCAGCATGTGAAGGTATCCCCCCGCTCCCTCCAGGAATATCATTCCTGAACGCGGACGGCTCCAGCCATTTAAAAGGAATGCCCCGCATGCGTCTCCTGCATGCGGGGCATTTAATTATCCGTCCGGGCCGGAGGAGGGATGTGAAATTCAACCAGCGCCTGTTTCCGGCCCCTTTTCAGCCACACCGCCTCCGGAGAATCACGCTTCCGCTATTTCCGCACAGATCAGCGTGGCGTTATCCTGGTTGGGCGCGCCGTCACGGTTGATGCCTTCCAGCACGGACCGCACCAATTCCTCCGCGGACAGCATGGACAAGTACCGCATCCCCGCCGGGCCCAGGGAGTCCAGATAAGGCCCCACTCCGTCGCTGGCGACCAGAAGGCGGTCCCCGGGAACCAGAGGGAAGCACTCTTCCCGCAGATCCACCAAAGGCACTTCCCTCCCCATCAGGGCGGAGGTCAGGGAATGGCGGGAAGGATGGCTCAAGGCCTCCTCCCGGCTGATGGAACCTTCATCCGCCATGCGTTCCAGCTCCGCGGAATACTGGTGCAGGTCATTAAGCAGAAACATTTTTTCCTCCCGGATGAGCAGCAGAAGGGAATCTCCCACGCTGACCCAGCGCAGCCCTTCCGGCCCTATCCAGGCCGCTACCAGCGTCGTGCCCATCTCGTCATCCTTCCCCCTCTTCTTCCGGACCGTACGCACCTGTTCATTGGCGGCGGTCACTGCGTCTTTCATCCTCTTGCCGGGAGACCGGTTTTCCCGCTCAAACGCCTGAAAAAAACCTTCTATAGCCGCGCGGCTGGCCAGCTCCCCTCCGGTATAGCCCCCCATGCCGTCCGCCAGGACCAGCACCAGGGCGTCATCCCCGGCCAGGATGGAAAAGGAATCCTGCTGATTGCTGCGGGCGCCCAGAATCTGGTCCCCATGCAATCCGGAAACCATAAAAGGTTCTTGGGAAAAAGGCTGCTGCGTCATGGCGGTGAGCCATCGTAGCACGGCAGGCCCACCGGGATAAAGCAAGAATAACGTGAGAGAAGAAGCCATGTCTGCATCCCGGGATGATTTTTCCGGAGTCGGAAAAGCAAATATCAATGCGGGGCCGTAGAAATCCGGACGACACGTATCGCGAAATCTCGTTCGTCAACGGGAAGAACAGGGAACTTTACATGGCTCCCAAAGCCCTGGATTACTCCCAGCTTCATGACCTTTTTTCCCGCTACGCGGCAGGGGAGAATCTTTCCCGCCTCAACAGGGAGTGGACTCTTGACGTGAACAAAACCCGCTATATTCCCACCATCATTGTTGTTCTGGCAATCATCGCCGTCCTTGCCGCCATCATCTTTCAATCCATGAATTGAAAGAAAGCTTTCCTTTTTTCATTGCCGGACATTTCCGGGATATTCCGGCAGAAGGGCCGTTGCGGTTCCGGGCTTCTGCCGGAAGAACATCGCACTGGATGGAGGCCAAGGAAACAACCGGCAAAGGAACGCGTGAACATCCTTTTCCGGATGCAGTGCATGAACGGTGCGTCCTCAGCAGGCCCCTAAATACACCACGGTTTCATTCGGAACCGTAACACGGCCTCCCGTCTCAAACCGGTCAAACAGCCCGTTAAGGGCGTCCAGCCAGGGGGAATGGCCCTCATCCTTTTCCGTCAGGGCATAGGAGGCGGACATCATGCGGCGGAGATACTGGTCCCGCGTATAGGACAGATCATTCGGAAAGCGGAATACCCGGAAGCGGTGGTCGAAAAACTCGCCGAGTCTATCCGTCAAGTCGGCCAAGCCCCCGCTGAATCCATAAAAACGCGGGCAGTAAAGACGATGGATGTTCCCTTCCTCCCGGACAATGGGGCCGTCTTCCACCCTGGAATTCCAGATCAGGGCTATTCTGCCCTCCGCGGCCAGAATACGGCGGCATTCCCGCTTGAACGCGGCGGCGTCAAACCAGTGGAACGCCTGCGCCGCCGTTACCAGGTCCACGGAAGCGCCGGGAAGCAGGGTATGCTCCGCCGTTCCCGGCACGGAATGGAAGCGGTGGAAACCCTTCAGCACCTTCTCCGCCTCCCTCCGCATGTCATCGTTAGGCTCCACGCCGTACACGGTCCAGCCATGCTCCACCATGGCGCGGGACAGGATGCCTGTTCCGGAACCTATATCCGCCATTCGGGGATTCTCCCGGCGGGTTTCCCGCGTCAGAAGCTCAACAACGGCGGCGGGATAACCGGGCCTGCCCTGAACGTAGGCCCCGGCTTTTCCGGTAAATCGGTCAGTATTATTCATCGGGCTTTGTGAGATGGTTTACTCCTTTTCTCCCGTTTTTCCAGCTTCAATGCTGTTCCCGGAACATGAAAAGCCGCCGCACCGCGGGATTTCAGGAAAAAGGCATAAGAGCCGCTCCCGCCGCCTGGCCCGTTGAAGGCAGCCGGGTGAATACCTTTTCCTGCCGCTTCCTCATCCTCCCGGCAAACGGGCGGGATGCAGTCCCCACTGATGGCTTTACAAGTCTTTCACGAGCTTTTAGTATCCGGATCAGGCCCGCTTCTCCCGGATTGCGTCCTGATTACGGGAAAACGACCATCTGCGGGCTCCATTTTCCAGACTGCGCCGCCCATGTTCGGATATTACAGACTTGCCTCCGCCGTCCCCCAGCTCCGCGTGGCTGATGTGGATTACAACGTCGACCAGCTCATGGACGGATTCCGGAAGGCTGCGGAACAGAAAGCTGCTGCCGTCGTCTTTCCGGAGCTGAGCATCACGGGCTACTCCTGCGGAGACCTCTTCTTCCAGCCGCGCCTGCGGGAGGCGGCCCTGGACGGCCTGCGCCGCTTTGCGGAAGCGACGGAAGGCTCAGGCACCATTGCCGTGGCGGGCCTGCCCTTCCTGCATGAAGATGCCCTGTACAACACGGCGGCGGTCATCCAGTCCGGCAGAGTGCTGGCGCTGATCCCCAAAACCGTGCTCCCCAACTACCGGGAATTTTACGAAAAGCGGCAGTTTACATCCGGCAGGGAGCTGGGAACAGGGACGAAGGAGGCCAAAGTCAATGGGGCATATATTCCGTTCGGAACGGAAATCATCTTCCACGATGCAGCCTCCTCCTTCAGCTTCGGCGTGGAAATATGCGAAGACCTGTGGAGCGTCATTCCCCCCAGCTCCGGACTGGCCCTTCAGGGAGCCAGGGCCATATTCAACCCCTCCGCGGGAACGGAACTCACGGGCAAGGCCGCCTACCGTCGCGAACTGGTCAAGCAGCAAAGCGGCAGGTGCCTCTGCTCCTATGTCCTTTCCTCCGCAGGCGTGCATGAATCCACCACGGACACCGTATTCGGCGGGCATTCCCTCATTGCGGACAACGGCAGGCTGGCGGCTGAAGGCGAACGGTTCGGCAGGGAAAGCTCCCTCATCCTTGCGGACGTGGACTTTGAACGGCTGGCGGCGGCGCGCCTCTCCGAAAGCTCCTTCAATGACAGCAAATCCCTTTCCCCTGCCGGAAATGCCCTTCATCTGACGCTGCCGGCGGAAGTTCCCGCCCCCCCCGGTCTGGAATACGCCTTTAATCCGGCGCGGCCATTTCTGCCCTCCCCCGCACACCGCCCGGAACGGTGCGAAGAAATCATCGCCATCCAGACAGCGGGACTGGCTAAAAGAATGGAGCACACCGATGCACGGCGGCTTGTCATCGGCATCTCCGGCGGTCTGGACTCCACGCTGGCCCTGCTTATTTGCGAGCGCGCCTGCCGGGCGTTGAAACGCCCCGCCTCCGACATTCTGGCCGTCACGATGCCGGGCTTCGGCACCACGGACAGAACCCACGACAATGCCTTAACCATGTGCCGCCTTCTGGGCGCGGAGCTTCGGGAAATCCCCATTTCCGAATGCTGCCTCCGGCACTTCGGCGACATCGGGCACGACCCCGCCGAACGCACTACCACCTATGAAAACGTCCAGGCCCGCGAACGCACGCAAATCCTGATGGACCTGGCCAACAAAACCGGGGGGCTGGTCGTGGGAACGGGAGACCTGTCGGAAATAGCCCTGGGCTGGAGCACCTACAACGGAGACCACATGTCCATGTACGCGGTCAACTGCTCCATTCCGAAGACGCTGATACGGTGCCTCATTGAACACATCGCCGGAGAATCGTCCCCGGAACTGGCCGCCACCCTCGCGGACATCAACAACACCCCCGTCAGCCCGGAACTTCTGCCTCCGTCAGGCGACGGCTCCATTGAACAGCGTACGGAAGACGTGCTGGGGCCTTACGACCTGCACGATTTTTTCCTCTTCCACTTCATCAAATACGGGGCAGAGCCGGACAAAATCCTGTATCTGGCGGAGCACGCCTTTCGCGGCGAATTCCAGCCGGACTTCATTCGCCGCTGCCTGGGCATCTTCATCCGCCGCTTCTTCCGGCAGCAATTCAAGCGCAGCTGCATGCCGGACGGCCCCAAGGTAGGCACCATTGCCCTTTCTCCGCGAGGAGACTGGCGCATGCCTTCCGACGCCTGCGGAACAGTGTGGGAAAAATATATTTCCCACCGTTGAACCCTTCTGGAGGGCTGCTGCACGCTGACCTTCTCCGGCGCCCCGGCATGAATTGCCCTACAGGGAAGCTCAATGCCCGGGGGCCAGCTTCAACCCGATAATGCCTATCAGCAGGAAGGTGGCCGCCAGCATGCGCCAGACATTGGAGGAATCCCCGAACCACAGGATGCCCACCAGAAACGTTCCCAGCGCGCCGATGCCCGTCCACACCGCATAAGCGGTGCCGATGGGAATGCTGCGCTGGGCCAGCCACAGAAGAAAACCGCTCAGGGCCATGCTGAACACGGAGAACGCAATGCAGGCGGCAAACCTGCCGGAACCCGTGCCGGGCGCCTGTGAAAGCTTGAAGCCCAGAGGCCATCCGATCTCACAGAGACCGGCCAACACCAGATAAATCCAGGACATATATTGAAACGGGGAATCATCTTCCGTTTGCCGGCCCTCCCGAATGGGAAGAGCTCCAAGGGCAACGGATGCCTTGCAGGGTACCCGTGCCCGCCCCGGAATCAAGCAGACAAACCATGCACACACTGTCATACCAGGAATGCTGAAGAAACAGTGAACACAAATAAAGAAAACTCTTAACATTCATAAACTATTTCCTCTCATCCCTGCCAGCGATCAGGCCGAAAGTGCAGGGAATGAAACAACAGGAATGGGTGCTGAGAAAGCCTCAAAACTGGAGAAAAAACCTCCATGATCATTCTTCCGATTACGATCACATCCTCCGAAACCGAATCAGACGATTCAAACTTCTTCTATCTTAGAAACCGAGGCAAATACAGCATTTGCACGAAAACTATTGCTTCAGGCGAAACGGATACCAACGACATGTTCATGGTTGAATAATCCGCAACTTCATTCTTCTAACAAATACAGTGCGAGCTCACAAAAGCTCGCACTGTATATTTATTCCTTCTATAATCAAGGATTTACATAAGTTTCAATCCACGCACGCCTATCCATGCGACTAGCCATATAGTAGCTAAAACGGTATCAGATACAAGCGAAAATCGAAAAAATATTCTTATGAAAATCATTGATAGGTTGACTCCATGAAAAAAATTTCATAGCCTGAATCCAGTTAGAGCAAAAAAGCTAGAAAGAATCCCTTCTTCCCAGCTTTTCAGGTTCCTACTTCCGCCCTACAAAGGAGACAGCAGCAGCATAAATATGGAACTCTATGCTATCTTTTTTTACGCTGATGTCAACTCTGGAGGATAGAAGTGGATTTTTAGTAGATAGAGTGATCTATGAATGCAAAAAAACAAAAAAACAAAAGAATGATAGATTGTCAAATTAATCTAAAAATATCTCACCAGGCATTCCGAGATATCTTCCTCATGATATCACTAATCATATCTTCCCTATGATTTGGTGAACATGCTGATTTCCCTTGGTTGAAATTTCAACCATCGAGACATTATGAAAACAAGAGAAAAATCCAGTTCTTGTTTTCATAATGTCTCGAATTCCTACCACCGTTCCTCCCAGAGCTTTTCTTACTTCATCCAACATCTGCCCATTAGAGGCTTCTGCGTTCTGCAGGAAAACTTCTTCATGGCGACGGAGGCATACGGGTGGTCTCTGCTACATTTTATAGATTTTTTACCAGAAGCAAGGATTTCAACTCAAAAAACTCTTCTCTCCACAATTCTGAAGCTTATATTAGAAACATGGTCTGTGGGTATGAAGAGAAGGAGACTTATAGAGCAAATACCCGGAAAATTCGAGAATCCCGTCGCAAGCTTACGAACAAAACAGGACCGGCAGATTAACTCCCCCGGTCTCGGCAATAATCAACAACTAAAAGCGGGACTATTTTATTACCGGAGCTTTCTGCCCGGTCGGCAGCCCCGTATCCTTTCCGTCGGTCAGCCACTCAATCGTAATGGGAACAAACTTCAGCTTCTTGATATTCGGCTGGTTTTCCTCATAAAGCACCCCCACGACACCGGGTTCTACCATGGCGAGGCTGGAATAGGCAAAACCTCCTTCTCCCAACAGTTTTTTCACCGGCCAGGTTTTGCCGTTGTCATAGCTCATCGCCACCTGCCCCTTGATGCGCCGTCCGGCACTGGGGCCGGAAAACAGGAGGCGGCTCTTGCCGCCAAAGGCAGGCTGGGCCGTCAGAGAATAAGTCATCAGGGAATTCTGCGTGCTGTCGCAAAACAATTCCGGAGCATCTTCCACTTCACCCCATGTCGCGCCGCCGTCCTGTGACCACACGATGCGGCGGCAATTGCCTCCGCCCCAGTGGCGCGCGACCATGACCACGCCTCCGTTATCCGTCTCCGCGATGGACGTTTCATTCACCAGGCCCTTCATATTGGCGGTCGGCTGGCCCTGCTTCCAGCTTTTGCCGCCGTCATCACTGTAAATGCAGGAAATCACCCATTTGCCGAACGGCCCTTCATTCATCGGAATCACCAGGCGCCCCTTGTGGGGGCCGCTCTTCAACTGGGTTCCCGCATTCGGGCCGGAAGCCATGATGTCCACGCCGGTGGGGCGCTTGGTCGTCTTCGTGATATCCTCCGGCTTCGTCCAGGAGGAACCGCCATTCCTGCTCTGGATCATGAAATTGCGGATGCACTTCTCGTCATCCCAACCCTGAGGAATATTGGGCTGCCGTTCCTTGACTCCTGCGGGATAACGCTGGAATACGACGGTCACGGTCTTGGTCTTGGCATCATAAACCGGGCACGGATTGTTAAACGTGGCCCCATGCGACTTGGCGATCGCCCGGGGGCGTGACCAGGTTTTTCCGCCATTCTTGCTGACGCTCATGATAATGTCGTTCTCCCCCTGGTCAGTATTCTTATACCGGCCTTCGGCAAACGCCAAAAGCTGCCCCTTCCCGATATTGAGCAAGGCGGGAATGCGGATGGACGCATAAGGGTTCCCTTCCCCAGCGCTGAATACGGTCACCGCCTTGTCCGTGGGAAAATCCGTCTTCTCTCCCTGCCCGAAGGCGGGCAGAACTGCGGCGCACACCGCACCCATCAAAAACTTGAACATGGAATTCATCATTACTGGACTTTATCTTGTTCCGAAGGGCTCTACAACCGCAATCCATGCCGTACCATCCTAAGACCAGAGCAGAAACTCTGACTCTCTCCAAAGGAATGGATAAACCATGCTGAAGGAGTGAGAAACCAAAAAAATCTGGCAGTCACATGAAAATCTACCTGGACTCCGTCTTGTTCATCCCATTCCGGGAATCCAAGGGATAGTCGAAAAACGGACACCAATTGTCCATGCGGTAAACGACGTCCTGAATCCGGGTCTTTACCTTCTCCCCCTGGGAATCCCGCAGGCATCCGCGCGCTCCGGTGCGCGGGCCGGAAGGAAGTTTCTCCTTCAAGGTCATTCCGTACCGGAGATGACAGCCGGAAGGGTCGGACGACATTATGATGCGGACGGCGTCTCTGCCGTTCAGCGTGACGGACTTGATCTCCAGGGGTTCGCCCTGCGCGTTCACCAGGGAAAAGCCGTAATTGCCCGGATCAAGGATCGTCTTGGTATCCAGCGCCAGCGGAGGCACAGGCACGAAAAACTTCACGTCTACCGTCCAGTCCTTCCCCTTCCTGCCAACTGCATGGGCGACAGGATGGATGGGCTTCCAATGCACGCCCTCCACCAGCACCTTGTACATGACGTATCCGGCATACTCCCCGTAAAGCCGGGACATGGGAGCGGTCAAATGCACCCCGTCGCTATAGGAAAAATGGTACATGGGCGTAGTCATGATGTACCGGCTGTCCTTTTCCAGAGCCAAATCCAGCTGGGCCACGGCAATCGCGGGATAATCCGTCGGATTCTGGGCAAAATAATTGAGATGGGAGGCAACCTGGTATCCAAAGCAGAGCACATCGTTCTTCTGTCCGGTAACGGCCTTGGCGTCCGCGTCAATATCCTGAATCAGCGCGCGCATCTTCTCCTTGTACCATTCCCCGGTTTTCCTGTCCTGCTGGTCGGTTTCCCCCTGCGTCCACAGGAAACAAGGCATGGAAAATGACTTGCCGGCCTTGGAGGCGAGCTCGCGCCCCGCTGTCAAATCATCCAGAATACGCTGATAGGGGGCGTTGCCTTTGGAAAGAACACCGATGCTGACACCTCCCACGCCGTCGGCAGAGCACAGGAACCGGACGTTGGACGCCTTCCCGGAGTCACGCTTCTTCAGCAGGCGCATGAAATTCCCGGCAGCGCCGGAAACGGGCGTCTCTCCCCTGGCGCCGTCCGGAGAAATGCCTTCTACCAGGGGAATCACGGCGCTCCGGTCATTGCCGCCCTCAAAAGGACGAACGCCGCCTTTGAACATCAAATTGCCGTTCTTCTGCTCCGTCGTCACCACCGGCTTGGCCGTCCATCCTACGGAAAGCGACTGCCCGTAGGACGGCAAATAATTCCAGTCTGTTAAAACGGGCTTCTCCGCAAAACCATAAGGACTGCCAGCCATCAACAGGCAAAAAAGAACTCCGGTACGAAAACATGTGCTTACCTTCATGACAATACGCTGAATCATGGTCATGTACGGTCCGGTACCTATCGAAAATTCAACATGCTGAAGAAAATAACCGGGGAATGAATGAAACTTCCTCCTGCCCAAAAACACTACACATGAAAATGTTGAATATCATTCAACAGACATGACGCCCGTAGCTGCCCCATTGATGAACATGGAAATTCCGGGCAGCCATCCGTTTTACCATGATGATTTCTCTCCCATGGATTCTCCCGGAAAATAACGCCTTTTTGCAACCTGGTCCATCCGGGAAACTGTGGACCGTTAATAAGATTCAGCCCATTCAACCATACCTGGACCTCTAAAACCCCTCTTCTTCACCGTGAAGACAAGCAAGCTAATCAATGACCAGTTTTTTCAGGACTTCCTTATCTTCATCCAGCACTACCGTTCTGGATGCATGTTCATAGCATTGGCGGGAATACTTGCGGGCTTCCTCCTTGAACTGCCCGTTATCCAGGCCATGCAATGCGGCAAAAGCCTTCAACAACTTGATGTCAATCGCCATAATCCCTCCTTCGTCGCGCAGAATAGGGCTGAAAATATCCGAAAACAAATTGGAGACGGTCAACGGAAGCACCCATATCCTCTCGTGCTTCACGCCGGGACGGCGTTCTTCCCGGGCATACTTCGTCAGCAGCCGCACGCCCCGGTTAATAATATCAATACCCGTTCCGTAATCATTGACGGCTGCAGACAGGGCCCTGGCAGCAATCTCGGCAAGCACGCACAATCCAAACCTGGGGTCCTGTTCAAAATTGCGCTCATGCCCGATGATAAACGCTCCAAGCAAATCACGCCGGGTTTCATTTGACACAGGCTTGTCAGCATAAACCAGAACCGAGGTAACGGACACGAAATCCCCCGGGAGCGAGACGACGTAAAGATCAAGATCTCTATCCCTGGAAAGATGGTCCAGCTTTTCAATATCAATATATTGAATATTGCCTGTCTGATCACTCCTGACGGGAACGGCATTTTCCGGAATATCAAGCTCCCTATCAACGAGGGGATTGGCGCCCAGATAGGGTTCCCGGGCGCGTTCCAGCAATGCCCTTTCCGTTACTCCCTCCACCAGCTCGGAAGTCTCTCCCACCCGGCCAAGCCTGGACAAATGCTCAATCCACCGGATGAGCGTGACCAGAATAATGGCAATCACCCCCAGGGTGACAACAAACAGAACCACCCTTCCCCGCTGGTCATACATGCCGGAATTCAGGAAAATAATCGCAATCAGGCTGAAAATGAAGGAACCGATGAATGTGGAAAGAGCATTCTGGGCCGTGGAATCCTCCATCAGCAGCTTCGTAGCCCTGGGCGTTACGCTCGACGTCGCCGCTGCATAAGCGGAAACAACCGTGGTTAAGGAAAAAGTCGTAACCGCCAGCATGCTTGAAGCCAGGATATTCAAAATTGTATCGACCGTATCGGCCCCGATCTTTTGAAAAATATCAAACGGAACAAACTCGCCCAGGTAAATGGAGGCAATAGCCGTAACAATAGCCAGCAGCGCAAAATAGGTAGCCTTGACCCAAAGAAGCTTGTTAGCCCTCAAAAACAATAACCTGATTTGAAAAATGAAGGACCCTTTCATCAGAAGCTGGAATTGGAAAAACGGTTGGAGGCTACTCTCCTGTTAAAACAGTATCGAAGCCTCTCCGTTCAAGAATAAGACTCTTAAAGGAGGGTGAGAAGCCGATCATTTCTATAACTTTAATGTCTCTCGAAGTGGAACCCCGCATCCGGGAAACCGCAGGAAATGGTTTCTGAAACTGGAAAAGGAGTTCACTCAAGTCAAGCAACTCAAAACAGCGCCCATCCTTCCGAAAAGAGCGACTTTGCTTCAAGGAATGGCTGTGGAAAGCAAGGTTCCCGGCTGTGCCGGACTCTCTCTGTACGGGCAAACCCAAAAACACAGGCAGAATCTACCTGTAAATGCTCATAGAAACCTATGGATCCGTTGCCTCCGCTTTCTCTACATGGAGAAACGCCTCGATCAGGCAGCCCTCATCCTGAACAACAACGTGCTGTTCTTCTATCAGCAACACGGATGGCACATAAAAGCCATTCTGACGGATGACAGGAAGAGAATATTGCGGGGAGGCGCGTGGTAGAAATTCTATGCCGATGTCGAAGAATTTCAGAAGGACTCAATCAAATGGCTCAAGGGTTACAGTCGCAAACGCCCTCATAGGACTACCGCAGTATGGGAAGGCAATTGAGTAAAACATGGAAGCCTTAAAAAACACGCCATACGAAAAGAAAACCAGCTATACAACGTGAGAGCGTTCCCATTCATCAACCCGCCCCGTCTTCCGTTGAAGCAGGTTGATTTTTTCGTTTGCCGGTAAAAAGAGAAATGGTGAAAGAAGAGGAAAACGGAGAATGTAACTTGTAACATCATAGAATCACCCACTCCCACGTTATCATGAACCGAATCATTTCATTCCTCTCCCTGCCCCTGTCGCCGCTCGCATCCGTACTTGCGGCCAACACTCCGGAAAGCATCGGCAACGACCTCCAACTATTCAAGGATGCCTCCTGCACGGCTTTGAAGCAGCATGTTAAAGACATTTCCGCCTTCCAGCCTGACGCGATGAAGGAACTCGCGGGCAAAATCCTGGCAGGCAACTACAAGCCGGACTACCTGTATGCCGAATACCAGGCCCTCCCCTCACCGCGCCAGACGGGCAAAAACCTTAGAATCGGAGAGGGATTCAGTAAATACGACAACATGACGGGCGTCTATCTGGAAAAAGGGCAGCACGTCGTGCTGGTCGGCAAGACGGATGGGCGTGAAATCAGTCTTCTGCTCCCGAACCTGATGCGCAAGCCGGCCGAAGGAGTGCAGCCGACGAAGGATCCCAACGGCTGGGGACTGCACAAAAAGCAAATACCCCTTAAGGAAGGAATCAACATCATTGATGTAGAAACGCCCGCCAACGCCTACATCAGCTACTTCAGCAACGATGCCGACACGGCACCGAAAATCCCCGTCCATTTCGTGACGGGCAAAGTCAACGGCTATTTCGACACCACCCGGGGCGATACCAACGAAGACTGGGTACGCCTGCTTGACCAGGCCGTCTCCCCGATCATGGACGCCCGGGGAAAATACATCCAGGTTGCCTACCCCGTCGAATTCCTGAAAAAATTCACCAGGGACCGCGGCACTGAACTCATCAACGCCTACGACAAGCTGATAGGCATCCAATACCAGCTGATGGGCCTTGAGAAATACGGCAAAATCCCGAAAAACCGCGTCTTTGCCCGCGTGAACTTCAACTACTACATGTTCCGCGACGGTGATGGAGTAGCCTACCTGGGAGACAATGGTACGATGCGAATGGTGACCGATCCTGAAAACGTCCTCAAAGGCGACGCCTGTTGGGGCTTCTCCCACGAAGTCGGCCACGTGATGCAAATGCGCCCGATGACCTGGGGCGGCATGACGGAAGTCAGCAACAACATCTTCTCTCTTCAAGCCGCCGCCAAAACGGGCAACGAAAGCCGCTTGAAACGCCAGGGCAGCTACGACAAGGCGCGCAAGGAAATCATCGATGGGAAAATTGCCTACCTGCAATCAAAGGACGTTTTCAACAAGCTGGTCCCCCTGTGGCAGCTCCATCTCTACTTTACCGAAAACGGACATCCCGACTTCTACCCTGACGTCATGGAATACCTGCGCAACAACGCAGGAAACTACGGAGGGAATGATACCATTAAATACCAGTTCGAATTCATCAGGGCATGCTGTGACGTCACAAAAACCGACCTGACCGACTTCTTCGAGAAATGGGGCTTCTTCGAAACCGGACAATTCCACATCGGCGACTATGCCAATTACGATTTCACCGTCACCCCCGAAATGGTGGCTGAAACGAAAAAATGGATTGCCGATAAAGGTTTCCCGAAACCCGAAACTGACATCACTGCAATAAGCGAATAAAGTTATTAGGGAAACCTACTTATTCCTCATAAAAGTCATGATATGTCTGTCCCTCAGTAAAAAATGGAAACCTTTTCTCCATTAGGAACTGTATCAATTGGAAAAAGCGGAAAGTCCATTTAGTCATTTGTAAGGCAAAATTATTTTTTACGGTAATTTTCCAGATTTGAGTATGCTTATCCTCATCATTCCTCTGGAATCCTTACAAATGATTCTGGAAATATTGAGAATAAAATAACCGGATTATCGACATTAGCCATTTGCATTTACTGGAATACTAAGACCTCCAATGGCTTTGATACATCGGATGGGAAGAGGCTTTAAAATTGCTGAAAATCAGAAAACAAAATTCAAAAATATATTAAAATGAGCAAGTTATGAATATTTTGGTCTTGCTCAATGTATATTAAAATAAATGGAGATGTTTTAATGTATACCTCAGTATCCTTGGAATTCATTGCCCAAAAATAGTATTAAAAATTATAAATATATGTAAATGAATACGTTACAACAAAAGCGGTCTTACTCAATGGAAGAAATGGGATATGGAGGGACTTCAGCTCAATATACCTTGCAGCTGATCCCCTGAAAGCATTCCCAAGGTCAATCGGTTTTGTACGGAAGCATTTTCAAAAAATGATTTGGAGGAATCCTAATCTAGAAGAAGCACATAAATGGGGTGAATACATGGAAGATAGGTATGTGTTTACTCCATGGGAAGGATTTAGAAAAGAAAGTGGATCATCATATGGAATGATCCTTTATATATCGCTCGACGCTTAATCTAATTTTTTCAGTTTGCACTGGAGAAAGATTCTTTTGCGCTTCTATAATATCCTTAATTGCGTATTCGATATAATTAATAACTAATGGCGAAGTTTGAACCATTGTGTTCCATTTAAATATTCCACCTGTAGATTTTGTTACAAGACTTTTCCATTGGCTAGGATTTGAATCAATGAGAGTAGCAATAACAAAGCATTCTCCCAATTTTGTTATGAGATATGCTTCAGAGTCATCTTTAGCAAAAATCGTATTCGCATCAGTTGCAGTTAAGAGATAAAAATTAAAAAGTCCATTATTGTATTTTAAAAAAAGAGATTCTGTTTCAGTTTGAATTGGTAGAATTAAAAAATATTGCCTATACAATCCAATATTTTTTCGTTTGTTCAGTAAAAAATCCTTCCAAATACCCTTAGCTTCTCGCATGTTTTTGACACATAATTTAGAATGATCATCTACCCCTTCATTTTCCAATTTGTTAACTAATGATCTATATGATATTGAAACCAAAAATTTCAAAAACCATTCATCATAATTAAAAGAAAATGTATTTTTTTGAGATGCATAATAAGGATGAAAAACATTCTCAGCAAATTTCTTTTCCCATACGGAAAATAGATCTTCGCAATTTGGGCAAAGTAATGGGTATTTTTCTCCATCTTGAACTCTTCTATTAGGATTTAATGTCGTTCTTGAAAATCCAGAAGGAGAAAGTTGTCGTAATTTTTTATATACGAAAGCGGGAATAATATGGCTTATTTCTTGCCTTTCGTATTCTCTACAAAGAGCACATAACATGTCAGTACAAAAATCGATTAATAAATGAACTCACTCAATGTATAATTAAGGAAGATTAAAGCAATAGGAAATATGGGATCGGTAGTCAAGCATTGGCCATATATCAATGTAAAAATATCATAGATTTCCAATATAAGGGTAGGCTATTTTGTACGAGTAGGAAATAGTCCATATCGACCTTGCTGAATGTTTTTACTAAACATTGTGCTTGTTTCCATTTCTTTAACGTAATCAGGAGGATTCACATTTTCTATAATAATTATTTGCCTATCGTCCCAATTGGATAAGTATTTATAGAAATTCTCTTGAACATCAGTTTCCGACAAATCATCATTTTCATCTTCGGGTTCACGATAAGCGAGTAGTGGCGAATCTAATATCAAAAATCCGGGATGAGACAATTCGTTTTCTTTACAAAATTCCAAAAGACCAATACTAAATGCTGCATGAGTGATAGATCTCATGCCCTTTCCGCGAGCACCTCGATGTTTACCAGAAATAACTAAATCTCGCGTCTTCTCATCAAAGAAGACTCTATCGGAATCTGGAAAATTCCAAGTTTTTAATATTGCTTCTATTTTTTTGGCAAAATCATCTAAAGTAGAAGAAGATAATTTAATTGGTTCTTTTTCAACAGGTATTTCAATAGGTTGTTCTTTACCCAAAATTTCTTTTCTTAATGTTAATTCATGTATGCGTTCTAGTACTTTCAATGAACTTAGTATATTTGCACGAGAATTTAACAAATCAGAATAACAGACACCATGTTCGGAAATACTAGATGCTACCTCTTGTATTTTTCTATCAAAAATAAAAATCTCTTTTTCGATTTTTGGCAATAACTCATCAAAATTTTTATTTTCTGCTTTAAGTTGACTTAAAGTATGATTAAGTTCATTTTTGAGTTTGGATATTTTTTCACTTTCTACGGAAACAGCAGTTACGACAGATGATAAATTCCCGTCACATTTTTCATTTAAATGCTGATTCTCAGGCAATGAACCACATAGAGGGCATGAAGAGTTTTCAAGAGAACCCACAAGAAATCCTACTTCTCTGATACCTTCTAAACGTTCAAGGTCAGAAGTATAGTGTTGGTCTAATAATGTAAACCTAGCTATTAGTTCACCAATTTCAAGATGTCTGTCACTTCCATTTTGAAATTTATTTCGCAAATCATTGCGCTTTATTATTAATTTATTGTATTCTTCTTCGGTAGAATTTAGAGAATTTTGATGCTTAGATATTGTTTTTTCTAATCGTTGAAGTTGATCTTTAAGTTCGGTTTCTTCTTGTATTTTTTCACCAAATTGTTTTTGCAATTCATTGATTAATTCATCAAATAATTCTATTTTTACAATATTTCCTTGAATATTTTTTTCTGAAGGAAGAGAAATGAATGCTCTATCATCAATTCCTGTAAGTAACAATTTAAAAATTGAATACTCTGTTGTTCTAAGTGTAACTTGACCTCCTTCTATAGGAGACCTTTGTTTCTGTATATTTTGTTCGTCAACTAAACATAGATGACATAAATTTCTAAAACTCAGAGATTTAGTTGTCCCTTGGTTATTGGATTTTATATAATTATTGTTAAAATTTATCTTCTCCAGCAGAAATGTTGAAATATTGTTCGTATTTTTTTCATTATGCTTCGAGGTCAAAGTAAGGCTACTTTCTTCATCTTCTGGATCAACTTCATGTAACCCATCAAATACTAAAAATTGTCCTCCATCTGTACTCCTGATAAGAGTGAATTTTTTTCTTGATGGTATTATTTCTATACCTAGTAAAATTTTATTATAGCCAACTCTTTCAGGAATATCGCGGAGCTCTTTTGCTCCAAGCATATAATTGATGGCTTCAAGGGCAAACGATTTTCCTGTTTCGGATGCGCCATAAAGAACATTTAATCCTTTTTCAAAATGAAGTTTTGCAGATTCTCGATTAGGACCTGTAAATATCAAATGTCGAATTATTAATGCCTGTTTTTCCATTATTTTACTTCTAAACTTTGTTGAACATCTTGAAATTCTTCGACCCAATGATTAAAAAATTCTCGAATGATTTTTTTTAAATGATCGTAGTTCATATATCCAAAGTGATTTATAACCCAAATAGAACGTTTTTTTAGTTCCAACAAATATGGAGAAGTCAGACACAACATAAAAGTCTCAGCCATTTCTCCTGCTTGATATAAAATACCTTCTGAGCAAGCTTGTCGAACAACAAGCTTCCTGCTCATCATAAGAAGAAGTCCATTTTCTACTAATTTTCGGCGTACCAACAATTCTGTTGATCGTAAAGGGATTTGAGGGTGCAAACTCTCTGGTCCATTAATATCTCCCGTATGTACGACTAAGTAATCAAAAACAACAAGTTGTTGTATATCAAAACATTTTGGATAAGACGCGACTAGTAAGCCTACAGATCTAATTCCTGCTTCTAATGGACTATTAAATGTTAAACATTCATGGGCTTCATTTTTCATTTCTGCCTCCATTCTAATCTATTATCATTAGCAAGTTGGTGACAAATTCCTTTTCTGTCCTGCACTTTTATTACGCTTATAAGTGCATTTGACGTAAGTTGTAATGAGGATGCCGCTTGTAAAACTGCTCCGAGACGAGAAAAACTATTGTTGTGCGTGAAATCATGAATATCAATAACTCCTGCATAAACTTCAGTTTGTAAATCTTCGTATGTCCCTGGAGGTACATTATCTCTGGCGAAATTCCGCAACGATTCAGCGTGATAAAAAAACTCTCGTTGTCGACTAAAATGTTTTAATAAGTCAGGATATGTCTCTAAGTGGCATTTTTCGCTAATTCTAGCCTTAGTTTTTTCTTCATAAACTTCATATAATTGCTGAATGTAATGACTTTCATTACTTTGGAGAGACTCAGGAGGTTCTATGGCTGGTGGTCGAGGTTGCAATCCTCCTCCAAATCGTGCAGCGTGATATTGTGTAAACTTATGATCATCAATTATTTCGAGCAGTGTTTTATGTGAAAAAATAGAGAAATCAAAATTTTCTACATATTTTTTAAACTCGCCCTCTAAATTAATTTTACGGATGTTTGTTATTTTTTCTGCGCAACATTTATCCCATTCATTTATTGTTTTTGTTGCTAGAGCAACTCTGTCGCCTAATAATCTTACTAAACTCATTCCGCAGCCTTTTGGAGCAATAAAATAATGATATCTTGGTGCTCTAAAATCACCTGAATACGAATACCATAGTATTTTGCCTATTTCTATTATTGCCGTTGCAGGGGTCAAGGCGTCTTTATAGTGTTTGCATTGGAAATTATCCCAAACTCCATGTAATCCTTCTTTGTCTGTATATCCAGCTACGTCAATTCCCTTATCATTTGGGCCTGACATACGTAAGACCTGAAGATACTTCGACCTTTGACTATTAACCCATTCATGCACGAAATCCTCCCAATCAGAAAAATTATAGAGCAAAATCTGTTGTTGAGCAGGGATCACTTTCCCAAACTGGACGTGCACAGGACTCACGCTTTGCAGATTTGGAGCAGGAATCTCTTTCATATTTTTGGGTGCTGCCGATTTCTATAAATGTATGATGCATTTATGCATACTCTAATTGCTAGGATAATAAAAGATCCAAACAAGCGGATAAGCAAGATAATTCATATTATTTCCCCCATTTCTTCCCCATGCTCCTACAAACAAAAACCGCAACATATTGGCATGCAATATATTGCGGTAGAAAATTAATGGCGAACAGGGAGGGATTATTTTAATTGATAGTCAATTGCATATCATAAATATGTACCCTAAAGTGTACCCCTTGAGGCGTTTTTTATCGAATCAAATGGCGATTGAAATGACCCGCAACACAGTGGAATAATAGATTCCCCAAAGAGGTTTGTCCAATGAAACTCGCCCCAAATTGAAGACAATGAGTACTCCATTTGGATGCAAAGTATTTTTCATTCAATAATCTTTTAGACAATAGGGATTATCTTTGCAAATGCATTATTGGTAATATGTTATGTGTCTATTCTAATGTCTTTCTCCTGTCGTATTGTCTTCTTTTCTGGATAAAGAGCAATTGGGTGTATTAACCCGTTATATGAAGATGGCGGAACCATTATCCGCTGATTCCCGGCCTCTGTATGCAATGCGCGCAGAGGTCTTTTCGTCATCAACCATCAACATATTAAATCATCATGGCTATCAAACTCATCGCCAACTACAGCAAACGCCTCGGCCTACCGGGGTATTCTTCCCATCAGTTCGAAGTCTCCATTGAAACGGAGATCGGAAACACCTCTGAACTCGATTTCGCCGCAGAACGCCTCTACAGCTCGCTCCAGTCTGCTGTGGATGCCCAGATCAAGCAGGTTGGATTTGTTCCTGATGCTTCCTATGGCTCGAGATGCGTATCCGGTACGTCGCTTCCTGCCATGCGTCAGGCTCCACGGCTTCCTGTTCAATCGTCTTCGAATTCCAAGGCATCTCACCCCGAAGAACCGGCATGGCATTGTTCAGATAAACAGAAGCAGGTCATACTTTCTCTGGCCCGCAAAAACGGGATCAATGATTCAGCTCTCCATGATCTGGCTGTACTTTGTTTCAGCAAGGGCGTTTCCCAGCTGAATAAGCTGGAAGCCTCCACTCTTATCAACGAGCTGATCGCAAAATCTGGAAAGGCATCCGGCAAGGATTCCTACACAGAGAACTATGCTCATCGTCAACTCGCTCCAGTCTCAAGAAAACAGTCACCATTCTGATACCATGAGAACTCTCATTCTGCTCTTTCCGTATACTTGTGGGGAGAATGTTGTCTGGCCTGAGTATATTGCTCCATCTGTATCCAAGTCCTATTTTGGAAGGGGCAACAGGATTTGGAAACCTGTGGGTATCGCTCCATAGCTCTGCTCATTGAATCATGTTGCGCTATCCCTCAGCCGGGGTAGCGCAACGATGTTTTCTTTAGCTGTCAGATTTTATTCTACAGCTTGGAGATCAGTCTCTCCATAACATGTTCAAACGCATGGGCTGGATCATAGTCCGTATCGGGACGTAAAATGGCTTCCGTATCTCCAAGAAACACAGGGTCGGACATCTTCTGCTCAAGGTTCATTACAAATTCCTTTTGCGAAGGAGATCTGTCGACTACGAATTCCATATAGGTGCGAAAACACGAAAGAATGCGATCTGCATGAGTTGTTCCTTCGGAAAGAGCCCGGTGCAGATCGAATAGGTCACGTCCTTTTCGCCTTTGATAAAGTGCTCTCATTTTGGTGCCGAGCAGTTCATCCAGTTCATAAGTGGTAATGCGGCACTCGCCGGAAAACCAATCATTGTTCATGCGGAACGGAAGATGTACCCAATCCAGCTGATGAAAGTGCTCACGGCAATTGATTTCCACCTTCAGCCGAATAGGCATGATAGGGAGAATCTCTGATTCCAGCCTGTAGACAAGGGTATTGTTATGGCTGGCTCTTTTTGTTTTAGGTTCACCCAGAAAGGCCAGAGCTTCACGGAGGTGGTCCAAAATCGGCTTGATGGGGCCGGCATGGATCTGAACCAAATCAATGTCTTCGGAATACCGGGGCTGGGGCGACAGATACAATTTATGAAGAGCCGTTCCACCTCTAAAAGCCAGATGCTCTGCAAGAAATGGATCTGAGAAAATGGCAATCAAGGCACGGCATATGATCATGTCCTGTTCGACAAGTTCATTCCGGGGCCATGGTGCTTGTGATGCCCATGATCGGACAAAGTATTCGGGAATCATGAGAGGTCGCTTTCCTGAGTTTCGTTGATGATAAGTTTCCAGCGTTTATCTGCTGTTCCTGTTTTGACAGGGCTTTCCAAAGACAAAAGGGATTTTTGCAAAGGCTGGCGATGAGTTTCCAAAAATGCGTACAGGCTACGGCTTTGTTCTTTATCCCCCAGAAGGACTTCTATCATATAGCCGAGTCGTTGAAAACAAGGCAGAGGTACGCACGATAGGATACTGCCCGGCATATGATCGAAATGGCAGGCTTCCAAAAGTTCTTCCAGTACCGTCAACACACGGGAGAGTCCTCCAATGCGCCCGGCATATTGAACCAACGTCAAGGCCGTGAATTCCGGAGAAGAAACTTGAATGTATCCGGAAGGAGTTTTGAACTCCTTGAGCAGTTCAGGAGGGATACCTTGACTGAACTCCCGCTTTCCCACGAACTCCAATCGTGTGCCATGTTGGGTTCTGGACCGGGGAACGGGTATGGTCGTCATGACAGCAAAAGTTTGGGGACTCTGATGAGCGGCTCCGTAGAATGCTGCAGCATTGAGCAGCGCAACACAATAGGAACGTTCCAAATACTTCATCAATGCGTCCAAATACATGGTGACAGGCAATGTCCCCTGTTTGACGTAAGCAGGGGGAAGAATGAGATAAAATCCCTGCCAGGCGATAGAAATGAGGCGAGTTTCCCGGGCACGCAACAGCCCAACTGCCACTGTCTGTTTAGACGTATCGGGTAGTGCTTTCAGTATCTCTTCACGAGTAAAAAACAGGCGACCTTGAGTTGCCTGTTCCTGTATCCAGGATCTGACGGTAAATCCTTCCATTTCGTTATTTGATTGCGTAAATATACACAAACAGTATATTTATGCAATCATTTTATGATATTGATCTTCTCTTGAGACAAACATTCCATCGTGATCCGGAAGTGTGATCTGATGCCAATAGGAGCAAAAGTACACACAAGCAGTCACAGAGTGTGTGCTTTTGATACAAAGCCCTGATAACGGCAATTATTGACCGCTACCCGTTATATAAACCTGAAGACAGGCCTTTAACTTCTGACTTCATTACTCAACACCCGTTTCCCATTCGCAGGGGAGCGGGTGTTTTCGTTTCAACCCATATTTCATCATTAATATGAATCCTATCATCGCATTGCCGCACCATCCGGTAGCAGCCCGGAATATCCTGCCTTTGGAAGATACCAGACAGGCAGCCCACCTCCAGCGGAGAAACATCATGCCGGAACCGGCAGCGGCTCCGGTTATTCCCCCGACCGTATTCCGCAAAGGGCTTCTCCTCCACTGCGGGGCCGAGGTCGTCGACAGGAGAACCCTGTCCCGTGTGGAGACCCCGTCCTGCACGGAATCATGGTTCCCGCTTCCCCATGATTTTCTGCTGAAGGAAGTGGAATCCCAGCTTACCGCCCACGGCTTCGGCATCGGGGAAACCACCCACGCCCTCAGTCATGAAGGAAAACGGTATTTCGGCGTCCTCCAAATCCTGCAGCCTGACGACGGCCCTGGCGACTACTCGTGGATTGTCGGCATCCGCAACTCCCACGACAAAACCTTCCCGGCCTCTCTGGTCATGGGAACGCGCGTGTTCGTCTGCGACAACCTCGCGTTCAACGGAGAAGTGAAACTCTCCCGAAAACATACGAGGTTCGCCGTACGGGATCTGCGCTTCATGACCTCCCGGGCTGTCGGACGGCTTGGGGAACAATTCCATCGTGAAGACGAACGGATTGCCGCCTACAAAAAACAGAGACTGACCGACAAGGCCGCGCATGATCTTCTGATCCGCGCGGTCGACTGCCGGGCCATTACGCCGACCGTCCTGCCGGAAGTCATCCGGTACTGGCGGGAGCCGCTTCATGAAGAATTCCGATCCCGTACCGTCTGGAGCCTGTTCAACGCCTTTACGGAGCAGTTCAAGGCCGTCAACCCGCATGTGGTCGCCAAACGGAGCCAGGCCCTGCACGGTCTGTGCGATTCCGTCTGCGGTTTGATCTCCTGAGCACGGTTCAAAAATGACAACAGAAAAGGAAACATCTCATGAATCCATCCTACTCATTGACGGGAGCGCAAGCCGCAGTCCTGATTCTCACGCAATCCGTATCCGGACAAACGAGCGATGAACTGATTGGCTCCTTCCACTCGGAAGAGCGGGGAAGAGTCAGGCAAATCATTCGCCTGCTGGAACGCCGTGGACTACTCATCTGCCAAACGGGGGAAGACGATCCCTTCGTCTTCCCCCGCACCTGGCATCCCACCTGGGACGGGCGAATAGCCCTGCTGGAATGGGCCGCCTATCTGGGCAACATCCGGCTGGCCGGCAGGAATGCTGCGGCATCAACCGGTTCCCGGACAGTCATGGAACAGAAAGATCATCATCACCCCTCATCCGTATGCTGACCTTTCTCCTCGTGACTGTCGCAGGCTGGTTCCTGTTTCCGTGGCTGTTCACTCTCCTCAAATGGGGAATCGTGCTGGCCTTCGGCTTGATGACGGCAGGACTGCTTCTGTGGTTCTGCCTCTTTTGAAGAGACATCCATCCAGACACCGGAACCATGTACCACATCGTCAAATACAAGGACACGCGCTACTGGGCGGTACTCCATCACAATGGGAAACTGCTCGCCGTCGTCGTGTACAAAAAAGGCGCCGAGGCCATTGTCCAGGCTTTGGAACAAATCATCATCGACGCCGTCACCAAACCACAACCACCATGCCCATGATAAAAATCATCCTGTTCGAGCTCACCCGCATCCTGCTGGGCTACGCCTCCGACAAGGTAGGCGAGTTCATTCGGAACAAGCAGAGGAACGGCCCTCGTCCTCCTTCCCTTTACGAGGAAGAGGCGGAAGATCCCTGGTCTCAACCTCCACCCCGCTGATTCCATGATCCTCGCGCAATTACTCCAAGCCATTTACAATCTCATCGCCCGGCGGTGAGACATGCCTTCCAAGACGACATGTTGTCTAAGGAAGGCGTTCAAGAGGTTGTCCAATCGACTCCTCTTTTTTATCTAAAATAAATCACAACTGAATTATAATGAAATAATTATGAAATACAAAAGCAATACTCTTGAAAAGGCAAAATCAATGTAGTAATGTAACCCGAAAATGGAAAGACTTCCTTTTACTGTTTCTGCTCGTACAGCCAGGCTTATCGGCCGAGAGAATGTTGCGTCCGCTCGCGGTGCCATAATTGAATTGGTCAAAAATTCTTATGATGCTGATTCAAAAAAATGCTTAATCATATTTGATATACCTTTGACAAATGAGACGAAAATCCTTTCTTGCGAAAAATGGAATATAGTATTAACACGCGTAGAGCAAACAGGATTGTCTAAAGAAGAATTAAATTCTTATTTTGAAGTTAATTTTAATGTGGCTAAGAAACGAGCAAATTTAACAGCACAACAAGATCTTGATTATAATAATTTTTGCAAAAAATTGTCAAGTATATATATTATTGACAATGGAGAAGGAATGTCTTCAGATGTTGTAAAAGATCATTGGATGGTCATTGGCACTCAAAATAAGTTAATTAATTTCAAAAGTAATATTAAAGATAGAATTAAATCTGGAGCTAAAGGCATTGGGCGTTTTGCTTTAGATCGTTTGGGAGAGCAATGTGAAATGATATCATTCACAAAAAAGAAACATCTTCAAGCTATTAAATGGACTGTTAATTGGAATGAGTTTGATGGTGAAGGCAAAAAAATTGAAGATGTTTCAGCAATATTAGAAAATATTAACGATTCTAATTATTTTGAATGTTTACTTCAACATTATCCTGCCCTTTCAAAAAGATCATTAGAAAACCTCTCTGAAATGTCTACTGGTACTTGTTTGCGCATTACACAATTGCGAGATGATTGGTTTTCCAAAGACATAACTAACCTTTTTAACGACCTTGTCATTCTTACTCCACCGTTGGGGAACGAGGAATTTTCTATTATTTTCGAGCATATCCAACAACCCCATGAATATGGAAAAGTTTTGAGCAGTATATGTGATGATTTTGATTATAAATTGAGAGCTGATGTTAATGTTGATGGAAAGCTCAATTTGCATATAATTCGGCGAGAATATGATGTAAATAAAATACCGGATGATTTTTTTGAACGTGGGAAAATGAAAAAATTCCCATATCGACGTTCAGAATTTTCTGATAAAGGTTTTGCTTTGACAAAGTCTATTTTCACCCTTCTTCCGGGCATGCCCCATGAGCAAATTGCTAAGTTAGGGCCTTTTTCATTAACTCTTTACTACCTAAAACGCTCGGTTCGCCCTAAGGACATTTCATTGTACTTTTATCGTAATATCAATTATCAGAGCGGCCAACGTCAACAATGGCTTGAAACATTCAAAGGTATCAAAATTTTCAGAGACAACTTTCGGGTTCGTCCCTATGGTGACCCCCGAGAATCAGCTTTTGACTGGTTATCTTTAGGACCAAGAAAAGCTAAAAGCCCGGCAGGCGTTGGGAGAAATTTAGGTGGTTATCGAATGGAAGTTAATAACCTTAGTGGGGTTATTGAAATATCTCGCCTTCTTAATCCATGTTTTGAAGATAAGTCCAGCCGTGAAGGTTTGCAGGAAGGAGATGCATTTAATCTTTTTAAAATGTTAATTATTGAGATTATTGCAGAATTAGAAAAGGATCGTTCTACAATAGTCAAAGAGCTTAAATCTTACTCAAAAGAGCAATCAAAAATAAATATACCAGAAGAAATTAAAACAGGAGAACGTCTTGTCGAAGAATTAACTAACAGCGAAACCCTATTAGATCCACAAGACTTAGATCCTAAAGTGATTGCCATGGCAAAATATGCTCGGCAACAAAGAGATAAAGTTCTAGAATTGGAAAGAACTATTCGGGAAGAACAAAGCCTGCTTAGGGCTATGGCAAGTAATGGTTTAGTTATGGCTACTTTCGGACATGATTTTAGTCAACAGTTAGCTATTCAAGAAACCCGTATGCTAAGGTTGAAAAAAACGCTAGAACGTCACCTCAAAGAAGAGGATCTACTTCAAAAAGGATGCCAAGATTCACTCAATCCATTCCGAATGATAGAAGATTATAAGGATGACGATCGAAAAATTGCAGCATGGATAGATTTCGCTAAAAGAGTTGCTCGTAAAGACAAACGAAATCGCAAACAAATTTCACTTAAAAATTATTTTCTAAAATTACAAAAAAATTGGGAACCATTTCTTTCAGTTAAAGGCATTGCTCTTTCTTGTGATACTCCTGAAAATGTATTCATTCAAAGTTTAGAAATTGATTTAGATAGTATATTTAATAACCTTATAATTAATTCTATAGATGCATTTTCTTTGTCTACTAATAAACGAGAAATTTTTATTAAATGTACAATTGAAGATAATCCTAAAGTAATAAAATTTACATATCGTGATAATGGGCCGGGGCTTTCATTGGATTTAAATCCTCCTGAAATTATTTTTGATCCTTTAATAACTACTAAAAGAGACGTGAAGACAGGAGAGCCCATAGGGACTGGATTGGGGATGTGGATTGTTAAAACGATAATTCATAATTACGGAGGAGAAATTTCTTTAAATAGAAATTTAAAAGGATTCTGTATGTATTTTACTATGCTTTATTAGTTTTATGTATAAGTTGCTTTATATAGATGAGGAAAAAAGAGCATGGAGAGAAATTGGAAATGCTCTATCACTTAGTGATTTTGAAATGAAATTCGATTTTATTCCGATCTACCCTCGACTTAATCTTGATGATATGATTAATGAAATTATAGAGGGAGATTATGATGCCGTTATTACTGATTTTATGCTAAATAATAATACATGTGATATGAGTTATCAGGTTGATTATACAGGAGAAGATATTGTTAGAGCGTACAAAAAAAGATGCTGCTTAATTCCTTTTTTTGTTTTGACTGCTTGGGCCGAAAATGCGACTTCGGAAGCAGATGATATTAACCATGTATATACTAAATCTCAGGTATTACAAGAATGCTATAGTGATACTGTTTGTTTTTGGGATAGAGTATATAAACAAATAGAAACTCGCAAAAGATTGATTAGAGAAGCAGAAGAGCGTTATAAATACATAATTTCCAAAATAGAAAATGGGGATCGCTTGAATTCTCAAGAAACTTCTCAATTTCTACAGGATGATTCCTTTCTAGAAGAAGTTTATGGGGGAAAATCTAATAGAATTCCTAATCAATATAAATCAGAATCATATTTAAATAAATTAAGTTGTTCCTTGGAAAAATTAGAAAATATTGTTAATGAATTAAAAAAATCTTAATCATGTATTATAATTTCCGAGATCCATATTATGCACCCTCCCGTGGATACCGAGGCCTACCTAAATCCCATTATCGTGCATACAAAGATCAGTTAAGAGAAGATTTTAAAAAACGTTGTGGATATACCTTTTGCAGTGATGGTTGGTTTGGAGGACCTTCTTGCTTCCATATTGATCATTTAAAATCTAAAAAATATTACAAAGATTTGATTCATACATATGAAAATCTAGTTTATTGTTGCGCGAGTGTTAATATTGCTAAAAGTGATGATCATTCTTGTGAATATCTTGATCCATGTGATATTGACTTTAACAAGGATTTTGCCCGCAATTGTTTTGGGAGAATAATAATACGTTCTGATGCTCCGCATCAAAAAATAGCTCAGCATATGTACGAACGAATGAAACTTTATTTAACAAAATATGCACTTATTTGGTGGCTAGATCGTCTTACAATTCTTGTAAATGAAGCTCGGCAACTCAAAAAACAGTATCCTGATAATATCGATCTTAAAAATGCTTTAGATGAAGTGATAGAGGCATACTATGATATGACTGAATTTTTAAGGGTTTCCTAGGATGAGTATACAAAAATCTAAAGGAGCTTACTATACATCTCCGCAAATGGTACGACTTTTGAAAAGTCGTATCGAAGATATTCTAGAGAATAAAAATGATCTTATTATTTTAGAACCTAGTGCAGGAGAGGGAGCCTTTATTAAAGAAATTATTGAACATCCTTGCTTTTCTCAAAAATGGCATATCGATGCAGTGGATATTGATCATCGGGCTATCTCTTTACTGCAAAAAAGTTACCCACACGTTTATTGTTATAATGAAGACTTTATTGATTATTCGGTAGATTGTGTTCGTAGATATGATCTTATTATTGGTAATCCTCCTTATATTAAAAAGAACTTATATATGAAGGGGCAGCACGAAAAAATTGTCAAATATTTTAGAGAAAATAATTATGATTTTAAAGGGGTTACTAATCTATGGGCTTTTTTTGTCATTGCCAGTACTCAGTTATTAAATGATTCTGGTGTGTTAGCTTTTGTTATTCCTACAGAATTTCTTGCCGTTAAATATGCTGAAGATATTCGTTACCATTTGCTTAAGCTATTTTCCTCAATTGAATTTATTACTTTCGAAGATCTTATGTTTGATACCTGTAAAGGGCAAGATACCATGTTACTCGTTTGTAGGAAACAGTCTGTCAAACGTGGTGTTTTCTTCACTACTATACCAAATGCTTCTTCCCAAAACGTTGTTTCCTTGCAACAACTCCAGCGTGTAGAAGAAAGTAAATGGAGCCATTATTTGCTATCTGCAGAAGAAATAGATTACTTGCATCGCATTTCTCAAGATTGTTTTCCTCTTTCAAAATACCTTTCATCTGCCCCTGGAGTTGTAACAGCAGCAAATAGTTTTTTTATCGTAGATGATAATACTATCCAAGAATACGATCTTCACGATTATGCTCGTCCCATAGTTCAGCGAGCAACAGGACTTCTCCAAAAATTTTCATTGACTAAAAAGGAATTTAATTCTCTTCGTCGTTCTGGACAACCGACAAATCTTCTCGATTTTAGCAAAAAATCCATACCTATATTATCAAAAGCACAAAAATATCTTGAACAGGGAGAACTTAAACAATTAGATCAGCGGTATAAAATGCTCAAACGAGACAAGTGGTATATCATTCCGAATATTCCCAAGCCAGCGGAAGCCTTTTTCTTTAAGAGATGTCATTTATTACCTAAATTTATGAAAAATGATGCACACATTCTTACTACTGATGCGGCATATGGGATCCATATGAAAACAGGATTTTCTATTAATTCCTTACTTTTTTCATTTTTTAATTCTCTTACTTTAACATGGGCTGAATTGAATGGACGTTTTTATGGAGGCGGGGTATTGGAGTTAACTCCCTCTGAATTTAAATCTCTGCCGATCTATATCACAAATTTCGAGGAGGGAAGATATTCTTTCTTTTCTTTTAATATTCAATCAAAGGAAGAGATAAATGATTTTTTGGAGACACAAGATCAAATGATACTTTCGAAGCTTGGCCTATCTTCTGAAGATCAGGAGAAAATAAGAAATATTCGTGAGAAGTTACAAAAGAAAAGACTTAGGTATTAGTTTGTATATTTAGATATAGAAAAAACTATTTATTTAATTTCCCATATACCGCGAGGGCTTATGGTTGAGCCATGTGTATTCTCTTTCGTTGATGCTGGTTTCATACGATCTTTTTGCCGAAGTTGCGTTGCCGCCCATCGGATATCATAATTCCAAGTATAAAACATATCATCCTCTGGTGATAATGTTTTACCATATTTGTTCCAAAAGTATCTGAATACAATCATCATCGGTGCTCTTCCATTAAGATCTCTAAGGATCTCGTAAAGGATATCTGGCAAATCGGCGCGTTTCATAACAAGATTTTTGAATGAAATTTTCTTCTAATTTTACCTATCCAAACTCATTAGAATCCGGCTTAGAAGTAATTTTAATATAGTTGTCCCTCTAAGGAAGTACCAGCTTAAAATTAGATTTGTTCCGTGCTGTTGCGTTCTCTACAAATACTTCGGATTGTTTTGCTCCCCTATTTTATTCTGAGGATTTTTTTCGGAGGACTTGTCACATCGAATAATACTCTTAGAGTATTACATTCCTGCTCGGAGTTTACTCATAGGGCACATACGCAATTTCATTCAATAAGCATCAGTTATCTTCTTGAGAGGATTCCTTTTGCTCAATTTCGTCGACAAGGAAAGATTCAGAAGAAGCCCCCTCGTGAACGATCTCATTAATTTTTGTCGCTAGAAAATCGGTCAATGTCATTTTGCTGTCGAGCGCTTTGCGCTCCAATGCCGCTTGAACATCTGAAGGGAGTTGGAGGATTACACGCGACTCTGTCTCTACCTTGACGGATGGCAGGGTGACGGGCAATTCAGCCATCAAAGAACGAATGATGTGTTCTTTGACTTCCGGTATCCTTTTTTTGGCCATCCAGTTGTAAACTGTCACTTCACTGACAAAGCATTTTTCAGCCAACCATTTGTAGTCCAAACCACGGGCTTTCAGCCAACGTTTTACGTCGGCTTTCAAGTCTTGTTGTGGTCGGAGTTCTGGAGTCATTTTCTCGATACTATCTTTTTTGCTAAGCAAGTCAATTCTGGAGCTTTTCATAGAGATAAAGTGCTATTCAAGGACTTGCATGAAAGCTATGCTATTGAGCTCAGTGGATATTTTGTGTGATTTATTTCTATCAAAAATATCTTGACGGATATTTTTGATGAGTCATAGTTTTGCCATATGGAGAGCAGTCAATGCGATGTTCTGGAGCTGTTGGGAAAGCTTAGCAATGAAGCCAGGCTTTTCTTGCTCAGGTATGCAGCATGGCGATCTCTTCCTCTTACCGACGCGCTTCGGGAAATAGCCTACTACATTGCCAATCAAATGGAGATACCCAACAAGGCAATCCTGATATCTCGATCGCGTTCTTCTGAACATTCAGCAATACCTCATTAACAGCTATGACACTGGATCAAATTACCGTCGGAATGGAACAGCTCATCAATGCCAAGGCATCGGAGATTCTTTCCTCCAAACCACAGGATCAACAATACCTGAACTGGCGCGATATGCAGGAAGTCTGTCTTGTTGTGAAGAGCGCTTGCGTCAAGCAATTCAACGAGGTTCCCCAAGGAGTGGAAATGACCTGCTATTTAGCCGAAGCAGTGCTGGCTCCGGATAAAAAAGCGAAGCTCAAATTGATGAAGCAGGTCATTTCACTTACATCCGGAACAACGGGAATAGCTATCATCTTAGCCGGAGTAGGAGCCGCCTTGGGGTGGGGTGCGGGCATTGTTACGACAGTTACCGCTTTTTTCATTGGAACATCCATATTGGGACCCATCGCAGCTATGGCTGGAGGCGCCATGCTGGCCGTTATTGCCGGGTATTTCATTTTTGACAACGATGCACCAACTCTGTCGAACAAAGCCGTTGATGCCCTGCGCAAGGGGCTCAGAGGGGCTTTGGCTGAATACTGGAAGGAGCGAGGAGGCCAATTGGAAAATCGTTATTTGCCGGGTAATTAATAATTCTCCTATCATATGTCTCCATCAGATTTATGGGAAGTCTGCATAAAATCGGCAGCTGGCGGAACTCAATGTGCCTACATGCACATCCCCGCTGATGTCTTGCGAAATACGGTAGATGGATTGTTTCCCTCTTTGGCCAAGAACGCAGCAGCTGATGCCGTTTCGGGATTTGGCCACAGATGGGTGCATGGTCATGATCTGATTATGGACATCGCCGGCCAGTTTTTCCGGCACCCAGTTCATGCTGTCAAACAAGCGGGGCATATCCTCCTGACAGATTTCCCCACCAAGGCAGGGATCCCCATTCCCGGTTTTTCACAATCCGGCTTGGGTTCGTTGCTGGTCGATATGGGAATACCGAAAGGATATCTGTCGCTCAACATGATGGATGCCGGCATTGGCTTATTAGCCATAGGAGAAGGTTCCAGTGATCTAATTTCCGCCATGTCCGGGAATGTCCCTATGGATGCGTGGACGGCTTTTGATACCTTCGGAGAGGGCGGGATAGAATTGGCATTGGGGTACTCTACCCAAAATCCCTTGTTGATTGGAGCGGGGATAGAAAACATCCTGGCCGGTTGTGTCTCCACTCTGAAAACCTTTACCGACTACGTTGATCCTGCTTCGTTTTTCGGGCATTCGATGACGGGTGCTATTCTGGGGGCGGGGGTTTCCTATGCACTGAACAGGAAGAAGGGCAAGGAAGCCCTTGGCCGGACAGTCCTAGGGACATCGGCCAGATCAGCTCTTCTGGGAGCGCTCAGTTCAGCTTCGGGGTATTTCACGGCTGGAGCTTTCCTGGGATTTACGGCCATGCAAATAGGAAAAATCATGGCTGCCCATGCCCAAAAGGAACAAATGCTGTGTTGCTCCTGCTCACCTCTTACCTTTGAACAGCAGCTCAAAACGTTCTCCGAGGATGAGTTTTTCAGGGAGCATTGGAATACGCCTCCTTTTCTCCCAGAAGAGAGCTTGTCCATTTTCGATACCCCGGCATCCATGGAAATAGAACCATGGGTTCGGCAGTTTCTCGAAGAAGAAAGACGAAACAGGCTCTTTTCCCTCCGGGAAGCGGAAAGGCCTCTTCTATAACAATTAGCATCCATGAGTAAACTATGAAAGCCTATTACATCTACCGGGCCGGGAGACAACCGGACGGTCCATATTCTCCTGCCCAAATTGTATCAATGATGGAAAGAAAGGAAATTCTCGGGGCTGCTCTCGTTTGGTGTGAGGGCATGAATCAATGGATACCTCTATATAAAGTTCTTGATGATATTCATCCTCAGAGCAACAGGCGCAATCATCAGGTAAATCCGCCTTCAGGTTTCAAACTGACTAAAAAAAGGAGAATGATCATAGGTGCCGGCATTGGTTTTGTCGCGCTTCTTTTCATTATCCTTTTGGCAGGCAATGAACCAAGCCGACAACCTTATTATGATCGCGGATATTCATCTTCATTTCCTCAGTCGTCTTATTCCCAATCCATGTCCAATGATGAAGCGGCTGCCATAGGAATGTTGATAGGAGCAGGCATGGCTACCCAAGCGCAACGCCAGGCAGAACCTCAACAGGCCTTACCATGCCTGCAATGTGATGGTACCGGTATTTTATATTCCAACGGATTCCGTTCCGTCTGTCCCAACTGCGGCGGACAGGGACGAGTGTATGGCAATCCCCAAGCTGAAACCATAAAGGATGCATTGAGGCAAAGGAGATATTACTAAACGCAAGCAATTTACAATCATGTCCTATTACATTTACAACAAACAAGGGAAACACGAAGGCCCTTATGATGAAGAGCAGCTCCGCAGCATGTTGAAAGCCGGACGTATCGACAAGGAAGAATTGGTCTCACAGAATGGCCGTTCCTCGTGGAGCCCTATCCATCTTGTTCTGGAAGCGGAGCGTCCGCCTAATTCTTCGCACCAGGAAGAGAAAAAATATCGCCTTTTGGCTCAAGACGGCACTCAAACTGGCCCTTTCGACATCGCAACTCTTAGAGATATGCTGCGACAGGGGAAATCCCAACCTTCAGATTATTTTTGGACGGAAGGTATGGACAATTGGGAACCTATTCATCATTTGATCAAAAATACTGATGAAACCGATTTCAGGACAAACTCTGCATTCCCGCCGCCCCCTGTAAATAATCATAGTTTTGATGTAGAGGAAGTAGATAAAAAAGCCAAAAAGGGATTGGGCTGGTTTGTGATGGCCTATGTCACAGCGGGGCATTTCATGACTCAGGCAGAAATCAAGGGTAACGACACGATGAGTGTAGTAGGCCTACTGTTACTTCTGGGGCTGATGATTTACGTCCTCATGAAACTGTATGAAGCATGGAAATATATTCAACCTCTCAGTTACCTGATTCCTTCGAGAGAACCCATACCTTCACCTGAAAAAGCAGTTGGCTTTCTCTTTATTCCTCTCTTCAATTTTTATTGGGCGTTTACCGCATGGCCCGGGCTACTGGAACGCGCTCAAAAAATGGCAGACAACCTGAATATGAAAAATATTGTTTTTCATCCCAGATATGCTCTCGGATACGTGATTTCCTTCATTATTGATTGTATTTCTGCTCTTTTTATCCCTTACCAACCTTTATGGCTATCCTATGCCATAGGGATCCCTGAAGCCATATTATTGTATTACACCTTTGTCGAAATCAAGAAGGTGATTATCGTCTTCGGAGAAAAAAATATGGGAAATAATACTGATTAAGAGTTGGGGGAATCGGAGCGGACTTGGGAGGATGACTCCGTAGGATAAGAAAATAAAATCTCAAAATCATGAAATTTCGAATAGAGTGATCAATTACGCATTCTTGATGAATGCTTTATAAGTATCCATCTGTTGAAATGGATGCGTTTTAGAAGAAATTTTCATGAGTTTCCTCCTGTAATTCCAGGATTTTGGCACTCAAACGAGCTGGTTTTGACTGAATTACACAGCAGGGAAGAAATTGAGCGCCTGTGAAAGTTTGTATGACAATATTCCAGATCGTTTCATCATAGACAAATTCCATGAATTTTCACGTTTCATCATGTCTGTTGCTATAAAGGCTGATATGTTCTTTGCCTTGCGGAATAAGGAAAAACTGGTGGACTGGCGAGGGAAAAGAAAAGGGATGCATTTCATTGCGGAGATAATCTTGCGGAAGTGATTTTCATGATTGAATACAAAAGGTTTACGTTTATTTGAGATATTGTTCTTACGGCAGCATGTTTTATAATTGCGGCCATGAAGCGTAAGTTAACATTTCTTCAATCACACCGTTCCTTTCTGGGGGGACGTATGGTTTTTAAAACTCAGTCCCCTCTTTTTGATAATGAGATTGATCCCGATTCCGATCAGGCTAGATTCGAATTTTCCGGCAAAAATCCTTCTGCACCTGGCACAACACGCAATTTCACTATTGTTGAAGCAGAGCGGTTGACTGCCAAAAAATTTCTGAAGGTACTGGAAGAGCTCAAGCAAAAGAATTGTCTTTCATCCGACAGCTTGGCGGCAGTCTTTTCTTCCCCACCTCCACTTCTCATCACCCCATATCTTTCGGCACAAAATTTGGAAACCTTGGAACAACACAATTTGAGTGGTGTCGACTTTTGCGGAAACGGAGTTCTTTTAGGGAAAGGATTTTTCATGATGAGAAGCGGATTCAGAAATCAGTTCAAGCCATTGCCCGTTGCCATGAAGAATCCTTATACGGGTGTGGCTATTCAGGTCGCGGAGACATTGTTGAACTGCAATTTCCTGCCCAGTCAGAAGCACATATGCAATTCCATCCTGAAGAAATCCGGCCAGATTTCTTTATCACAAGTGAATAAGGCTCTCAAGACCATGGAAGAAGACTCTATTATCTGCCGTAGAGGACGTATCATTTGCCTGCGGGACGCGGATTCTCTGCTGGCCTCTTTGAAGAAGAATCATAAGCGCAGGAAAGTTGTCAAACGCCTTTATGTGACGAAAGCCATGGGATATTGGTATTCAGCAAATAATCAATTTCCTGAATAATGCAGATATTCGGTGGAGCCACTCGCCCCTTTCTTCTCTTCATTATACACAGAATTTCAAGGAACCTGGCCCCTTGGGGTTCCGTGTGAATAATTCAGGACTGTTGATGTCGGCTTTTCCTTTTGAGGAGACGCACCTTCCGGGACAGGCGGATTATGTTTTTGAGGAGGTGACGGAACCTCTGGCCTATTACAACACGACGATCCTTCAGGATGGCCGTCGTCTCAGTAACGACCTGGAATGTTATCTGGAGGTGAATCCCGATAACGAGCAGAGGGAGAAAGCCATTAAAAGTCTCCGTGCGAGGATCATTGACAGAGGATATCACGAAGAGATGCGGAAGAAATATCCGAAGTTGTTTGGAAAACTTTAGGCGGGGATTTGTCTCTTGTATCCCGGGGATTCGTGGGTGTATGCTGACAGACCATGTCAGCTGAGGAAAAACCTATTGAAGCCCGAAAATTAGTTTCATGGGACTGGACTGCTTTTTGGAAAGAACACCAGTTACTACTGAATTGTGTTCTCTCAAAATGTCTTCCGGAAATTCAGACTGAGTATAAACTCTTTTGCTCTGAGGACTTGCAGGATGGCTACATCATCTATGACGGGAAGGAAAAATCTGTACATGTCCGACATGACATTAAAACAAGCATTTTGGTATTTTGTAAAAAACACAGTGTTCCTACCAAAGGTAATTGGTCGTTGCAAAAACAAGGTGTTCTCCAAGGAAAAAGGTTAAATCCTGATTTTGCAGCTGCGTTATGGCATTTCAAGGCTGAGGAAATTCAAAAAGAAATACAGCTGCAGAAAGCCATGAATTCTGATATTAAGCATGTAGAATGGTCTTCTGTTGAACTAAACATATTAAATACTCATTCAGGTCAAAAATCATTCCGATTATTGTGGGGATGCTTGAAGAAAGCTGAACGCCGTTATCCGGATAATCTAACGATTGTTTGGAAGTTAAGGTTTTTGAAACAACATTTTTCTTATTTGATGAACGATCCATCATTGCTTGAAAAGGGATGGATGGCATATCAACAAGGAATCATGGCTCAATTAAGACTGCAAATTGAATTTTTGGAGAAGAGTCACCATGCCGGGACTGAGTTCGCTCAAAAACTCAAAGAATCCAGAGACTCTGAAAATTTTGCTCAGATTGCCGTATGGGGAAAATTGATAGATCAAATGAGTATTGATGTCTTGAGAGAACAATCAGATGATACTGAATGGGAAGCATTAAAGGAGATCATGAAAGAATTTGTGATGGAGCATCAGAGGATTCCTACACAAAAAGAGGTTGGAGATATCTTCGTCAGGAAATACGGAAACTCCCAGTATACGGAAACTACACTGGGACGGATTGCGAAGGATTTGAGTACATACAACAAGGCAGAAAAAGACCAACGATCTCGCAACAGAAGCAGGTTTCTTGAACGGTGGGGATTTTCATGGCTACAAAAAGTGCTGATTAAATAGCCTTATAAGTCATTTGCTATAAACATTCATTACCTCCATACAACTTACGGAGGAAATGGCAGGTACATTATTTTCATCATCTGTGGTTCATTGAGCACCGGAAAGAGCTTCTTCTTTGTTTCAAGATCCAGACGGATCGACAAAGGGTACTTTCCAAGCAACCCGCTTGAAAAAGCAACTGCCCCGGAGATCCAAATTCCGAGGCAGGCCTGAATCACTCAATGATGATCTCTTTAGTCGGAACTTATTATAGGGGATTGAGGCGGCTGACTCAAGCATAACATTAACAACATAATTGTTATGAATCCAATTGATACCCCCCTATTCACAGCTAAAGATGTTTATACGGCACTAAATGCCATCCGTGAGCGTCTTGACGCCCTTGCCAAACTACCGACTGACTCCGGTTCTGTCGTCTGGGCCAGTCAGGCAACTCTCGCCAAACGCTACGATACGAGCAAGTCTACGATTTGCAGGATACTGGCGGGAGCCGTAAGTGCAGGCAAGGTTCAGATGATACGTCCAAACAATGGAGTCCAAAAGTACCATGTTGCGGAACTTGATTCCTACATGGTGTCGATTTCGGGGAACCTTAACAAACAGTAACCCATGAATCGCGAAGAATTAAAACAGCCCAAATTCCTTCTGGAGTACTGTAATCGCATGTTTGGAACCCACAAGGACATCGGAAGGGAGAAGCTCTTCCGGTGTCCATTTGGAGAACATCGGCGCCCCAAACTACATGTCAACGAACGTGACGGAATAGGACTGTGGCGTTGCTGGGCATGTGACAAAGGCGGGGATATTTTTACTCTGGCTGCAGAATTTAAGCAACTTGATGTCAAATCACAATTCCCGGATGTCCTGGAGCATTTGGCGGAGGTATTGAATATCTCTCTGGATGGCAAGATGAGCAAAAGAAGCTATTCCTCCTCAAGCCGTAAAAGAGCAGGCGCAATGTCTATTCTTCAAAAAGGTTTGATGCACCGTCCAGAATCTCCTGTGTTTCTTGAACCTGCTAATGTGATGGAATTGGAAACTTGCCGCAAACGGCTGGAAGAGGATATTCTCCTACGTTCCCTTTTAAGTTCCGAATTGTCCTTGCGTGAAGGATTGATGCTCTCTGCCACCACCGTTTCCCATCCTGGTCTGCGAGGTCTTCTTGGAGCGACGGAAGACGGACGCTTGCTGTATCTTTATACGGCCAGGGGAAGTGATGGGGACATCACGTATACGGGAGCCAAACTGCGTTGCAGAATCAACCATCCCAACCCCAAGCTCTATTTGAAAGAAGGCAAATGGACATCTTGCGGCACAATGAACGCTGAGAGCTCGCGTTTCATGTGGGTAGCCGGAAAAGCTTATCAACCTTGGGGGATGGAATTCGCAGAGCAGCGAAAGATCGTTCTTATCTGTGAAGGAGAATCCGATGCTCTGGCTATCAATCAGGCATTTGGCTGTCTTATACCCGAAGATTCTTCCGTATTTGGAAATGTCCCGCATGCGGGAAGTTCGGAATTGGTTCCTTTCGCCGTAGCTATTCCCGGCGCTCAGAGTTTTAAACGAGAGTGGGCAGGATTCTTCAAAGGGAAGATCGTCATCCTCGGGCTTGATTCCGATTCTGCCGGGCGGAAAGCCGCAAAAGAGATTCGGCAAACTCTTGAGGATATCGGTTGCATTGTTGTGGACTGGGCTCCTCCAAGTCCTTACAAAGATGCACGTTCTTTATTGGCTTCCGAGGGTAGTCTGGCTTTGTATCAATCCATTCTCTCCGCTCTTAACTCTTTTTCAACTCCCGTAGAAAAGGAGGTTTGCCATGCATGAGGATGATAGGAAGAGTGAGTTTCAGGGAGCTATCAGCCCTTTATTGAAAAAGCTTGAGCAGAATCAACATGTCCTTGCGGGTAAAGAGGCTGAAATGCCTTTCATCTGCCTGGGAAAGAACGGTGGCAAATATGTGTACTATTCCCGAATGAGTGACAGCCGAATTGAGTTGAAACCGGGCGAACACAGTAAGTTGAACCTGATCACTTTGGCTTCCGAAGCATGGTGGACAGAGAAGTTGGGAGAGAAATGGACCGTTACTGATGCCGCCGGCTATTGTTTTGGACAACAAGGGCGTAAACACTACTCTCCTGATAAAATTCGTGGCGTTGGATTCTGGAAAGAGAAGAGTGCCATTATCTACAATGCGGGAGATCGGTGCTTTACCATCGAAAGCGGAAAGATCATAGAGACAAGCAATATTAGGGAGGAAGGTACAATCTACCAACGTTCCGAAAGCCTTCCACATCCGGAAACTATCCCGATGAGCGATGAAGAAGGACAGGCCATTATTGATTACCTGAATTCCTTCGCCTGGCGCGAAGAAATGGGAGGCTTGCTTTTATCCGGCTTTCTGGCACAAGGCATCACGGCAGGATTCATCGATACCCGGGCTCATGTTTGGATCAATGCTCCTGCCGGCACGGGAAAAACATTTCTGGTTTCGAGGTTGAAGGAGCTCCTTGGGAATTACTCCCTTTCCTTCACTGGCGGAACTTCGGAAGCCGGCATTAGGCAAAAAATCGGTTCCGGGGCCCGGCTTGTTCTGTTGGACGAAATGGAGGCGGCCAACCAGGATAAGTATTCTAAGCAGAAGGTAGAAAAAATTATGTCTCTGGTCCGGAGGGCGACTGATGGAGAAACGTCCATTATAGGAAGCAAGGAGTCTGTTCCTATCGAATTTCGAGCTCGTTCGTCTTTTTTACTGTTGAGTATTGGAAATTCACTGCAACGCACAGCTGACAAATCAAGGTTTATCAACTTGCATGTCAGGCCCAATAAAGGACTGGAGAGCTTTGAGAAGAGAGATGATGCAGCTAACAAACTGGCGGGCATTTCTCCCGGTAAGTTGATTGCCCGAATGATGTCGCTGGCGTCTGTGATGGCGACCAATGCGAATCTCATTCAGCAAAAGCTGTCTGCACATCCGGCACTTGCCGGAAGACGCGCCGAACTGCTGGGTAATATCCTGGCGGGGGCGTATGCTCTGACTCATGCAGGGATTATCAGCGAGCCGGAAATCGACATCTATACGGCAGCGATGAATACAGGATCTCTAGACGAAAATCAGGAGACTGATGCGGAACGCTGTTTGCGTGAGATTCTTGAAAGTCGCGTCGTCGGCAATTCGGAGACGGTAGGACAGGTCATTCTAAACTACCTTCACGGTGATTCCTCTATTGAAAGACAGGATGCAAAGAAGCTCCTGGATGGAATTGGCATCAGCGTATACCGTCCTCAAGGAGGAAATGGCTCTTCACAAATGTTGTTTATTTCCGCCCAAAACAGGCAACTATCCAATATCCTCAGAGATACGGATTGGGGCAACTGTTGGGGAGACGTACTGAGGAATCTCCCCGAAGCGAGTTGGTTGTCGGAAAAGCGGGTAAGAAACTCCAAACACAAGGGCGTCGTCATTCCTATCGAAGCCGTGAAGTCATTGCTCGAATTCGATTTGTCGACAGAATCACAGAATGGAGACATGAAAGAGACATAAAACAATTTGATTGAAAGCATATTATGCAAAATGTCGAATAGTTTGACGGAAACTGCATGATAAATGAAAATCCCCCTGAGTTCTCACGGATACTCAGGGGGATTATGTTATGCAGTTGAATGAGGAATAATTATGCAGGCTTGGAGGGGGATTGCGGCGATATGGCTTGTCCCAGTTGAGCTATGGATTCAGCTACCGCTTCTTCCTGTGGACGGTAATAGCCTCGTTCGATGTCCTCCGAATCATGACCAACAATATAACGGGCCATATCCGGAGACACCCCCATGGAGCGCAACATGGTAACGGCAGTGGCTCTTAAACTATGGAAACTTTTTTCCGCAAGGGTTCTTCTGTTTCCCTGGGCTTTCTGATCGTGCCGGACAATCAATCCATGTTTGCGTAACAGCTCAGTGAAGTCCCATGAGAGCTTGCTTGAGTTGCCTGCTTGTGAGTGGCGCATGGCCGACAGAGGGAAGACGTAATCATTGATTTTTTTCTCGTGCCGTCTCTGTAGAATTTCTTTCAATTGCTCAATAACGGGCTTGTTCATTCTTCTCTTTGTCTTTTCCGAGGTCATGGAGATTCGCCCTCCTTCCAAATCGATTTGCTCCCATTTCAGCTTGGCGATATCACCCAAACGTTGCCCTCCCGTATACAGGCAGACCTGTATCATATCGGGCCATTCATTCGGAAAGTCGGAAATCATTTTTTGTACTTCCTCTACGGAAAAGGCATCTCGTTCCTGCCTGTCATTCCGAGAGCTTTTGGAGGGAATGACTCCTTTGAAAGGATTGATCGTAATGATCCTTTTGCTGACAGCGCTATTGAAGGCACACGTCAAGGATTCAAGATACCTCTTCACTGTTCCGCTGGATACACGCTCCAATTCTTTTGCCATGAATTCTTCTGCATGATGAGGAGTAACGGCATCCAGAGGAAGGGTTTTGCGGTCATCCAGATAGCACAAGAATTGTCGGACAGCTTTTCCATCACGGTCAACAGCCCCTTTTTCCGTACGGGACTTCATCCAGTCTTTCAAAAAATCATCCACTCCCTGCATATGGGCTTTGCCTTTGAGCAGAGCCTTTGCCTTGGAAGATCCGGCTACCGCATGGACGATTTCGGTGTTTGCCTTTTCTCCTTTGGCGGCCTTCTCCAATTCATTGGCGATAATTTGTGCATTCAGCTTGAGCTCGGCCTCCATTTTGGCTTTTGTCTTCCCGGGGAGAATCGTCGAAGGGGAGACCTCTATTTTGGTCGTTTTGATTATTCTTTTGCCATTGACGTAATAGGAGGCAAACCATGTATTGTTCCGTTTTTTCAATCCAGCCATAGCCTTAAAAATCAGTTGGAATTTGCGATGGGGTACATTAGGGTACATATTGTAAAAGTGTACCCTAATATGTACCCTTTTTTCATGCAATCGGGTCGAATGCGGTACAATCACGATATGAAAAAACCTTGCAAAATCAAGGACTTTGCAAGGTTATGAAAAGAATAAAATGGCGGACAGGGAGGGATTCGAACCCTCGGTACTGTTGCCAGTACACACACTTTCCAGGCGTGCTCATTCGACCACTCTGACACCTGCCCGTTGATAGATTGTCTTAGATAGGAAAGCGGAGGTAATGTAACGGTAGAAGAGAGGGTTGGCAATCTTTTTTTCACCCAGGAGGCATTTTCCTGTTTTTCTCAAGCTCTTCTCTCATTTCCGGATGTTCTCTGACAAGGATGGAAAGCGCATGGGTATTTAGAGAATCCCGGAAATGGGATGGTAAGAGCCCCCCATGCATACCATATAAAAACAGGCTTCTGTGATCACAGAAGCCTGTCATTGAACAATGTTGAGTCCTTCATGCCTGATGCCTCCTTCTTTAGAAGGGCAAAGAACGTTTTTCCTATTTTTTCAACGTTTGCGTCTTTCAGGAAGGGACTCTCGCTGTCTAGTCATTATTTCTTTTCCGGGCGTTCGAGGCTAATGCCCCATTTTTCCTGCATGAATTTTTTGTGGAATTCGAGTTTGTCCTTGAAGCGGTTCAGGTTTTTCACCTCCTTGGAGGACCATGCGGTTTCCACGAGGGCCAGAGCACGCGGGTAAGCCTGGTAGAAGACGCGCTCAATGTTCGGCAGACGTTCCGCCCACAGGCAGCAGTCTACGCCGCGCACACGTTCCATTTCCTTGGCGGAGAGGCCTTGCCCGGGTTCCAGGGAGTACACGTTTTCCAGCGTGTTGACGGGCATCCAGCCCGTGTCCGGCTGGCCGGAGGGCCAGTCGCCGGGAAGCTGGGGATAGTCAAAGTAGCATTTGCCGTTGGGGGCGCAGATAACGTCCACCTTGTCGCCCGTGGTGTTGGCTACCGTTTTAGGCGTGTGGCCGCCTCTCCACGTGGTGACGATTACTCCATCCGGATATTTGCCCATGGGCTCATACCAGAAGACGGCTGTTTTTCCGCGGCTTTTCAGCATTTTGGCGCACCGGGTGAAGAATTCCACCATTTCCTTTTGCGCGGCGGCCTTTTTGTTTTCCTCACGGATACCGGCTTTCTCACGGAAGTCAGCGCATTTGGGGCATTTCATCCAGTTGTCTTCCGGCGCTTCGTCTCCGCCCAGATGCACGTATTGGGACGGGAAGATGTCCTTGAGTTCATTAAAGACGGCGTTATAGAATTTCCACACGTCCGGGTTGCCGGGACATACCAGCGTGTAGGAGATGCCCGCATTCGTGCGCACTTCCAGCTTGGGGTTCGGGAAGCAGAGGAATTCCGGATAGGCGGTGCAAAGGGCCTGGTTGTGGCCGGGCACGTCTATTTCCGGGATGATTTCAATGTTCCGTGCGGCGGCGTATTTCACCAGGTCCTTGAGCTGTTCCTTGGTGTACATGCCACCATGGGGGGTTTTGTTGCCAAAGGTTTCCTTACGCCTGGAGGCCACGCTTTCCAGCTTGGGGTATCCGGGCACGGGAAGGCGCCAGCCCTGATCATCCGTGAGGTGGAAATGGAGTTTGTTGAATTTGTAGAAGGACATCACATCAATGAATTTTTTGACGTCCTCCACCGGCACGAAGTGGCGTGCGGTGTCCATCATCATGCTGCGCCAGCCAAACCGGGGCTTGTCTTCAATGACGCCGCAGGGAATGCCGCCGTCCTTGTATTGGGCCTGGAGCTGTTCCAGCGTGTTTTTGGCGTAAAAGAGGCCCGCGCGGTCGCCAGCCTGGATTTCCACGCCCTGCGGCTTGATGGTGATTTTGTATCCCTCCGGCCCCAGGGCCTTATTGGCGGCCTGCTTGAGGATTTTGGGAGATTTACAGACTCCGGAGGAAGTACTGACTTCGACGGGTTCCGGGACGATGTGATAGAGACGGGATTCCACGTCGCCAGCGGCAAAAACGCTGCCGCCCAGCGCCAGCAGAAGAGGTAGGATACGCCATTTCATTGCGCACGATTCTGACGGAACCGTATTCCATCCGCAATCAAAAAAGACCAGAGGCTTACGGCATGTCCCGGAAAAGGCGCTTCCCGCCTGCACTTCCATCTTGACGGATGCCTCAAAGACAGGTTTGCTAGTCCTGCGCATGGGAGAGTCCTTTTACACACGCACTACGGAGACACCCCCCTCCGCCTTTGATTTGTCCCTCCGACCGCCTGCCTTCAGTGAGTTCCGCGGGCAGGAGAAGATCAAGGACCGCCTGATGCTGATGGTGGAAGCCGCCAAACAGCGCGACGACGTGCTGGACCACATTCTGCTGAGCGGCCCCCCTGGCCTGGGGAAGACGACGCTTGCCAATATTATCGCGAATGCCGTCGGCTGCCGCATCCATACGACGTCCGGCCCCCAGATCGAGAAGGCGGGGGACCTGGCAGGCGTGCTGACCAATCTGGAAAAAGGGGACATCCTGTTTATTGACGAGATCCACCGCCTGCATCCGGCCATTGAGGAGTACCTGTACCCGGCCATGGAGGATTTCCGGCTGGATATTATTATCGACCAGGGCCCGAACGCCCGCTCCATCCAACTGAATCTTCCCAAGTTCACCCTGGTGGGGGCCACCACCCGCGCCGGGATGCTGACCAGCCCGCTGCGTTCCCGCTTCGGCCTCGTGAACCGGCTGGATTATTACACGCAGGAGGATCTGTGCGCGATCATCGAGCGATCCGCCGGGCTGCTGAACGTCCCCGTGGAACCGGCAGGCGCGCTTCAGATCGCCCTGCGCTCCCGAGGCACGCCGCGCGTGGCCAATTCCCTGCTGCGCTGGGTGCGGGATTACGCCCAGGTACGCGGCGACGGCGTGATTACGGAGCAACTGGCGCACGATGCCCTGACCATGATCGAGATTGACGACGACGGCCTGGACGAGATGGACAAGCGCCTGCTGGAAGCCATGATTTACAAGTTTAACGGCGGTCCGGTGGGCCTGTCCTCCCTGGCCGTGGCCGTGGGGGAAGACGCTTCCACGCTGGAGGACGTGCACGAGCCTTTCCTGATCATGCAGGGGTACATCAACCGTACTCCCAGGGGACGCGTGGCGATGCCTTCCGCCTATCTCAAGATGGGGGCCACGCCGCCCGCCAACGGACAGGGATGGCTGTTGTAAGCCATCCGTTTACGGCATGGCAGGAGTCCCGTGTTTTGTGCTGGTCATCAGGCCTCCTTTCTTTTAGACTGTCCCCACATAAAACGTCAGGACGTTTTCTGTTCATCATACGCCCAAAGCTATGGCCGCAAATTCTGATATCGCCTTTAAAAGACTGCCCGTCAAGATCATCGGTACGGGCTCCTATGTTCCGGAACGCCGTCTGACCAATGCGGACCTGGAGAAGATGGTGGACACTTCCCACGAATGGATCATCGAACGCACGGGCATCGTGGAACGCCGCATCGCCGCCCCTGACGAGTACACCTCCCACATGGGGACGAAGGCCGCCCAGCGGGCGCTGGAATCCTGCGGATTGCAGCCGGAGGATATCGACCTGATCATCGTCTCCACCATTACGCCGGATACGTTCACTCCTTCCACCTCCTGCTATATCCAGGACGCCCTGGGCGCCAAGAATGCCGCCGCCTTTGACATTTCCGCCGCCTGCTCCGGCTTCCTGTTCGCCATGAAAACGGCCGTCCAGTTCCTCGGCACGGGCCAGATGAAGACGGCCCTCATCATCGCCGCGGAAAAACTTTCCACCGTCGTCAACTGGGAGGACCGCACCACCTGCGTCCTGTTCGGGGACGGCGCCGGAGCCGCCGTGCTCCAGGCTTCCACAGGGGAAGAAGGGGAAGGCTCCATCCTCGCTACGGACATCGGCACGGACGGCGCCCTGCATGACCTGCTCCAGATTCCGGGCGGCGGCTCCCGCTGCCCCACCACGGTGGAGAACGCCCACGAACGCCTGGCTACCCTCGCCATGCGCGGCAAGGAGACCTTCCGCCAGGCAGTTCCCCGCATGAAGGATTCCGCCGCCAGCGTGATTGAACGCGCCGGCCTGACGTCGGATGACATCAAGCTGATCATTCCCCACCAGGCCAACCTCCGCATCATCAATGCCGTGGCCCAGCGTCTTTCCATCCCGGAGGACAAGGTGTTCATCAATATTGAGAAATACGGCAATACTTCCGCCGCCGCCGTGGCCATCGCCTTTGACGAAGCGCGCCGCACCGGCAGGTTCGGCAAGGGGGACAATGTCGTCCTGGTCACCTTCGGCGCAGGCCTCACATGGGGCGCCGCAGCCATCCGCTGGTAATTTCCGTTATTCCATTCCAGAAACTTACATTACACATGACAACCGAACCGTACGGCAAAAAGAATCCGTTCCCCGCACCCGTCCTTTCCGTCAAGCACCTCACCGGGGAAGGCAGCCCGAAAGAAACGATCCATATTGAATACAGCCTGGACGGCGCCGGAATGGTGTACGTTGCCGGAGACGCCCTGGCCGTCATTCCCTCCAATGATTCTTCCCTGGTGGAGGCCCTGATTGAAAAGCTCGGCCTCAGCCCGGATTCCCAGGTTCCCACGCCGGAGGGGGGAGCCGCCAGCCTGCGGGACGCCCTGATCAACTGCTATGACATCACCAATGTCAACAAGGCTCTGCTGACCAAATGGGCAACCGCTTCCGGCAGTCAGGAGCTGGAAACCCTGCTGGCCGGGGACAAGGACGCGCTCAGCGATTTCCTGTGGGGACGCGACGTGCTGGACCTGGCAACGGAGTATCCGGCCTCCTTTGAATCTGCGGAGGCTTTTGCAAGCATCCTGAAAAAGATCATGCCGCGCCTTTATTCCATCGCCTCCAGCCCGAACGCCCACCCTGAAGAAGTGCATCTGTGCGTGGGCGCGGTGCGCTACACGGCCCGGGACCGCAAGCGCGGCGGCGTGTGCTCCACTTACATGGCGGACCGCCTCCAGCCGGGACATACGGCCAGGGTGTTTGTGCATACCAACAAGAATTTCCGCCTGCCGGAAGACGGGGATACCCCCATCATCATGGTTGGCCCCGGCACCGGCATCGCTCCCTTCCGGGCATTCTGGGAGGAACGCATCGCCTCCGGGGACAAGGGCGGCAATTGGCTGTTCTTCGGCAACCCATACAAAGCTACCGATTTCTGCTATGAAGACGAGCTGGCCAAATTGACGGCGGACGGCAGATTGAAATTGTCCGTAGCCTGGTCCCGCGACCAGGAGAAGAAGGTATACGTTCAGCATCTCATGGTCCAGGAAGGCGAAGAGCTCTGGAAATGGCTGGAAAACGGCGCATGCTTCTACGTCTGCGGAGACGCCTCCCGCATGGCCAAGGACGTTGACGCCGCCCTTCATGAAGTTATCCAGACCTGGGGCCACAAGACTCCGGAAGAAGCTGCGGAGTACGTAGCGGACATGAAACAGCACCGCCGCTACCAGCGGGACGTGTATTAATCCGGTATACGCTTTCTTTCCTTTTACCGCGCCTTTCCACTATCCGTGGGAAGGCGCTTTTTCTTTTTACTACGGAGAAGCCGTTACCGGTAAATCCGGTTGACGCAGGGAAGAGCGGCTTGCCTTTTTTCCTCCATCCCTTTTTCCGGGTTTTCCGGGCCCCTTGCGGAAAGGGAATTTACTTGCCCCATAGAAATCCCTTATACAACCCATTTACCAGGAGGGACCAGGGGCGCATGCACCATCTTTCCGCCCTGTCCGCCCAGACGCACCAGCAGTTTACCCGGGCCTGGAGCTTGTCAAACGCCTTTTCCATCTCAGCCGGCTCCTCCCGCGAGCAGGCCTGCACATAAGCATTAAAACAGGGTCCCTCCAGCCATCCATGCAGCATGGAACCAATCTCTTTGAGGAACCGGATACGGGCTTCTTTCTCCATCTTCAGCAGTCTGGGCACATGTAATTCCCGCAAAATTAAAAAGTGCACGGCAAACTGCCATTCCCTGTGCGGCATCAGTTTCCATTCCTCCAGCCGGCGCGTCAGCAGGTCTTCCACGGAAATATCACGGCAAGCCTGCTCCTGCATGGCAGAGCCGGCACGCTGTACATAGATGGAGCCCACTTTTTTTCCCAAGCCAATCATCGCCGTTCTTCTCATCAACCGCATCCAGTACAGGACATCCTCTCCGTATTTCATGCCTGCTTCCCACAAGGGAAGAGAAGATGCCAGGGAGGAATTCAGAACAACGCTGCTCGTATGGATGGATAAAAGCCCTCTTAACCCCAGTTTCCTGACTACGAAGGAGCACGGTTTTCCCTTCCTGCGGGGAATGCAATCCTCCTTGTTCCATGTATATCTGGCGGCATAAACGTACACGCCGGGATGCTTCCGGAAAAAATCATATGCCATCTTCAAATGATCAGGATACCAGTAGCCATCTCCATCAAGGAATGCCACGTATTTTCCTTTGGCCGCTTTCATTCCCGTGTTTCTGGCATGCGAAGCGCCTCCATTTTCCTGGGAAATGACGTTAATTCTGGAATCCTGAAAAAATTCCACCACTTGAAGGGTGCCATCCGTCGAGCCGTCATCAACGATGATCAATTCAAAATTCTTAAATTCCTGATCCAATACGGATTGAACGGTTTTTCTCAAATAATGCTCCAGATTATAGGCGATTAAAATCACGCTGAATTCTATCCAACCATAGCGGCTATCCCGGATATGCCTGTTCTTTTCTTCCATTTTCCAGATTTAAAACTCGGTGGAGAAATACAGGATTTCTAATCCGGGTTCTTTGTCCGGATACATGAAGGTTTACCAACATGCACATTATGAGTTTTTTATACGGCTTCATGCTGCTGCACGACAGGAAGGACATTTCTTTCCAGGATTGCCTCCCCTCAACTGTCACCATTTATATTAAGTATTTTTTATTGAATCCGGATTAGAAATTCGCGGTTAAGCCATCAGTTCTCATTTTTAGTAACAAAACATAAAATGCTTTTTGCTTTCCTATCCTGATTCCTGTTTTTCCGGATAACCAAAGAAGGATGATTCCATGAAATACGGCACTTCCTTCATTTTTTCCCTACATCCCTCCGATCAATCCCTTCGGTTTGAAAAGACGCTTCCCGGAGGCTTTCACCTATCGACAAAGATTATGCATCGCCCTTCCCTGCATGCAGTTCATCCCCCTGCGTCCCTATCTGCCAAATGACCGGTATCAAGATTTCCCCTTCTTCTTTTTCGCGCATGAATACGCATTCATTCCCTTTTTCCCATTCCACGCACTCAAACCTGCACACGCTATTCCCCATGCAGCAGAGGAAGCAGCCATGCAGAACATGGTTCCATGAACACTTCACGGAGGTTTTATCCAAGAGCTTTTCCCTGCCCTGGCGGGCCCTTTCCATCCGGGGTCTTCAGGCACCCCCTACCGCGCTCCGCAAACGGCTCTTTTCACTTTCCTGAGCTTGAAAAAGAAGACCATGTAGAGCAGATACAGCTTTTGCGGCAAGCAATGGACGATGCCCATCCATCCCGGCTTCCTTAGCGCCCACCTGCGGCGGAAGGAATAGTTCCACCAGTTCTGCTGTTGATCAATGCAGCGTATCGCCTTTCTTCTCTCCTCCATTTCGTCAAGCAATTCTTCCCGCGAACGGAAAACCGGAGTGCGGCCCTTCAACAAGTCCTTACACAGTTCCAGGCCGGCTTCCTTGCTTTTCTTCAACTGGCGCCGCATCAGCCGATCCCTTTTTTCAAAGGCCGCAGCCGTTTTCATGCTGGCAAACCGCGCTGCACTGTTGACGGCACAAATATTTTTGACGGCAAACCTGTAATAGTACAGGGAGACATCCGGCAATTCATAGATGCTGCCTTGCAGCCACACATGAAATCCCATCAGGTCATCTTCAAAATTGTCCGTCATCGGCAGGGAGCGCCCCCATTGGCAGGCGCTTTTCCTGATCATCATACTGCCTCCGTAATGGGCAGTGGAGGAGAAAGTCCCCTCTTGAAGCCTGATCACCGGGGCCTCTTCCGGAACAGCAGGAAACGCCGGGAATTCGAACATAACGCCGGCTTCCTCATACACGCGGGTCATCTGGCTGACGACAGCCACGGCATCCGGATGCTCCGTCACCACTCCGGCAAAAATCCTGCACCTCCAGGGGAAGGAACAGTCATCTCCGTCCTGACGGAGAATCCATTCATGGGTGGCCAACTCCACGGCCTGCCGTATATGCGGCCCGCGCCCCAGAGGGGTTTCATTCCGGTTCAATACCACACGGTGCGGTCCCCGGTACTCCGCCGCCATTTCCTGCATGACTGCAAAAGTACCGTCGGAAGAACCGTCATCAGACAGGATGATTTCTACCGGCCCCTCGTAATCCTGCCCGAATACGCTCCGGATGGCATCTCCAATGCAATATTCCTCATTATGCCCGGTCAGAATAATGCTGATGGAGGGGAGTTCCGGAGGATTCATGAAGAAAAGCGGCACGGAAAAGGAAATGTGAATCCCGAGATGGACTATGATCCACAGTACTTATAGATAAGGCGTCACGTTTGTACCGGATTAAGAATCCGGCGTCAACGGAAAAATCTGGGAAAAAGTTTGTTAGGGGTAATGGGGAATATAAGGATGACGGGGATAACAGGGATTAAAAAGATTCTCCTATCATCCTGATGTTCCCTATCATGCGCATCTTTTATGGCGGCGTTGATTAATCACGGATTCTTAATCCGCTATGATTTGGTCCATCAATGCGTTGATTAACAATGAAGGCGTCACGAGGGATTTTTTCCCTCCTCCATTTACCGATTGTTATTACTCCAGAATCAGCGCGAAGTCTTTCCTCCACATCCGGATTCCCGTCCAGCTCCAAAAGCGTTCCATCTCCTTCCTAAATGCAGAAGCCATTTTTCAGCGTTATTATTCCAGCCTATAACCTGGAAAAATATATTGCTGCTACCATTCAGTCGGTACTGGCTCAAATATTTCAGGATTTTGAAATTATTATCGTTGACGATGGTTCTACAGACGGAACCGTTTCTATCATCCAATCTTTTCACGACCAAAGAATTCATCTTATTTCCCAGCGCAACGGCGGCGTTTCGCGAGCACGAAATGCAGGAATGAAGAAAGCCCAAGGCCTTTATATCGCTTTTCTGGACGGGGACGATTACTGGTACCCAGAACATTTGGCGCTGGCGGCTAATTTTTTCAATCTTCATCCTGAGATATTGGTTTATTCCAACCGTCACATCCTGGACGAGTTGGCCAACATAGCGCCACGTCCCCCATCCCATCCTGTATTCATCCGGAAATTGGGGTTAAGGGGATTGCTATTCATGCACCCAAGCAATGTTATCCTGAGTTCATCTCTTGCGTTTCAACTTCCGTCCTGGGAGGAAAATATGTCCTATGGAGAAGACAACCTGTACTGGACGCGGTGCATGAGGCAGACAGCCCTGATCGGGCTGGGAGGAACCGTCACCTCAATTTACCGGCAAAGGGCATCATCCGCCATGCATGATGTGAATTACCGGCATGTCTCCATTCATACGCTCCTTGCGCCCTTGCTGAATGAACTTGAAGCCATGAAAAAACCCACATGGCAGTTCGCCGTTCATTTCCTGATCATCAGGGAATTGCATTCCAACAGGTTGCTGGCTCTTGACGAAGAGGAAAGGACCTCCTTGCTGGGCAGAATCAGGAAGGTGACGCATCCCTACCTGAACCGGACCTATTTTGACGCCTATGCGAAGGCATGTTTTGCAAAGGAAGGAATGGAACAATCATTTACTGCGCTCATGAATAGAACCGTTTCCTTATGCGTCTGGCTGGACCGCCTGGAAAGAATGGGAAGATCCATGTTGTTTCTCAATAGAAACCAGTAACGCGGATGGGAAACGCAGATCCATTTCTTCACCTGCCATAGTCCATGCCGGACCTTTACCATGAACATCGTATACGCTACAGACGATAAGGGAGCGCTGGGAACGGGGGTAAGCATCGTTTCCCTCATGGAGAATTTACCAGCCGACGTTCATGCCGATATTTACATCATGACAGACGGTTTGAACGAGGATAATACGGCTCGTTTAAATTCTCTGCAACGGTCTTACCGCCTGAGTTTACACTTCATTGACATGAAGGATAAATACAAGGATTTTCCCGTTGGTTCCAAGTGGTCGGCAGCGACGTATTACCGTCTTGGCCTCGCAGGGGAACTTCCCGCCACGGTGGAACGCGCCCTGTATGTAGATATTGATACCATTTTCAACCGGGATATCAGTTCCATGTATGAAACCGAGTTCGGAGATTGCCTCATCGCCGGCGTTTTCACTACGGAACATTTGACTGAGGAGTTTTTCTCACGCTGGAAACGGGAAATGAATCTGGGCAGGGATTCCATTTACATCAATGCAGGCGTTGTTCTTTATCATGTTAAGAAAATTCGTGAAGAACGGTTTGAAGCCCAAGTTTTATCTTATGCGAAAAGCAACATCCATCATCTCTCCTGGCAGGATCAGGATATTTTGAACGCATGTTATCAAGAACGTATTTTCTTGCTCCATCCCATGTGGAACATCTGCGACGGCGCCATTTGGTCGATCCGCTGGGAAGGAATAAAAAGCTTCGAGAATAATCCCCTAGAGCCGAAGGATTTGTTGGAAGCCGCCACCAGTCCCGGCATCATTCATTACTGGGGGCATCCCAAGCCCTGGCAGCCCAATAGCCTGCGTCAGGATAACGGGCTGTTCTACAAGTATTGGAAAAAATCTCCGTGGAAAGATAATATCCGGGATTTCCGAAAGCAAAATGATTCTGCCCGAATGTTTGTTTCCCGAATGAGATGCCTCCTGGGGAAGGGCAAACGGCTTTTGCAGGGCAAACACCAGTAGGATTGCGCCAGCTTTTCCTGCCTTTCCCGATGACCAGGAAGCAACCGATTTACAGAGCGCTTTTTTATTAAGGAACGCCAATATCAGCCATTTTTTTTCGGGATACCATCCGTATTCCTTTTTTCCTTGGTATTTCCCCGAGTCAGGAAATTGTCCACTCGGGATTTCCATGGCTGCAAATGCTTCAAATGCACGAAGCTCATGTCTTTTTCATTCCGCGGCTGATGATGATCCGAAGCCACAGCTTCAGAATTTGCCTGTCTTTCCCGCACATAAACGTTATTACGAAAGCAGAATAAGCCCATTTTTTCCTTTTGATTTTTAGCTTTGCGTACAAAGGGTTTTTCATGGAAGCCCTTTTCACGCCCAGATTCCGGTATAGTGATTTTCCGGCTTGTCCAAAAAGATCATTTTACGGATGCCTCCATTAGTTTTCCACGACCGGGTTCCACGGTGACTATTTCCGCCAACCAGTTCTGGCAGTACACGCATTCAAAGCAGGCCAGCAAAGCGTGTGCAAGAATGCGTCAACGTTTTATACCTGATGACCGTATCGGCAAGTAGGGAGTATTTTAAAAATTAGTTTATTCATGAAAGTTGACACTATCAAAGGAAGTTCCTATGTAATGACTTGTACAAAAGCTTGTACAGTACATGCCGTTTTAAGTTCCAGCGTGGATCTCATGCTTGTTCTGGAAGCAGGAAAAGCGGGCCAATACGGTTTTGTGGCTCCGACGGATGCGGTAGAAATATCCGATGAAAACGCTTTTGTCATACAGATTTTTAAAACGCCCGTCCCGAGATTGTTTGTCCAGGACGGCGTTCAACCCGGAGAGGATGCCATTTTAAAAAATATGATGGCGGAGTCCGGAACCTTTGCCGGCACCGTCAACGCCAACGGAGGCGTTCGCGTGCCGCTGCCTGCCACGGCCCAGGAGGCCCTGTCCTGGGACTCCATGCTCGAAGAGCAGGCCAGACGGGAATGGCTCCTGGTGCGCAGCGCCTCCTATGCCGCCGTTCCGTCATGGGTGGCATTGCTGGCGCGCATGCAATCCCTCAGCATTTACAAGTATTCCAGCGCCAATGCATCCGTCAAGGAAGGCATCATTGAAAATGAACTATATGACCATGTCATTAGAATGACTCCCGCCTCCGGCATTTCCTTGCTGGGGGTGGGCACCAAGCCCTGGAAATTTGCTCATTCACTGGGAACCTACAAAGATTCCAGTTTTGCGGCGGCGGCGGCATGGTGCATTACGGGGGCGGACAAGGCGTCCATCATGCTGGGAAGCACCACACATGGCTATGGATGCACCACAAACCCGTCCTCGCCATGCTATGCGCATCCCATTCACTGGTGCAATTATGACCATGCCGGGACAGGGCAGGATTACAGGTTTCCTCTGCTCAATTCCGTTAATAATTACAACGGTTATGATATGACGCCCGCCTGGCAGGCGACTTTATACGGCAAGTCTTACCTGGGCAGTTCTGCATCCTGCTTGATTCGCGGCACGGATTACGGGCGCGGCAACGGGGAAGCCCGGTATGTGTGGGCGCTGGTCCCAAACGCCACCTATCTTGCCGTAGCAATGGCGCCCCGGCATGCGGCAGACCATCCCTACGTTGAAAACAGGTGGGAGTTGTTCGTCGACGGGCAATACGTCATGCCCATGACAGCGCGGTTCTGCGGCGGCGGCCATACGGCTGTATTGTCAGCAACAGTCAAAGCCCATGAAGTGGCCAGCGCGCAGGAGACAGGGTTGAGAATGGCCGGAATGCGGGTGAACACGGGCAGCCTGCCCGGCAGCACGGCGGCCAGGGATATCCTGGGGAAGGTGGTCATGGACGGAGTGGCGATCAAGCCCGTGCCGGAGGTGACGGCTTCCGCGCTGGAGGTGGGAGCGGAAGGCGGTGAAGTAACGCTGACGGTATCCTCCACGCTGGCGGAGGCTGTGTACGCCATTAACGACACGATGTGCGGGCATGACCCCGCCGCCGTATGGTGCAGCCAATCCGCGGAGCAGATACCAGCCGGCGGCGGCCAAATCACCCTGACGCTTGCCCCCAACACGACCGGGCAACCCCGGCAAGTGTGGGTTTTTGTCGGCCACCACTATGCCCAGACCGCTGTCGTGGAAATCAACCAGTTACCCTGAATATATGAATAAAAAAGAGTTGCACTTATTTTTCCTGCCAAGGAAGTAAAAAATCCTTATAATGCCCCATAGGGAACGCTTACTTTTTCCTCTTCCAGAGCAGCCGCGTCCCCGCTATTGCCAGTCCACGATGTACCATGCCACGCATGCCTTTCGTACAGCAATACATTAAAAGAATCGTTATGACGCCATAGGAAACAACCATCAGGAAGGCGCAGGCAAACCAGTTCAGGAAAGACCCGGAGGGTTGCAAGGGGGAATATTTCCAAATCCAGTTCATCAGCACCATAGGTATCAGAATCAGCGCCAGCTGGTAACCGAATTGGAGCCAGTAATTCATCACGTTCTTTCTGAATCCCCAAGTGTACAGCATGAAGGGTTTCCAAATGCCAACAATAAGCACCAGGCTGGAAATACCCCCCAGAAGAATGCCGGGCAATCCCCATAGGTAACCTCCGATAATTGCTACGGAAATGTTGATCACGCTTTCTACAATGGGCGCCCAGACATCCCAGAACAGGCCGTAGCCGTATAAAAATTGATCCACTGCACCCCGCGTGACAGTGATGAACAGGTTGATGATGATCAGGATCATGATTTCCCGGGGGAGGATGTAGCCCGCTCCCAGCCAAAGCGTGATGAATGGCTCCAGAAGCTGGTAAAGGGTAAAGCAGATTGTCCCGGCTATCAGCATGCGCAGGGAAAATAATTCATTGAACACCTTGCGGATTTTTTCCGCATTCCCCTCCGCGATCAGATTTCCCACGCTGGCTTCCGTGCTGCCCAGCAGGTTGTTGACCAGGAGGAACAGTTTATCCATGATGGTGGAATAGTTGCCATAGTAGGCGACCATCTGCAGGGAAACAAATGCATAAACCAGAAACGGCGTGACCTGGAACTGGAAAAAATAACCCAGCCGATGTACAAAGAGCTGCCTGGTATATTTAATAACCTCAGGGTATTTCCTGAACAGTTCCTTTCCCAGAGCCACATTGCTTTTCAACCAGGGATATACCTGATTAATTTTCCAGTTAAGGATGAAGGAATAAATAATGCCGAACAGCAGTTCTATCATTATCCATAGATAATAGCTGCCCGTATACCACGCAGATAATATCTGGCATAAAATTTTGATTATGGAGGCCGTCTGGAAATAGAAGGCCACCACGTAATTCCTCTGGTCCGCCCCCAGGAGAGTCTGCCTGTAGTTGGCGAAGTACCCAATCAGGGAAGAGGCGAGAAAAGAATAATAAGCAAAATAGATGATTCCATAGGAAAATCCCGTTGAAGGGAAGATCAGCGGCAGAAAACAGGAAAGCAGCAATCCGGCGGCAATAATGATGCGCCCTATCCACCGGTACATGTAACCCAGAACAGAAATAATTTCATTAATTCTGGCCTCATCATGTTCAAAAATAGGTTTATAAAGCACATATCCGATAGCCGTGCTTATGCCAAGCTCCGCCAAATTAAGAAAATTCAGCAGATTCATTAAAGTTCCCGTCAAACCGACGAAATCAGCGCCCAGGCAATTCAGGAAAACTTTTCTTGAAAAAAATGAAATGATGAGAATCAGAACATAAAAAATGAGGTTCACCCGGGCATTCAACAGGCTTTTTTTTACGCGAGACTCCTTCATACCATTTATTCCATGGACTTATCCTCTCTTCACGAGAAAACAAAAAATACAGAAATCATTCATACCCGGTTTCATTTATCCGGCTGGTAAAATACAAACAGGATATTCTGCCAGTCATACGGCCATGAAAAGCGGCATTAATCTAGCACAACATTCCACTGCATCAACATCTTTTTATCCATAAGCCACAACCTGCTCCATACCAGTTATCCAACATTGTTCCATAAAGCATTCTTGTTTTATTTCCCTCTTCCATCTATATTACCGCCCGTGAGCAAAGGAAGGATTCTGATTGCCGCCTATGCCTTCCCTCCCGGGGAAGGAGGCGTGAGTATGGCGGCCTATGAAATGGCGCACAGCCTGGGCTCCAGAGGCTGGGACATTCACGTTCTCACCCGCCAGCAGGATTTGCCGGAGGATCCTTCCCGCACAAGATGCTGCCCCATCACGGCCCTGCCGGATTCCCTGACGGACGACACCAACCGCTTGAAGGAGTACCTGGACGCTTTTTTAAAAGATATCCAGCCGGATTTTATCGTTTACCATTCCTGGTCGGGCTGGTGCCGGAAGGAATTGCTGGCATGCGCACGGGAAAAGCGCCTTCCCTTTTTTCTGCGTTCCCACGGCATGCCCACCAACCTCCGTTCCTATTTCCGCGTGGACTACCCTCCTTTTTTCGGCATGAAAAAATGGCTCTGCTCCTTTTTCCAAATACGCAGGGGCATTCTGAACGTACACCGGGAATCCCCGTTAAACCGCCTTGTTTTCCTTGACTCCTATGGAACGCCCTTCAAAGGGTTCGATTATTACTACTGCTCCAAACTGAATCTTTCCCGTTACGTCTGCATTCCCAACACGTTTCCGGCGCTGAAACAAGCCGTTCCTTTCTTCCGGGAAAAATACGGATTGTCCCACGCTCCCGTTTTCACGTGCCCCGCCAGCGCCTGCAACACGAAGCGGCAGCTTCTGTTTATTCGCCATGTAAAGCAAACCAAGCTGGACAACATCGTTTTCCTTTTCCTTGTTCCGCAACGCAATTCCTACGCTGAGCAAATGGAGCAGGCTATTGGGGACGATCCCAGATTCAGGATTCTTTACAATCTTCCCCGTCCGGAGGTGGAAGCCGCCATTATGGAGAGCGCCGCCGTTTTCCTTTACTCCTATCAGGAGCAGCAGCCGCTTTGCATTCTGGAGGCCATGTCGTGCGGCATCCCATGGTTTGCTCCCGATGTGGGAGCCGTTTCCACCCTGAAGGGAGGCATCATCCTGAAAAAAACATCCTCCGCCACATTGGAAAAAACCGTGGGGGCTCTGACGGACGAAAAATTCCGGGAGCGCCGGGGGCAGGAGGGGCTGCGGCAATGGCAGGAACAGTATGACCCATCAGTCGTATATCAACAATGGGAAGACCTGCTCAGCTCCATTGCCTCCTCCCGTACCCCAAAGCAGAAGGATTGAATTGATTCCATGGGATGAATTCGGCCCCGGCTATTTTCCTCACGAACGTTATCCCACGGTAAAACGCCTTCTCACCATTTTCATCATTGCATTTTCCGGACCAGCCAAGTTTCTCAGTTATGAGAATTTTCGCGTTAAAATTTTTCAATAGGAGATTGCGGAGACCAAGTCTCCCGTTTTAAAGAAAGACCATTATTGTATCAGTTTAAAAAAGGGATTCCAGATAGAAAACAGACACAATCTTTTTTTCATCTTGCTCGCAGCCAAGGCGCTCATCATCATACTTGCGCATTTTCTGGACTTTTCAATTCGTCCGCGTTATTAATAGTCCTTGCTGTTTTTATATGGAAAATCGGTCATCTCTTCCTGTTATCGCCATTTTGGCAAACATGCCTTTGGGACGCTTGCTTCCTGAAGAGTTTCAAGATCAAGACCACACCTTGATTCCATGGATTTATGCTTTTTTCTGCGATCTGGCTCATCAAAAACGCTATGAAATTCATTGGATTACTCTCAAAAAATATGTAAAGGCCCATACCGTCCGGCAACTGAAAGGCCAGACCATTCACATTCTGCCTGATCCAAGTTTGGCTCTGGGACTTTTAAGCGGGCATTTTCTTGCCTCTAAAAGAATACGCCTTCTTCTCCATTCCCTGAAACCAGCCCTGGTCCATGCATGGGGCATTGAATTTCCATATGCCAAGGCATGCATGAACCAGCCGTATTCCCGATTATTATCATACCAGGGGGCCCTGCATGCCTATTGCCGGGAAAGTAAAATGCCCTTTCTGGCGCACCTTCAAGCATTCTGGGAAAAACGAACAACTCCGGCATACCAGCATATTACATGTGAATCACCATGGGCTGCGGAATGTGTCCGGAAACTCAACCCGGCAGCCTCCATCCATCTTATCGACTACGGCATTGAGTCCGAGTTCCAGGAAAAGAAACGCGCTCCCAGTACACGGCCATCCTGCCTGTTCGCAGGATCACTGAACGAACGTAAAGGTCTTCCCTTTCTGATTGAAGCCTTTAAAGATCCCTCCCTGGCGCATGTAGACCTTTATATTGCAGGAAACGGGAAACTACGCACCAAGCTAAATTCCGAATGCCCTCCCAATATCCATTGGCTTGGGGAACTATCCAGGATGCAACTCAGGCAGCAGATGGAAACGGCCTGGTGCCTGTTACTTCCAACTCTGGCCGATACAGGACCCACCATTGTCAAGGAAGCCCGCTGTATGGAATTACCGGTTATCACTACGGTCAATGCCGGGAGCAAACAATACGTCGAAGACGGCAAATCCGGATACATCCTCCCAGTCAAAGACAGCGAAGCCATTCGCCAAGCCGTCCTTGCCGTGACGGAATCCCTGGATAAATCCATTGCCATGGGAAAATACGGAATAGAGGAAATAAAAAGGAAGCTCAGTATTCAAACTACTTCCCAAGACTTTATGGACGTCTATGGCTCGCTGCTGGACATGAAAGAGGAAAATAACACGGATTCCTGACAGGCAGGTTTTTCTTCTACCTCCGGAGCTTCCAAAGAAAACTTGTTTTCGCCTTTCTTCCCATGATAAAAAAGCTCATTATTCGGTTCCTTTCAAAGATAGGCTGCCTGCTGCTCAAGCTCCGGGGAGTGCGTACCGGAACGGGCGTCATCCTGTCCGGCCTGCCCCGGATTAAAAAATTCCCGGGAGCTTGCATCACCATCGGCAACGGCGTCACCATCCACTCCATGGCGCGGATGAATCCGGTGCTTTCCCACCATGCCTGCCTGGCGGCCCTTTCCAATGAAGCCCGCATCACCGTGGAGGACGGCTGCGGCATCAGCGGAGCCACCCTGGTTTGCGTCAACGGCATCCACATCGGGCGCCATACGCTGATAGGCGCAGACACGCTGATTCTGGACAACGACATGCACTATCCCCGGAGCGGCGCCAGCTGGGGCAGCACGTGGGGAAATCCCGGGCACGGCAAGCCCATTCACATCGGAGAAGGCTGCTTCATCGGAACCAGGGCCATCATTTTGAAAGGCGTCACCATCGGTTCCGGAGCCGTGGTAGCCGCCGGAGCCGTCGTCACCAGGGATGTGCCTTCCGGCTGTCTCGCGATCGGCAATCCCGCAGAAAACAAGCCGCTGCCCGAACGCCTCAGGCATCCGGAAAAATCCTGACTGCGCCATGCCCGGCATTTCTACTACAGGCCTTCCCGCTACGCTGTTCCTTGCCGGACCCACCGGGTCGGGAAAATCCGCCGTGGCCGTGGAACTGGCGGAAATGCTGGGTGCGGAAATCGTCGGTTCGGACGCCTACCAGGTGTACCGTGAGCTTCCCATTCTAACGGCGGCTCCCTCCCCGGAAGACCGGGCACGCGTTCCCCACCACATGGTATCCATCATTCCGGCCCGGATGCCCTGGGACGCCACGGAACACTACCACCGCGCCATGCGGTGCGTGGAGGATATCCATGCCCGCGGAAAAACGGCCATCGTCACGGGCGGCTCCGGACTGTACTTCAAATTCCTCTCCCACGGCATGTCGGAAGCGCCGCCGGGGGACGCTGCCCTCCGCGCCGCTTTTGCGGACTGTTCCACGGAAGAATTGCACGCCAGGCTGGCTTCCCTGGACCCGGAAGGCGCAGCCCTGACCAATTCTTCCAACCGGCGGTATGTGGAACGCAACCTGGAAATCGTCCTTGCCGGAGGAAAACCCCTTTCCTTCTGGAAGCGGAACTGGCTGAAGCCGCCCCTGGGGCCCGGCTGGGTCATCACCAGGGAAGTTCCGGAACTGGACGGGAGAATCGCCCTCCGCGCCGCACGCATGATGCAGGAGGGGGCCGTGGAGGAAGCAGCTGCCCTGGGCCCCTGCTCCGCCACGGCGGAACGCACGCTTGGCCTAGCGCTGATACGCAGCCTGCTGCGCGGGGAAATCACCCGTGAAACCTGTCAGGCGAAACTGGCGCTCGCCACCCGGCAATACGCCAAACGCCAGCGTACCTGGTTGAAACGGGAGCAATGGCTCCGGGAACTTCCGGCTGCCCCCTCCGCCTCCCCCCGGGAGCTGGCGAAATGCATCATACGGGAGCTGGAGCATTAGCCCCCTCCTAGGACGGTAAACATCCGGAAAACCGCCCGTTTCTTCCCCCGGCAAACTGTATCTAACATATTTTTGGATGCATTGACATTAAAAGGGGCGGAAGACTATCATGAGCATAACTCTCCTCAGCTCGCACCCTGGCATGAACTTTCCCTCTTTCCGCCTTTCCTCTACCGGCATTTTTCTGCATGCCCTGGCAACCTTTGTTCATGCAGAAGACATTCCCACCACGGATGACCGCTCCCTGTACATCGAATCGGAAACCAAGGTTGTCTCTCCCCAATGCCTCCTCGACCAAGGAGACCAGGACGAGGACAGGAAACGCACCAAAGTCGGTATTGGAGAAGTGGTCACCTTGGCCCTGAACGGCAAGAGAGTTAGGGACGTAGACCCGGATTCCCTTGAATGGTCCCTGGAGCCGGAGAAGGCGGCCAGCATTGAGAAATCAAATGACGATATTAATCAAGCTACGCTGACCATCAGCAGAAACCTTACCGAGGATACTAACCTGAAGGTTCGAGTTAAAACCAGCCTTGATGAAGAACTGCCGAAAAGAGAACCCTCCGTTTTCAGCATTCTCGTTCCCTCTGACATTAAAGCGGAACATTCCGGGAAACGGGTGGAAAAACATCCCCGGGACAAGGAGAAAGACAGACCGGGAGCTTCCTCCAAGCTTGTCGTGACTTTTCTTCCCTTGGCGGTCAGTTTCAGCAATGTTCCCATCATGGAACGGGCAGAAGACCCGGAAGGATTCAAACCGGTGCATACCCCGGGAAAACAGCTGATGTGGCCCAATGCCCTGAATGCCCACCATCATGACAACATCGGCTGGAGATGGGACAAGGAGAAGGATATTCGCTTGCAGCACTTGCAGGACATGAAACTTCCCGATTCCTTTTCATGGACCTGCGGGTGGTACGTACACGCCGACGGCAAGGACTGCTGCAAGGTTGGCAATGACACGTATTCCCAGGATTTCAGTTTTGAGTACGAAGATGAAAGGGAAACCAATAAAGACTCCCCCACCAGGGGCTTGAAAAATATCAAGGTAAGCATCACCAAATTCGGATGCACCGTCACGCGCAGCACAGCAGACGACGCCCTGCATGCCGACTCTACCGCCAATCCATAACCTCCTGTTTTTAGCATCATGAATAAATCTTATCCCTTCCTTCTGTTATTCGTCCTTTACTCGCTGTCTTTTCCCTGTTCAGCCTCTCCGGAGCAGGACCAGCTCCCCCTTCCTTCCGCCATCAGGAATCTGAACAAGCAAAACCCGGAACTCCTGCGGCTTAAGAAACTGCTGGACAGTGGCCAGATCATTCCGTTCTACCAGGGGGCGGATAAAATATTGAAAGAAGCCAACCGCTACCGGAAAAAGGACGTCACCCCTCAGGAGCTGACGGAGGGGCTTTTCCTGTGCTATCTGATTGCCAAGGCCCCGTTCATTGACCTCAACGATTACGAAAATGTCGAATGGCTTGCTACCTACACTAGCGTAGATCACCACGCAAAAGAGTTTTTCACGAACAGCATCCCTTTCCTTGCGCTAACGGACAAGAATAGCAGCCTCCCAGGCAGGGAAGAGGCCCTTCGATTTTATTTATCCGCAAAAGCTCTGATCATCAAACAATTCCACAGCCAGGTAGATTATGCTTTTGAAGCTACGGAAATCTTCGCCCACATGCTCATCGACCATGCCTCCGGAATGCCAGAAGGAAACGATACCAAGCTGTTCAACAAGACAAGCGCGCTGAGTTCGAGAAGCAACAACGCTCAATTCGCCATCAAAAGCAAAGAACGCGGATTTATCAGGGAACTGATGACCTGCTTCCCGACCAAGGCCCAGGAGGTTAAAAAATACCTGCGTCTGGCCGGATACAGGGACAAGGACATTCCGGCCCTGCTGGACAGAACCGTCGGCCGGGTGCCGAAAGCGGCCTACCTTTACAAAGGATTGCCCAAACAGAAAAATTAAAGAGGCATCCAAATCCGGACAACAAAAGCGTCACTAGTGCAAACCCTTTCCTGCATAAAAAGACTGTAAGGCATCTTCTTGTTTTCCCAGGTTACGCCCCGGATATTCGTCTTCCACGCTTTTTGTCTTGGCTTGCGGGGGCATCTTTGGTTTACAGAGGCAGGCGGGAAAGGCTTTCCAAAAGCAGGCCGCTTCATTATATTCATCTCTTTTTCAGCATCGTGGCACGCATTCTTGTAGGCTTATCAGGCGGGGTGGACAGCTCCGTGGCAGCAGCCCTGCTCGTGGAGCAGGGCCATGACGTGGTGGGGGCCTACATGAAAAACTGGGTGAATGACGAGGGCATTCCCGGCGAATGCCCGTGGGAGCAGGATATTCAGGACGCGCTGTCCGTCGCCAAAAAAATCGGCATTGAATTCCGGGTCATCGACCTGGTGGACGAATACCGCGCCCGCATCGTGAATTACCTGATTGAAGGCTACCGCGCCGGATACACGCCCAATCCGGACGTGCTGTGCAACCGGGAAATGAAGTTCGGCGTCTTTCTGGATTACGCCCTGGAGCAGGGGTTTGACTCCGTAGCCACCGGCCACTACGCCCGCAGGCTGGATACGCCGCAGGGCTCCTTCATCCTGCGCGGGCGGGACCCGAACAAGGACCAGTCCTACTTCCTGTCCCTGATGCGCCCGGACCAGACAGCCCGCGCCGTGTTCCCCCTGGGGGACCTGCTGAAGCCGGAGGTCCGCGTGCTGGCGGACAAATACGGCCTTCCCACGGCGCGCAAGAAGGACAGCCAGGGCATCTGCTTTATCGGCCAGGTGAAGATGAGCGACTTCCTGCGCCACTACCTGCCGGATAAACCCGGCAAAATCGTGGATACGGAGGGGAAGACGCTCGGCTCCCACAACGGCCTGCACCTGTTCACCATGGGCCAGAGGAAAGGCCACGGCGTCGCCTCACCGCGGGAGGGAATCGCCTACGTGGTGGTGGGGAAGGACGTCAAACGCAACCGCCTGATCCTGGGGTATGAAGACGCATCCACGCAGGGACTGTATGCGGCCCATGCGGTGGTCGGCGGCATTTCCAATACGCTGGCGCCCCTGCCCTCCCGCGTGATGGCGCAGCCCCGCTACCGCGCCAAGGCGGAATGGGCCTCCTGCGAATATCTGGAAGAAGGAAAGGTGCGCCTGAGCTTTGACACGCCCCTCCGGGCGCTGGCCGTGGGACAGGTCTGCGCTTTTTACGACGGAGGCAAGTTGCTCGGGGGCGGTTTTTTTGAATCCATAGAACCATGATTGACCCGGAACGCACCATAGCCGCGCAGGCCACCGCCGCAGGACAGGGAGCCATTGCCGTCATCCGCATGAGCGGTCCCAGCTGCATGGCCATCCTGAAACAATGCACCCCCGCGGCCTTCACGGAACGCCTCCAGCCGCGCCGGGCAACGCTGGCCCGCATTCTGGACGCGGAGGGAACCGCCATTGACCAGGCGCTCATCACCTGGTTCCCGGCCCCGGCCAGTTATACGGGGGAAGATACCGTGGAAATCTCCTGCCACGGCGGCATGCTGGTGACAGACCGCCTGCTGAAACGCCTGTACCGGTGCGGAGCTTCCCCGGCGGAACCGGGCGAGTTCACGAAGAGGGCCTTCCTGAACGGACGCATGGACCTGACCCAGGCTGAGGCCGTGATGGACGTGATTTCCGCCGGGAGCGACCTAGCCCTGAAAGCCGCGCAAACCCAGCTGGACGGGGGCATCGGCTCCCAGGTGGACGAACTGAAGGACAGCCTGGTTCACGTCCTGGCCCATATTGAGGCCTACATTGATTTTCCGGATGAAGATATTTCCCCGGACACCGCTTCCGGTTTGCTGGCGCGGCTCCGGAGCATGGAGGAAAAGCTTTCCGGGCTGCTGCGGACCGCCGAGGGCGGCCGTCTTCTGCGTGAAGGCATCCGCACGGCGATCGCCGGACCGCCCAACGTCGGAAAATCCAGCCTGCTGAATACCCTGCTGGGGTATGACCGGGCCATTGTCAGCAATATCGCCGGAACCACGCGGGACACGGTGGAGGAATCCATCCAGCTCGCCGGGCTGGCTCTGCGGCTGATTGACACGGCAGGCGTCCGGGAATCTTCCGATGTGATTGAACAGGCCGGCATCACTCGTACCAACAGGGCGCTGGAAACCGCCGACCTGGTTCTGGAAGTGGCGGACGCCTCCGCGCCCCGGACAGAGGCTTTCCCCACGGCCGCCCGTACCGCGCCCCGGCTGCTGATTCTGAACAAGTGCGACCTGGGAATCCACCCGGACTGGGAGGCCGTTCCCGGCATCCGTTTTTCCTGCGCCACCGGAGCAGGCAGAAAGGAATTGGAAGAAGCCATCGTCCGGGCCTTCGCTTCCTCCCTGCCCGGTGAAACGGGCAGCTCCCTGGTAGCCATCAACGCCCGGCACCAGCATGAACTGGGCCTGTGCCTGGAGCATGTCCGGCTGGCTTCTGAATCCATCTCCCGGCAGGAGAGCCCGGAATTCACGGCTCTGGAACTGAGGGAAGCCCTGACGCATCTGGGGGAAATCACCGGAGCCGTGGATACGGAGGACGTGCTGGGCGCCATTTTTTCCTCCTTCTGCCTGGGCAAGTAAAGCTCCGGAAAATCCGGACAGCATCATTCAACAAGCAGCTTTTATATCCTCATCATGCCTCCTCCCGCCGTCAAATCCGTCCGCCAAATCATTTATTACCAATATGCCAAAATCATTGCCTCTTCTTCCGGCTTCGGAAAGGCCAATTACGGCATGATTATGAGCAAGTGGAAGGAGCTTTGCGCAGGGACCATACATTGGTCTTCCTCCGTTCGCGAATGGGTCAGGGAAATGGAACATCCCGGAGAATGCATTTATTGCGGCGAAAAAAAGAATTTGACCACGGAGCATATCCTGCCCCGCGACTGCGGGGGAGAAGATATCATGGATAACGTTGTCAGGGTATGCAAGTCCTGCAATTCCTCCAAGGGCGGGAAACGCCTGTACGAATGGAAGGGGCTGAAGGAAAAGGACAGCCACCACCGCATCGCGGAGGGGAAATACCTGAAGTACCTTTATTCCCTTCACGAAAAACGGGGAACCCTGGACGTAGCAAATGTGCGGGAACTGTGCCCGCACTGCAACATGCGCTCCTGCTGCGAGCGGGACGGTACGGTGGAGAAGCTTTCCGTCTATTGCATGGAAGGGTGCTTCCACAAGTAGCGCGGATTACCGTCCGCCGGGTTTCCCGGAAAGAATCTCCTTTTCCTCTTCCTCCATGGCTTCCGGTTCCGCCTCCGGGGAGAACAGGGGAATGTAGGAAGGCAGGTTCCAGTTCCAGCGGATGGCCGCCAGGCGCACGGAGAGCGTGACCACGAAGCCCGTCACGAAGCAGGTGGAGGAGTCGATCCCGAAGTAGTAAAGCACCGCGTACGCCACGCCTCCCAGGAGGGCCGCGGTGGCGTACAGTTCCCCGGGGCGGAACACGTAGGGAACGTTTCCGGTGAGCACGTCGCGCAGCAGGCCGCCCGCCACGCCGGTGCAGATGCCCATCATCACGGAAACGGTGGGCGTATAGCCGTGGAGGTAGGATTTTTCCGTGCCGATCATGCCGAAGAGGGCCAGAACGATGGCGTCCGCCACGCGGATGGTGCCCATGGGCGGCGGGTATTTCTGGGCCACGTAAAAGGTTCCCAGGCTGGTGACGACGGCGGCCAGGACAAAGATTTCCCCGGAGGGCAGCGTCCAGTACACCGGAATGTCCAGCAGAAGGTCGCGCACGGTCCCTCCGCCCAGGGCCGCCAGGGTGCCGCAGACAATCACGCCGAACAGGTCCATTTTCACGCGCGAAGAAGCAATGGATCCCGCCAGGGCTCCAATGATCGTGCTCATGATTTCACAGATGGAGAGGAACATGGCGGCAGGAGGAAGGAAAGAGGCGGATTCAGCAGACCCGTATCCACGGCAGGCAGGAGTCCTGGCTGGCGCAGAACAGGGAGGTGGAAGCCAGTCCCATGTCATGCAGGGTAGCACGCATCAGGCTTTCTGCCAATTCCGGAGAATTGCTTTCTGCGCTCAGGTGGGCCAGCACTACGTTTTTCAGGGCGTCATGGGCGATGCGCCTCAGCAGGTCGCAGGCCTGTTCATTGGAAAGGTGCCCGTGCGTGGAGGCGATGCGCTGCTTCAACGGCCAGGGCCGCTTGGGGGTGGCCGCCAGCATGTCCGGATCATAGTTTGATTCCACCACCAGGCTGTCCACCATGGAGAGGTGTTCCGCCACGCAGCCGGGGGCCTGCCCCGTATCGGAAATGAAGCCCAGGCTGGACCGTTCCGTTTCAAACTTGAATCCCACCGGGTCCACGGCGTCATGGTAGGTGGCAAAGGGGGTGATGACGATATCCCCTATTTTAAAGGACTGCCCTTTTTCAAAGTAGGCCCAGGGGGCTTCCGGCGCCTTTTCCTGAACGCACATGGCCGTATGGCGGGTGGCATAGACGCGCACGGTGTATTTCCTGGTGAACTGATGCACGCCCTTCATGTGGTCCGTGTGTTCATGGGTGAGCAGAATGGCGTCCAGCTCCTCCGGTTCCACGCCGGCGGATTTCATTTTATCCCGCAGCCTGGCGGCGCTGAACCCGGCATCCACCAGCAGGACGGTTTCCCCCGCCTTGACGATGGTGGCATTTCCTCCGCTGCCGCTGCCCAACACGCAAAACTGCATCATGCGCGGAATATAATACCGGTCCCGGAGCGGCGCAAGAGCGGATCAATGCTTTTTTTCACGACATGAACACAAGAAAAAATACTTTTTTCCAGTACGGGGTTGACATTTCAGGTGCATTAAAGTGTATTGAAGTCACTACGTAGTGTACTTGCATGCGATGAGCAGTGTATCAGACAACCTTTTTGGTGCATACACGCACAAGCTGGACCCCAAAAACCGGATTGCGATTCCGGCTGAATGGAGGCCTACCGAAGGCTGCGCCCTGCTCCTGCTATCCGGCCGGCGCCTTGAATTGCCGACCGTTAAAGCCTATACGCGGGAAAAATTCCAGCAACTCATTGACAAGATAGAAGCCACGCCCGGCTACACGGAAGCGCAGATCGACCTGTTCATCGGCAGATTATATGCCAACTGCGTGGAGGCCATCATCAACGCCCAGGGCAAACTACTGATACCCAAACAAATGTGCGAACACGCACAGCTCAGTTCCTCCGTCCGGCTCGCCGCGCGGAGAGGATATTTCGAATTATGGGAACCTTCTCTCTATGAAGAAGTCTCCCGGCGTGAAAACGCCAATATTTCCGATATCAACCAATCCTACGGCATTCTCTGATCTCCCTTCATGCCCCCAGACCCTACCATTCCGCCCACGCATCAGGCCCATCCCTACGCAACGCTTGCGCTGCGCCCGGGCTGGCTTGTTTCCGGCCTGGGCGTCGGCGCCAGAACCGGGCTGAATGCGGAGGTTACGGCTTATTCCATTGTTTTCTGGGGGCACGACGCCCTTCCGGCGCAGGACATGATCGCCTGGCAGCAGGAGAAGGCACGCATCACCGCGGAAATGTCCCTGGCGGGACAGAAGGGCGCTTATGGCAAATTGGGCGCATTGTCCTCCAGCCTGAACCGGGCTTTTGATGGCCATGTTGAGCTTTCTTTACGCGCGGGCGCGGGTACGCATGTCCGCACGGAGGAGGCGCAGGCCCTGGCAAATGCCCTTGCGGCGGAAACGTCCTGCCGCGTGCTGGCATGGAGCATCTGCCGCAACCATGTGCACGTGATTGCGGAGTTGACGGAGGAGAAGGGGGTGGACGAGCTGGTCTGTTCCTGGAAGGCGCTTGCCCCCTCCATGAACTGGGAAGGCGTGTACCACACGGAAGCCCTGAAAGCTCCGGAAGCCGAAGCCAAAGTGGACGCCCTGGTTTCCGAACTGGGGGATGACGCCGTTTCCGCCTCCGCTGACGCGGAAACGGACGGAGCCGTTTCCGGCAACGGTTTTAACCATGTTACGGTTCTGCTGCATGAGACGGTGGACATGCTGGCGGCAGGCCCCGGCAAACTGATCGTGGACTGTACGCTCGGCGGCGGCGGCCATACGGAATTTCTTCTGGAACAGGGCGCTACCGTCTGGGGCATTGACCGCGACCCGGACGCCCGCCGCGCCGCCGCGCTGAAGCTGGCCCGCTTCGGCTCCCGTTTCAAGGTGCTCGCCGGCAATTTCCAGGATGTGGAAAGCATCCTCGCCCAGCAGGGCGTTTCCCAGGTGGACGGCCTGCTGGCGGACCTCGGCGTTTCCTCCCACCAGCTTGATACCGCCTCCCGCGGCTTTTCCTTCCGGGAAGACGGCCCGCTGGACATGCGCATGGACACCCGCGCCGCCTTTTCCGCCCGCAACCTGGTGAACGAGGCCCCGGAAGAAGAGATCGCGGACATCCTCTGGCAGTTCGGAGAGGAACGGGCTTCCCGCGCCATTGCCCGCGCCATCGTAAAGGCGCGTTCCCTGGCTCCCATCACCACCACCGCCCAGCTCGCCCGCGTGGTGGAATCCGTCCTTCCGCGCAAGGGGCGGCAGCATCCCGGCACCCGTACGTTCCAGGCTTTGAGAATCGCCGTCAACGGGGAGCTGGACGCGCTGGACGCGCTGCTGGATTCCTCCGTGCGCCTGCTGGGCAAGGGGGGCCGCATGGCCGTTATTACCTTCCACAGCCTGGAAGACCGCAGGGTCAAGCAGTTCTTCGACCTCCGGAGCCGTCCGGAAATCGACCGTCCGGAATGGCCGGCTCCGCGCCCCAACCCGGATTACTGCTTCCGCCTGCTTTCCCGCAAGCCCGTCACTGCGGGAGAAGAAGAACTTTCAACCAACCCCCGTTCCCGCAGCGCCAAGTTGCGCGGCGTGGAAAAAATCATCTGACCCATCTCTCCTTCGCCACCGCCATGAAAAGATTCAAACAGCGTTTCACCGGCCACCAGATCAGCGTGAGCATGATCATGTGGCTCATTGCCTTCGCCTCCCTCACCTGCGGGGCGGGCATCACTTATGCCGTGCTGAAAAACGACCAGATCCAGGTCGCGCGCGACATCAAGCAAATGAACGAGGAGATCGCTTCCTGCGAACTCACGAAGGAATATTACCGTTCCAAGACTTCCTCCCTGACCAGCCGCTGGGCCATCCGCGACAGGCTGGCCCAGGACAAGTCCAACCTTCAGCCTATCGAGCCCTCAGCCGTAGAATACATTTCTTCCGAAAACGCCTCCCGCATTGCCGCGGCAGGCAATTAAATGCGCCGAGCCGTTCATGACCACGATCACGAAGTCCAGATTTGCCAGAAGAAGCCTCGTCCTGTGCGGCGTGGCGGGCGCTGCGGTCATCTGGCTGATGCTGACGCTGGTCAACCTCCAACTGGTTTCCCCCCGGAAAACGGGCGGAGTCCCCAGCGGCGGCATTATTGAACGGGAGGTTCTCCTGCCCCAGCGCGGTCGCATCATGGACGCCAATGAGGAGATCCTCACCAACAACATGCAGAGTTCCGAGCTGATTGCGGACGGCTACCACCTGAACGATCCCAAGACCATCAGCTGGGCTCTTGCCTATTCCAAGGCCGTCCACTCCGCCTTCTGGGGAGAAGCCGCCACGGACAAGGAGAAAGAGAAGCTCGTTTCCGGTTTCCGCAGCAAAATCCTGGGACAGGCGGCCAGCAAGAAGGACGGCAGCAAGGAGCACAATCTGGCGAAAATCCTGCTGGAAGAGCCTGAGGACGGCCCGGAAGGGGTAGACATGGCCAGGAAGAAGCTGGAAGAGCTTTATGAGCCGGAGATGGTGAGAAAATACGTGCAGGCCCATCTGGAATACGCCGCCAGCGTGATCGCCCCCTTCCTGCCGGACATGAGCGTGCAGGACATCATCAACACGGTGGAAAAGGACGGGGAGATTCCCAAGAAGCGCATCGTCATCGCCAAGAACCTGTCCGAGGAAAAAGCGGAACTGCTGCGCCAGGCCATCCAGAACGCCCGCGTCCAAGGGTTCCGGTTTGAGACTTCTTCCAAGCGCGTTTATTCCGTGCCGGAATGCATGGTGCACATTCTGGGCTACATCGCCCAGACGAAGGACAGCGGTCCGCGGCCCGTGGCCCTTTCCGGCCTTGAAAAACAGCTGGACGACCAGCTTCTGGGCCACAACGGCATCAGGGAGTACCGGAAGGACAGCCGGGGCCGCATCATCCCCTCCGCGGATTCCCGTTTCAAGGACGCCGTGGACGGCCTGAACGTTCGCCTGACCGTGAACATGGAGTACCAGACGATCGTGGAGGAGGAATTGGACGCCGCCATTTCCTTTTACACGGACCAGACCCACAAGCCCCGCGGCTGCATTATCGTCGTGGAGCCCAAGACCGGCAGCATTCTGGCGATGGCCAGCCGTCCCCACTATAATTTAAATACGCGCGAGGGCCTGCAGGAAGGCGCCTACCACTTCGCCGTGCAGTCCCTGTACGAACCGGGTTCCACCTTCAAGATCGTTTCCGTCACGTCCGCCGTGGACAGCGGAAAGGCCACATTCGATACCATGATCAACTGCACGCCCTACATGGTGCCCGGCTCCCGCCCCGTCACGGACGCCCCCCGTTTCTACAGCGGCCTGACCGTGGCGGGCGTGCTGAAAAAGTCCAGCAACCCGGGCGCCTTCCGCATTGCGCTGAAATCGGGCTGGCCCACGTATAAAAAGTATTTTGACCTATACGGTTTTTCCTCCAAGACGGGCATCGACCTGCCGGGGGAAACCAACAGCCAGTGCCAGGACGGCAGCAACTTCGTCAACTTCTCCCGCATCAGCTTCGGCTATTCCCTGATGGTCTCCCCCTTGCAGGTCGCCATGGCCTACGCCGCCATCGCGAATGACGGCGTGCGCATGCGCCCCCGGCTGGTGGACGGCATTTACGTGGACGACAAGAATTTCCAGCCCTCCCCCCCCGTGGAAGTATGCCGGGTCATGAGCGTTAAAACAGCCCGGAACCTCCGGAACGCCCTGTTCCACGTCACGGACCTGGACGGAACCGCCAAAAGGGCGCGGATTGAAGGCTACAACGTGGGGGGCAAGACCGGCACCGCCCACAAGGTGAAGCCCACGGGCGGCTATTTTGACAACCGCTATACCGTCTCCTTTGTAGGGATGCTTCCGGTGGAGGACCCGGCCTTCGTCTGCCTCATCGTCATTGACGATCCCACCTCCAAGCACTGCCACCCCGGCGGCGGCACCGTATGCGCTCCGGTCTTCCAGAAACTGGCCACCCGCCTGGCGGCGGCCATGAACATTCCCAAGAATACCCCTTCCGCGGAGGCAGACAAAAAAGCCTCCCGTGCCCAAGCCTCTTCCTCCCCGTCCAAACTGCCGCGCAGATAATCCTATCATGAAGCTACTTACCTTGCTCAAAGACCTTCCCGCCCATACGCTCACCGGCTCCCCCCAGGTGAAAATCTCCCATCTGGAATGCGACAGCCGCCGCGTTCTGCCCGGCTCCTGCTATATTGCCCTGAAGGGAACCCAGGCGGACGGCCACGAGTTCATTCCGGAAGCCATCCGCCGCGGAGCCTGCGCCGTCGTCGCGGAAATGCCCTGCACGAAGGAAGCCAGGGACGCCGGAGTCAGCTGGGTGGAGGTGAACGATTCCCGCCTGGCCGTCAGCCTGATGGGCGCGGCCTGGAACGGCCATCCCTCCCGCCACATGACCATGATAGGCGTGACGGGGACGAACGGAAAAACTACGACGGCCTACATCGCCCATTCCCTGCTGAAGCAGTCCTGGCTGCGCGCCGGGCTGATCGGCACCATCGCCTATGACAACGGGGAGGAAATCACCCCCTCCACCCACACCACGCCCGGCCCGCTGGAGCTGGAACACCTGCTGAAGGAGATGTTTGAAAACGGCTGCCGCGGCGTTTCCATGGAGGTATCCTCCCATGCGCTGGACCAGGAACGCGTGGCCGGCATTAATTTTAACGTGGGCATTTTCACCAACCTGACCCAGGACCACCTGGATTACCACCACACCATGGAGAATTATTTCCAGGCCAAGGCGAAGTTGTTCGAGCAGATGGCGCAGGACACCAGGGCCCGCCGCAAGCCCGTGGCCGTCATCAACATTGACGACGCCTACGGCCGCCGCCTGGCAGAAATGTTCTCCGGCCGCATGGCCGTCAAGACCTACGGTTCCGCCCTGGGCGCGGATTTCCGCATGCTGGTGCACCACGCCACGGCCAAGGGCAGCGAATACGAACTGGAATACAAGGGAAAAAGCTACCTGGTGCGCGTGCCCCTGATCGGCAAATTCAATATGTACAACAGCCTGGCCGCGCTGGCGGCCGTCATCTGCGCCGGCATCCCGGTACGGGACGCCATCGCGAACCTCCAGAACATTCCGCAGGTTCCCGGCAGACTGCAATTGTTCACCCACCCCGGAGGCGCCCAGATCTTCATTGATTACGCCCACACGCCGGACGCCCTGGAAAACGTCTGCAGGACGCTCAAGGAAATCTGCTCCCGCCGCCTGATTACCGTGTTCGGCTGCGGCGGTGACCGGGACAAGGGCAAGCGCCCGCTGATGGGCGCCGTGGCCGCGCGCCTGTCTGACGCCTGCATCGTCACTTCCGACAACCCCAGGAGCGAGGAGCCCCTCTCCATCATCAGCCAGATTACGGCGGGCATGCCGGAAGGCAGGTACGCCATCATTCCGGACCGCGCCCGGGCCATCGCCACGGCCATCGAACAGGCCCGGCTGGGGGACGTCGTCCTGATTGCGGGCAAGGGCCATGAAAACTACCAGGAGCTTTCCACCGGACGCATCGATTTCAGCGACGCCAAGGAAGTGCGGCGCAACATGTTCATCAAGGAGAGGGAAGAGTTCCCGCAGGCATAACACATCATTTCATCTTTCATGACCTCCCTCACGGCACACGGCATCTGCAACGCCATCGGCGGAAAACTGGTCAGCGGCCCCTTTGACAGGGTCGCTTCCGGAGGCGTGTGCACAGACAGCCGCGCCCTGCCGCCCCATGCCGTTTTCTTCGCGCTGGGAGGAGAAAAGTTTGACGGCAACCTGTTTGCCCCGGAGGCTTCCCGCACCGCGGCGGCAGTCGTCGTCAGCCGCGTGGAGGAAGGGATGGACCCCTCCTGCGCCGTCATCCTGGTGGAGGATACGCTGAAAGCCCTCCAGCAGCTGGCCTCCTGGTGGCGTGCCGGGCTGACCCTCACCGCCATCGGCCTGACCGGCTCCAACGGGAAGACCTCCACCAAGGACCTGACCGCCTCCGTTCTTTCCCAGGGACTCCGGACCATCGCCACGCAGGGAAACCTGAACAACCACATCGGCGTTCCCCTCAGCATCCTCCGGGCTTCCCCGGCGGACGAGGCCGCCGTGTGGGAAATGGGCATGAACCATCCGGGAGAACTGGCCCCCCTGTGTGAAATGACACGCCCGAAGATCGGCATCATCACCAGCATCGGCACTTCCCATATTGAATACCTGGGCTCCCGGGAAAACATTGCCCGGGAAAAATGCACGGTAGCCCGCTGCCTGCCGGAAGACGGCTTCATGATTTTCCCGGCGGACTGCGATTATGCGGACATGATCCGCCGGTCCACCCGCGCCGCGTGCATTGAGTGCGGCATTGACTCCGGAACCGTCCGCGCGGAAAACCCGGTCTCCACGGAGAATGGGACGCGTTTCACCCTTTCCATTCCTGATTTCTGCCGGGAGGTGGTGGAACTGCCCGTCCACGGCCGCCACATGGTGGCCAATGCGCTTCTGGCCGCCGCCGCCGGCTGGGTGGCAGGTCTTGCGAAGGAGCAGATCGTCTCCGGCCTCAACCGGGCGCAGCTCACGGGCGGCAGGCTCCACTGCACCCGGTCCAACGGCATTCTGGTAGTGGACGATACGTATAACGCCAATCCGGATTCCATGCAGGCCGCCCTGCACACCGCAGCGGAGCTTTCCTGCACCGGCAGGCGCTTTGCGGTGCTGGGCAGAATGGGGGAACTGGGAACGTTTTCCGAAGAAGGGCACGCGCTGGTGGGACGCACGGCGGAAAAGCTCCGCTTTGACTGCGTGGTCAGCGTGGGAACGGATGCCGCCCGGATTACGGACGCCATTTCTCCGAACTCATCCACCAAAGGACTGAACTTCGGCTCCGCAGAGGAAGCCGCCGAATGGCTCCGCAGCCACACGGCGCCGGGAGACATCGTCCTTTTCAAGGGCAGCCGCCTTGCCCGGATGGAGCAAGTCATGAACCTCACCTTTCCGCCCCAGTAAATTTTATGCATTCCTTCATTGAACAGCTCAGCCCCGCGGGGGCGCTTGCAGAACCGGCAGGGAGAGCCCTGCTGGCCTGCCTCATCTCTTTTGTCCTGACGATGATGTTCGCCCCGCGGGTAATCCGCGCGCTGATTTCCCTGAAAATCGGCCAGCCCATCAGGACCGCGGAGGAAGTGCACAAGCTGGCGGAACTCCACGGAGCCAAGGCGGGAACTCCCACCATGGGCGGCGTGCTGATCGTAGGCTCCATGACGGCGGCTACCCTGCTGTGCGCCAGAATGAACAATCCCTTCATCATCTCCTGCCTGTTCGTCACCCTGGCGCTGGGACTGCTGGGCTTCCGGGACGACTACCTGAAGGTGGCCAAGAAAACCTCGGACGGCATTTCCGCGCGTAAAAAACTCTTCATCCAGTTCCTGGCCGGGCTGGCGGGCGTCACGTTCCTGTACCTGTACCCGGAAGGCAGCCCCCGCGTGGAACTGCATGACTACGTCTCCTCCCTGTTCATTCCGTTCTACGGCCAGGTGAACCTGCCGTGGTACGTTTACATTCCCTTCGGCGTCGTGGTGGTCATGTCCGCCTCCAATGCGGTGAACCTGACGGACGGACTGGACGGCCTCGCCTCCGGCTGCTCCGTCACCACGGGCATCTCCTACGCCATCATTGCCGCCATTTGCGGGAACTGGCTGATGGCGGATTCCCTGGACATCCCCTTCCACCCCGGCGCAGGGGAAATCAGCGTTTTCATGATGGCCCTGGTGGGCGCCTGCCTGGGTTTCCTGTGGCACAACTGCTACCCGGCCAGGGTCTTCATGGGGGATACCGGCTCCCTGGCCCTGGGCGGAGCATTCGGCATGGCCGCCGTCTGCACGGCGCAGGAGCTTCTTTTCATCGTCATCGGTGGCGTTTTCGTCATGGAGGCCACATCCGTCGTTCTCCAGGTAGGCAGCTTCAAGCTGCGCCACGGTAAACGCATCTTCGCCATGGCTCCCATCCACCACCATTTTGAACTCAAGGGATGGAAGGAAACCCAGGTGATTGCCCGCTTCTGGATGATCAGCCTCCTGCTGGCGTTCCTGGGCCTTTTCCTGATCACCACCGCCTGACAACCACGAACATGCAGCTCAACAATCTCAACATCGCCGTCCTGGGAGCGGGAAGAAGCGGACGCGCCGCGGCGCGCCTCGCCATGAAGCATGGCGCCCGGGTGCGCGTGTTTGACGCCTCCCCCTCCATCGGCAACTGGCCGGAAGACATTCCGCTGCACGCCGCCGCCACGGAGGAAGACGGGAGGGCCTTCCGCGCGGACCTGGTGGTCATCTCCCCCGGCATTGAGACGGACAGCCCCTTTGTCAGGGCCTTCGGGCGGGAAGGCGTGGAAACCATCGGTGAAATGGAGCTGGCCTGCCGCTTCTACCATGGCCGCATCATCGCCATCACCGGCACCAACGGAAAAACCACCACCACGTCCCTGGTGGAAAAAATCCTGCTTCGCGCCGGAAAGGCGGCCATCGCCTGCGGCAATTACGGCGTCCCGATGGCGGAAATCCTGCTCCGGGATTCCGTGCCGGACGTGCTGGCGCTGGAGGTCAGCTCCTTCCAATTGGAAACTATCCGCGATTTCCACCCGGACGTGGCCGTATGGCTCAATTTTGCGCCGGACCACATGGACCGCTACAAGTCCGTGGAGGATTACTACCACGCCAAGCTGCACATCTTCGACAACCAGACGGAAGAAGACCTGGCCGTCGTGCGCGCCGGGGAAAGGCTCCCGCACCTGAAAGCCCCCGTCCGCACCTTCAGTTCGGAAGATCCGGCGGCGGACCTTTATTACCGGGAACCGCAGGTCATGGAGGGAGACAAGCCCCTGCTGAACCTGGCGGATACCACCCTGAACCAGCGCCACAACGCGGAAAACGCCATGGCCGCCGTGCTGGCCTGCCGCCACCTGGGCATTCCCGCGGAAACGGCTGCGGAAGTATTGAAGGAGTTCACTCCCCCCGGCCACCGCTGCGAGACCGTCCGCACGCTGGACGGCGTGCTGTGGCTGAACGATTCCAAGGCCACGAACCTGCACGCGCTGGAAGCAGCGCTGAAATCCCAGAATTCCCCGGTCATCCTGATTGCCGGAGGCAAGGACAAGGGACTGGATTACCTGCCCCTGCGGCCCATGCTGAAGGAAAAGGTGCGCGCGTGCGTCGTCTTCGGCCAGATTGCGGACCAGCTCCAGGACGCCTTTTCCCCCGTGGTTCCCACGGAAAAAGCAGCGGACGTGGCGGACTGCGTGGCCAAGGCCCGCGCCTGCGCCAGGACGGGAGACACCGTCCTGTTCTCCCCCGGCACCTCCTCCTTTGACATGTTCACCGGCTACGTCCAGCGCGGCCAGGCCTTCCGGGACGCGGTGAACGCCCTCTCCCCCCTTTCCTGACAACCCACCAGAAACCCACCATCATGAAAACGACCAAGACCCCCGATCACAATCCGACCGGACGCACCCGTCCGAAACGCAAAATGGGCACCGTGCTCCGTGCCAAGCTCAGCAGATACCGCGCACGCGTCTCCGAATTTGAAGATGACGCTCCCAGCAGCACCGTCGTGCGCTGGCTCGTCGTCCTCCTTCTTCTCCATCTTCTTGTTATCGGCGGCGTCTATGTCCGCAGCACCTGGTTCAGGAATACGACGGAGACCGTGGAAATGGCAACCGCCCTTCCCGCGCCGCCCACCGTTTCCCAGACGCCCGTTCCTGCGGCTCCCCCGGCGGTTCTGCCCCAGGCTCCCCAGGCCGCTCCCGCGGCTCCGGTCACCATCACGCAGCCGGAACAGGTGGTGGACGCGCGCCCGAACAGGCAGCCGGTTCCCGCCGTGCAGGAACACATTCCGGATGCCGCTCCGGTGGCAGGTCCTGCGCGCCACATCGTGCGCACGGGGGATACGTGGGAACGGATCGCCCGTGACAACCAGGTGGCCGTCAATGACCTGAAAGCCGTCAATCCCAGGGTGCAGCGCCTTGTCAGCGGAAGCACGCTCGTCATTCCGGCACGCCCCGGCGACAAGATGGCGCCGGAAAAAACCGCCGCCGCGGAAACGGAACCGGACGGCGTGGCGCATATCGTGAAGAAGGGTGAGACCCTCTCCGTAATCGCCCGCAAGTACAAGATGAACTGGCGCTCCCTCCAGAAATTCAACAAGATGAACGACCGGGACGTAGCACGCCTCAAGATCGGTCAAAAGATCATGATTCCCAAGAAGTAAGTTCTTTCTCTTCCCGCCCCTGCCGCCATGTCTTCCAAAGTCTGCATGATTCTGGTCTGGTTTTTCGTCATCTGCCTTCTGGTCGTGGGCCTGGTGATGGTATCCAGCACGGCGGCCTGGGCGGAAGAAACCAAGCACCCGTACGAGCCCCTGTTCAAGCAGACCGCCTTTGCCTGCGCGGGGCTGGTGGGGGCCATGATCCTCTCCCGGATAGATTACCGGATATGGAGGAAGTATATCTGGTGGATTCTGGGGTTCGCCTGCTTCCTGCTGGTGCTGTGCTACGTGCCGGGCATCGGGAAGGAGATCAACGGGGAACGCCGCTGGATCACCATCGGCATGCAGTTCCAGCCCAGTGAATGCGCCAAGCTCTGCATGATGATGGCGCTGGCCAACTGGCTGGCCCTGTACCGGGACCGCACTACCTCCTTCTGGTGGGGGTTCGTGATGCCCGGCGTCATCTTCGGCATTCCGCTGGCGCTGATTCTTTTTGAAAAGGACATGGGCACCTCCGTAGCGCTGGCCCTGGCCGCGTTCTGCGTGATGTTCGTGGCCGGCACGCGCAAGATTTACCTGGGCGGCGCCCTAGCGCTCGCCGGAGCGGCCCTGTACGTTCTGGTGCAGAGCAACGCCAACCGCCTGGAACGCTTCCTGGCCTGGAAGGACCTGGACGCCCACCGCCTGGGCGCGGGGCTCCAGCAGTACCGCGCCTCCATCGCCCTGTCCCGCGGCGGCCTGGACGGGGTGGGCCTGGGCAACAGCGCGGAAAAGCACGGCACGCTTCCCTTCGCCCATACGGACTTCATCTTCGCCCCGCTTGGGGAGGAGTTCGGCTTTTACGGAACCATGTTCGTCCTGCTCTGCTATTTCCTGATGACCTATGCGGGCATCGGCGTAGCCATGCAGTGCCGGGACGCCTACGGCCGGTTCCTGGCCGTGGGGATCGTCGCCATCATCTTCTGCCCCGCCATCCTGAACATTGCCGTGGTGACCAACGCCGTGCCCAACTCCGGGCTGCCGCTGCCCTTCATCAGCTTCGGGGGCACCAACCTGGTCTTCACGCTGGCCGCCCTGGGCATGCTCACCAGCATTCAGAGATTTTCCACCGGTGCACAGCCCAACTGTGAAATCACCCGCAAAGACGAACGCTCCATTGACGTAAGATTATGACTGAACCCTCTCCCTCGCGTCCCACCCTGAACATCGTGATTGCCTGCGGCGGCACGGGGGGGCACCTTTTCCCCGGCATAGCCGTAGCCCAGGAACTTAAAAAGCGCGGCCACAACGTCACCCTCCTCATTTCCCAGAAGAAGGTGGATGCGCAGGCCAGCAAGAATTACGGCGATCTCAATTTCCGCACCATTGAGGCCATCGCTATGCCCAAAATCCCGTCCATGTCCCTGCTGGGCTTCGGGCTCAGGCTGTACAAGGCCATCCGTTTCAGCCGCAGCCTTCTGGACGAGGTGAATGCGGACGTCGTCATCGGCATGGGCGGCTTTACTTCCTTCCCCCCCGTTTACGCCGCCCACCGCAAGGGCATCCGCACCTACGTGCACGATTCCAACGCCCTGCCCGGCAAGGCCAACCGCATGACCGCCAAATGCTGCACGAACGTGTTGCTGGGCATTGAGGAGGCCAGGCACTATTTCAACCCCGCCAAGTGCATCGTCACCGGCACCCCGGTGCGCCAGGAGATGGAGGAACGCAGGGATAAGGATGAATCCCGGGCGGAGCTCAACCTGCCGAAGGACCGCCGCGTGGCCCTGGTGATGGGCGGCTCCCAGGGGGCCAGGAACCTGAATTCCCTGGTCATTGAAGCGGCCCGGCAGTGCGCGGACCTGTGCGACTTCCTCATCATCACCGGCTCCGCGGATTTTGCGCGCGTGAGCCAGCTGACGGCGGACATGCCCCATGTGCACGTCATTGAGTTCTGTTCCGCCATGGCGACCGCGTACGCCGCGGCGGACGTGGTCATTTCCCGTTCCGGGGCGTCCAGCCTGACGGAGCTGGCCCACATGGGGAAGGCGGCCCTGCTGGTTCCCTACCCCTTTGCCGCGGATGACCACCAGGCGCACAACGCGCGCGTCTTCGCGGCCCACGGGGCGGCGCGCATGATGCGTGAAAACACCCTCACGCCGGACGATATTGCGGCTTTTCTGAACGAAGTCTTCAAGGATTCCTCCCTGCTGGCCTCCATGAATGAATGTGCTTTACGTCTGGATACGCCTGATGCAGTATCCCGCATCGCCAATGTCATTGAAAACACGGACCATGCAGCCATCCATGATTGAGACTTTACGCAAACGCCTGATGGACAGGGAACATCCGGCACGTCTCCACCTCATCGGGGTGGCCGGGTCCGGCATGTCCGGCCTGGCGCTCATGCTGATGGAAATGGGGCACCGGGTGAGCGGCTGCGACCGGGTGACCAGCACGGAAACCGAACGGCTCCAGAGCCTGGGACTTTCTTTTTCCTGCCCGCATTCAGCGGACGCCGTCTCCGACGCGGAAATCGTCATTTATTCCAGCGCCATCCGGGAGGATAATCCGGCCCTTTCCGCCGCGCGCAAACTGAACATTCCCTGCATGCGCCGCGCGGAATGCCTGGCGGCCATCCTGAACGGGAAGAAGGGCGTCGTGGTCTCCGGCACGCACGGCAAAACCACCACCTCGGCCCTCTGCGCTCACCTGATGCGGGAAGGCCGCATGCGCCCGTGCCACTATGTAGGGGCGGAAATCCCCGTGCTGGGCACCAACGCCCACTGGAACGAGGACAGCGAATACCTGGTGGCGGAAGGGGACGAGAGCGACGGCACGCTGGTGAACTACATCCCGGAGCACAGCATCGTCCTCAACATTGAGCCGGAACACCTGGACCATTACAAGGACCTGGATGAAATCAAGGCCGTGTTTGACCAGCTGTGCTCCCAGACGCGGGGCAAGATCATTTACTGCCGCGCCCATCCCGGCGCAGCGGACGTATGCGCCGGCTATCCCAATTCCGTTTCCTACGGCTGGTCTGGTGCGGATTACACCGCCACGGACATCCTGGAACGCCGCGGCCGCACCCTGTTCACCGTCCTGAAAGGGGAAGAGGAACTGGGCCGCGTGGAGCTGGGCATTCCCGGACGCCACAACGTGCTGAATTCCCTGGCTGCCATTGCGCTGGCAACGGAACTGGGCGTGGACTTCCCGGCGATAACGCGCGGCCTGGCTTCCTTCGCCGGGGCCAAGCGCCGCTTTGAGACCAAATACCTTTCCCCCACCATCCGGATTGTGGACGATTACGGCCACCATCCCACGGAGATAGCCGCCACGCTCCAGACCGCCCGCTCCCTCCAGCCGAACCGCCTGGTGGTTTACTTCCAGCCGCACCGCTACACGCGCACCCAGATGCTGGCGGACGACTTCGGCAAGGTGCTCCAGGCGGCGGACCTCGTCTTTGTGGCGGACGTTTACCCCGCCAGCGAACTGCCCATTGAAGGAGTGAGCGGCCAGACCATCATCGACGCCATGCACAGGCACGGCCCGGTGGAAACCCATTATCTTCCCGACCTGGGCACGGCCCACCACGCCATCGGCAACGCGCTGAAACCCGGAGACCTGTTCCTGACGCTGGGGGCCGGAAACGTCCACGAATGCGGCATGCGCATCGCGCGCGACCTGGCTCTGCTGGAGGATCTGGAACGCACCGCGGGCGAATCCCTGGAAGGCAAGCTGTACGAACCCATGTCACGCCACACCACCATGAGGGTGGGAGGCTGCGCCCAGTACTGGCTGGAGCCCTCCACCTTCTCCGGCATGCAGACAGCCGTCAATTATTGCCGGGACAGGAACATTCCCGTGCACGTCATTGGCCGCGGCTCCAACATCATCGTCAGGGACGGCGGCCTGCGCGGCGCCGTCATCCACCCCTCCGGAGGCGAATTCGACGTCCTGGAAATTCAGGGGAACCGCCTTTCCGCCGGCGCGGGAGTGCGGCTGAAAAAGCTGGTTTCCACCGCCGTCCAGAACGGCCTGGGCGGCCTGGAATGGATGGACGGCATTCCAGGCAATGTGGGAGGAAGCCTCCGCATGAACGCCGGGGCCATGGGCATGGACATGATTAAAAACCTCGTCTCCGTCGTCTGCCTGGATGAAGACGGGGAAATCCGCAGTCACACAAAGGAGGAACTGAACGCCCAGTACCGCTCCATCCCGGACCTGGCCCATAATTTTGTGCTTCAGGCCGTGTTTGAAGCGCAGCCCGCCCCGGCGGAGGAAATGGAACGGCTCCTGGCGGCGGCCAGGGCCAAGCGCAAGCTTTCCCAGCCCGTAGGAGCCAGCGCAGGCTGCATCTTCAAGAACCCGGAGGAAATCCCGGCGGGCAGGCTCATTGACGAGCTGGGCCTGAAAAACGCCTGCGTGGGGGATGCCTGCGTGTCAGACGTGCACGCCAATTTCATCATCAACCGCGGCCATGCCAGGGCGCGGGACATCACCATCCTGATTGACATGATCCGGAAGGAAGCCATGGAAAACCGCGGCATTGACCTGAAATCGGAAGCCCAGGTCATCGGAGACCGGGAACCCCAGTTTTAACCCATTCATTATTTTATTTCAACATGAGCACTCTCAAGCGCGACCTCAAGATTGCCCTTCTCCTTGGCGGCCCCGGAGCGGAACGGGAAGTATCCCTCGTCTCCGGAAAGTCCGTTTACGGCGCCCTGCGCCAGGCCGGGTTTACCGACGTAACGGAGGTGGACGTACATGGTCCGGACTTCCGGCTGCCGGAAGGCACGGAACTGGCCTACAACATCATTCACGGCACCTTCGGCGAGGACGGGGCCCTTCAAGCCATTCTGGAGGAACGCGGCGTTCCGTATACGGGAGCCGGTTCCCGTTCCAGCGCCTTGTGCTTTGACAAGTCCGAATCCAAGAAGGTATTTCTGGAAGCCGGGGTTCCCACCCCCCGCGCGGAAATCCTGGACTGCTCCGGCGGCATCGTGATGCCGTCCCTTCCCCTTCCCTTCGTCATCAAGCCTCCCTGCGAGGGCTCCAGCGTGGGCGTCCACATCATCCACAAGCAGGAAGACGTGCTCCCCGCCATGGAGGAAGCCGTTACCCACGGCACCACCGTGCTGGTGGAGGAATTCATTCAAGGCCGTGAACTTACGGTGGGCGTTCTGGACGGGGAAGCCCTCCCGGTCATCCACATCTGCCCCCGCTCCGGCTTCTATGACCTGAGCAACAAGTACCCGTGGATGAACATGGGCGGAGGCACGGATTACATCTGCCCGGCGGACCTTCCGGAAGAAATCGCCGCCAAGGTGCAGGAGGCCGCCCTGAAGGCCTACCGCGCCGCCGGCGTGGAGGTGTACGGCCGCGTGGACGTGCTGCTGCGCGAGGTAGACGACTCCCCCTTCGTGCTGGAAATTAACACCATTCCCGGCATGACCCCCTCCAGCCTGCTCCCCAAGGCGGCTGCTGCCGCCGGCTGGTCCTACGAGGCCCTTTGCGAAAAAATAGCGGAATTATCGCTAGCCACCCCCCGGAAATAGCGTAATATTTGACAGAGGGCGGGGAGTCGCCCATCCCACACCCCCCGATGTCGCACAAAGCCACAACGCCAGTCCCCCGTTCCGCCAAAAGGCCGGAAATGCTCCTGCTGGAACGGGAGGCCAGAAAAGAAACCATTGAGCGCAAGGGCAGGAACTACCGTTTCTGGCTCTTCCGGCGCAAGCTGTACCACATCGTCACCGTTTACACGCTCATCTTCGGCCTTATCGGGGCCATCGTCTTCCTCTGGACGGATTACATCCTCAAGTACGACTGGCTCTCCATCGACACCGTCACGTTGAAAAGCAACGGCATTTTCAACTCCGAGCAGGCTTTCGCCGTCATGGGGATAGGCCCGAAGGACAACATCTTTTCCATGGATGCCCCGGAACTGGAACAGCGGCTGGAAAAATGCCCGGCCATCCGCCGGGCGGCCGTCAAGCGCCAGATATCCTCCAATCCCACGCTGCTGGTGGACATTGACGCGCGCATCCCCGTGGCATGGATTGACTGCCCGGAACTGGGCGTCCACCCGGGAGACGCCAAATACGGCGTTCTGGCGGACAAGGAGGGCGTCATTTTCCCCTGTATGGAGCAGGTCCACATGCCCTACATCCAGGGCAGGCACATGCCCTCCGTCACGCTCAGGCCGCCCAGCTCCGGCCAGCTCAGCTACGGAGTCGGCATCCGGGAGCTGGAAGCGCCCATGAAGCTGATTGAGCTGCTCTCCGGCACGGTGACGGAATACCTGCCCAGCATCGTCTCCATCACCACGCCCAACGACTGGTCCTTCTGCGTGCGCTTCTCCAACGACTGCCAGGCCACCTTCAGCCATTACGGCCTGGAGCACCAGGTGGAAAAACTGTCCCGCGCTCTCCGGCACGCACGCCAGACGCACCGGAAAATCAGCGCCATCAACCTGATTCCGGAGCACAATATCCCCGTCATTTTCGACGATTCCTACGAGGACATCCCCCTTGCGGAACCGATTGAGGAATGACGCCGTGCCGGCGTCCCCTCCCGGAAGCGGTTTTTCCCCGTTCCCGGCCTTCTCCCGGGAACGTTCTCCCATATTTTCCTCAATTCCTCCCGAGCGAAACACCTGGTTTTCACAGGTTTTCCCCCATGTCAGAATTCTATTCTTTCTCAACGGGAAATGAGATCGTGAAGACCTATTGAACACTTGCCAATAACGCCGCGCAAGCTATACTTTCCACGATATTATGAGCAACGAAACACCTTTATCACCCGAAGCGGAAAAACTGGCAGCGGCCCGCAAGCGCAACCTTGACCTGGCCCTCTCCCAAATCCAGAAAGACTTCGGAGAAAACGCCATCATGCGCCTTGGAGACAACGTCAAGATGGAAGTGGACGTCATCCCCACCGGCAATCTTCTCATTGACCGCGCGCTGGGCGTGGGCGGCTTCGCCCGCGGCCGCATCGTGGAAATCTACGGACCGGAATCCTCCGGTAAAACCACCCTGACCCTGACGGCCATCGCCCAGGCCCAGAAAGCCGGCGGCCTGGCCGCGTTCATTGACGTGGAACACGCCCTGGACCCGCAGTACGCCGCCCGCCTGGGCGTCAACCTGGACGACCTGCTGGTCTCCCAGCCGAGCTCCGGGGAAGAAGCCCTGCAAATCTGCGAAGCCCTGGTGCGTTCCAATTCCATTGACGTCATCGTGGTGGACTCCGTGGCCGCGCTGGTCACCAAGCAGGAGCTGGAAGGCGAAATAGGAGACTCCACGGTGGGCGCCCAGGCGCGCCTGATGTCCGCCGCCCTCCGCAAGCTCACCAGCTTCATCTCCAAGGCCCGCACCGTCTGCGTCTTCACCAACCAGATCCGTGAAAAAATCGGCGTCATGTTCGGCAACCCGGAAACCACTCCCGGCGGACGCGCCCTGAAATTCTACGCTTCCGTGCGCGTGGACATCCGCCGCATCGGCCAGATCAAGGCCAGCGACGGCTCCGTAGCCGGAAACCGCACCAAGATCAAGGTGGTCAAGAACAAGGTGGCGCCCCCCTTCACGGAATGCGAGTTCGACATCATGTACAATGAAGGCATCTCCTCCGTGGGAAGCCTGCTGGACCTGGCGATGGAGTATGACATCATCCAGAAGCGCGGCTCCTGGATCAGCTATAACGGCAGCCAGATCGCCCAGGGCAGGGACGCCGCGAAGGAAGCCCTCAAGTCCAACCCTGACCTGTACAAGGAAATCGAAGAACTGGTCAAGGCCAAGATGGACGAGAAGGCGGCCAAATAATCCGGCTCCTTCCCTGTTCCCACTCATTCAAGGCGGCTCCCCCTTCCGGGAGCCGCCTTTTCCCTTTCCGGAGGCAGGCGCAAAAGAATCTTTCACGGAAACTTTTCTCTTGTGCGTCATGAAAAATCCGTTAGTCTGGACGCGATATCGTCCTATGTATCCGACCTCTCGCACATCATTTGCAGCCGTGCTCGGCGTTTTGGGCATGTTTCTGCTGACGCTGTCCACGGCCTTCGGATGGAACCCGGAAACCATCAACGGCGTGCAGTACATTCCGATGTCCGAGGTGCGCACCCATTACAAACTGACACGGGAACGCACGGAAGGACGGCAGAAAGTTTACGAAGTGCCGGAAAAGATCCAGATACGCATGCAGGCGCACAGCCAGGACATGTTCATGAACAACATGAAGTTCGTGCTTTCCTATCCCGTGGCGGACCATCCGTCCAAGGGGCTGATGGTCTCCAACATGGACCTGCACAAAATCATTGACCCGGTCCTGCGCCCCACTTACATCGCCAACCGCCGCAGCTTCAATACGGTAGTCATTGACCCCGGCCACGGCGGCCATGACAGCGGCACGCGCAACCGCATCAGCAGGGAGGCGGACATCAACCTCTCCGTCGCCAAAAAACTGCGGGACCGTCTCAAGGGCATGGGCTACCAGGTGGTGATGACCCGTGACACGGACAACTTCATTACCCTCCAGGACCGCGTCCGCATCGCCAACAGGCACAGCAACGCCATCTTCATCAGCATCCACTTCAATGACGGCGGCCCCTCCGCCCGCGGGGTGGAAACCTTCACGCTGGCCCCTGCGGGCACTTCCTCCTCCATGTCCCGCAACATCCGCCAGGACGCCCTCCAGGGCAACTCCCAGGACAGCATGAACATCGCCCTGGCTACAGCCGTGCAGGGGCACATGCTGAAAGGGCCGCTCGCCATCAAGGAAGGCATCTCCATGGTTGACCGGGGCATCAAGCGCGCCCGCTATTCCGTGCTGTGCACCATCAAGCACCCAGCCATTCTGGTGGAAGGCGGATTCATGTCCAACCCGCAGGAAGCTCTGCTCATCTCCACGGAGCGCTACCAGAACTTCATGGCCTCCTCCCTGGCCGCCGCCGTGCGCCAGTACCGCACCGCTCTGGGCCAGCAGGTGCGCAGAACGCGTTAAGCCCCGCACTTACCGGGGGTTGCCCCTCCGCAGCATGAACATCATCCGCATTCCCGGCCTGGCAGACTATCAGGAAACCCTGGAACTTCAGGAACAACTGGTCCGGGCCCATCAGGAAGACCCGGAACGGGAAGATGACCTGCTTCTGCTGGAACATGCCGGGGTTTATACCATCGGGCGCACGCGCGACCACGCCAGCCTGCACCCCGGTTCCGCGCTCCCCTTCCCCGTTCATGAAATCAACCGTGGCGGGCAGGCCACCTACCACGGCCCCGGCCAGCTCGTAGGGTACCCCATCACGGATTTGAACCGCTGCGGCAGGGACCTGCACAACTACGTCACCGCCCTGGAAAACGCCTTGATTGAAGCTTGCGCCAAATTCGGCGTACAGGCCCGCATCCGGGAAGGTTTGGTGGGCGTATGGGTGGAGGACCGCAAAATAGCCTCCATCGGCGTAGGGGTGAAAAAATGGATCGCCATGCACGGCTTCGCCTTCAACGTGACCCGCGAATCCCTGCCCCCCTTCCAGGCAATCACTCCGTGCGGCATCCAGGGCGTGCAGATGACCTGCCTGGAACAGGAAATGCCGGAATCCGGGCAGAAGGACGACCTGCTGGACCGGTTCGGAAACGCTTTTGCAACACTGTGGAAGGAAAAATTCCACCGGAATTCAAAAGGTGCAGAGTGTGCCGGGGAGCATGAAAAATCCTTCTTCCCTTGAAGACGGAAATGCGCCAAAGGCTGGGAAGCGGCCATTTCAGACCATGAATGCAGGGGAAATGTTCAAAAAAACACTTCCTGTAAGACACAGACCGTGTCAGCAATACGTCCTTGCATCTTGACGCGGTTCCCGAACGGACGGATGCTTATACCAGTTATGGGGAAAACACTTTTCCAAAAAATCTGGGACGCTCATTCCGTCGGCATCCTGCCGGACGGAAGAACGCAAATGTTCATCGCTACACATCTGCTGCATGAAGTCACCTCTCCGCAGGCTTTCGGAATGGTCCGGGACCTGGGCCTAACCGTGCGTCACCCGGAACGCACCTTTGCCACCGTGGACCACATCATCCCCACGGACAACCAGGCGGAACCGTTCGCGGACGCTACGGCTGACGCCATGATCAAGGAACTGCGCCGGAACTGCGCGGAAAACGGCATCCGCTTTTTCGACCTCCCCACCGGCCTCCAGGGCATCGTGCACATGGTAGGCCCGGAACTCGGCATCACCCAGCCGGGCATGACCATCGTGTGCGGGGACTCCCACACGGCTACGCACGGCGCGTTCGGCTCCATTGCCATGGGCATCGGCACCACGCAGGTGCGCGACGTGCTGGCTACGCAGACCATGGCCCTCAGCCCGCTCAAGGTGCGCCGCATCAACGTGAACGGGAAACTGGCCCCCGGCGTGCGCGCCAAGGATGTGGCCCTGCACATCATCGGCCTTCTGGGCGCCAAGGGCGGCCTGGGCTTCGCCTATGAATACGGCGGCAACGTAATAGACGCCATGAGCATGGACGAACGCATGACCCTCTGCAACATGTCCATTGAAGGCGCGGCCCGCTGCGGCTACGTGAACCCCGACCAGACCACGGTGGAATACATCAAGGGCCGTCTGTTCGCCCCCACCGACGCGGACTGGGACAAGGCCGTGGAACGCTGGTTGAGCTTCGCTTCCGATGCGGACGCAGAGTACGACGAGATCGTGGAGATTGACGGAGCCGCCATTGAACCGACGCTGACATGGGGCATTTCCCCGGACCAGAACACGGGCATCAGCGGCAGCACGCCCAACCCCTCCTCCGCCAGGAACGACGACGAACGGAAGATGATCAATGAGGCGCTGGAATACATGAAATTCCCCGCGGACATGCCCCTCAAGGGACTGCCGGTGCAGGTGTGCTTCGTAGGCTCCTGCACCAATGGCCGCATCTCGGATTTCCGGGAAGTAGCCGCCCTTATCAAGGGGCGCCATGTGGCTCCCGGCATCCGGGCCCTGGCCGTTCCCGGCTCCCAGATGACTGCCAGGCAGTGTGAAGAGGAAGGCATCGCGGACATTTTCCGTGAAGCCGGCTTTGAATGGCGCCTGGCGGGCTGCTCCATGTGCCTGGCCATGAATCCGGACAAGCTCCAGGGGGACCAGCTCTGCGCCAGTTCCTCCAACCGGAACTTCAAGGGCCGCCAGGGAAGCCCCACCGGGCGCACCCTGCTGATGAGCCCCGCCATGGTGGCCGCCGCCGCCCTGACCGGGAAGGTCTCCGACGCGCGCGACGTGTTTTCCCTGAATTAACTTTCCAACTTTTTCCTTTATGTCTCTGACCAAATTCACCTCCATCACCGGCACCTGCGTTCCCGTTCCCGGACCGGACATGGACACGGACCGCATCATCCCCTCCCGCTTCCTCAAATGCATCACGTTTGACGAGCTGGCGGGAGTCATGTTCTGGGACGAACGCTTTGACGAAAACGGACAGTCCAAATCCCATCCGGTGGACGATCCCCGCTTCAAGGGGGCTTCCATCATCCTGGGCGGCTCCAACTTCGGCTGCGGTTCCTCCCGCGAACACGCTCCGCAAACCATCAAACGCTCCGGCATCAAAGCCGTCATCGCGGAATCCTTTGCGGAAATCTTCTTCGGCAACAGCACCGGCATCGGCCTCCCTTGCGTGTGCGCGTCCGCGGATGACATTGCCGCACTGACCCGGTACATTTCCGATCATCCGGAAACGGAAGTGACGATCGACCTCCTGAACATGACAGCCTCCTGGAAGGAAGGTTCCTTCCCCATCCGGATGCCGGCGGAAGCCCGTGAAGCCCTGAGCCGGGGCCGCTGGGATTCCATTGCAGAACTGCTTGTCAACATGGATGCCGTGGAAAAGAAAAATGCGGAACTGCCCCAGGTAACAGCCTCCTGCTGATTCAACATTGACCTCTCCCTACCCCCCTCTATCCCCCACCTCCCCATATGATTTTCAGAATTACAGACTACGTCCACTACGGCACGCTGGACAACCGTGAACGCGGAACCGTCAAGCTTGCGCTGCAGCTTATGGGGATGCCCCATCCGGTGAATATCACCCTGCAGGGGGACTGCCTCCAGGATCTGGCCGGATGCCTGGTCGATTTCAGGAACCCCTCCCCCCGGATGCTCCCTGCGGAACTTACCCAGCTCCCGGAAAACATCCGGGGCGTGGCGGGGGACATGACGGCCAGCCGCCGCATGCCCGTCAAGGGGAAGAAAACCATGGAAAACTCCCTGTACCTGGAATGGTTCACCAGCCACCACGACATGGTGCTGCTGGAAAGCACGGCCTTTTCCATCAAGGTCTCCCTCCCCGAATGGATCATGGATTCCTGCGAGGAACAGGTTCAGATCATGGCGAACCAGCAGATGCTGCGCACCCAGGTGAAGGAATGGTCCAAAACCTATGCCAATACCCAGGAAGACGGCAACCTGCCCGACCACCACTGGGACAAGCGCCTGCGGGAGGCGGAAGCCATCGCCATCGCCTACCAGGAAGTGTTCCAGAAATACAGGCTGAACCCCACCGGAGACATCCGCCTGGCCTTTGTGATGGGCTGGGACGACGTGCTTGACAACATCGCCCAGTCGGAGGAAACGGGCACTCCGTGTTCCTGCAAAAGCACCGGCATGCTCAGCCTCTTTGACATCCTCAACGAACAGGAGGCCCAGGAGGTGCAGTCCTGCATGTTCCACCCCCTCTTCCAGCAGGTCATGGAGCTGACGGACCTGTGCCAGCGCCAGTTCAGCCGGGAGATCAACAAATCCCAGAGGAACCGGACGGAACCGCCGGAACCCCTGAACCAGATTTTTTACTGCATCCGCTACATCACCCCGCGCATTCTCTCCTGCCTGCTCCAGGAGAAGGAAAACGATGCGGACTACTGCACCATGGCCGCCCGCATGGCCCTGTGCGTGGAACAGACGCGCCAGACGGTAGCCGCGCTGGACATCCGCCGCAGCCAGGTAGACGACGAGGTGACGGAACGTTTTTCTTCCTTGCTGGAGGAAGTCAACTCCTTCCAGGAAAGCCTGGCAACCCAAAGCCGGAAAAGCAATCTATAACCAACTTACTTTCACAACATTACCTCTTCACTACAGACCACCATGCACTTCCATACCTGCCTCCAAGGACTGTGTGCAGTCCTGGCCGCCGCCGCTTTTTCCTACGCGGATGAACCGGCCGTTTCCATTTCAGACTTCGGGGTGGACAAGGTCATGTCCGGCCCCGTCGTTTCCATCAATGACCAATACAAGGGAGTCGTGAAGATCGAAGTGGATTCCCTGACGCCGGACTACGCCACTCCATGGGATACGGGCCGCTACCAGGGCGGCATCGGCACCGGCTTCCTGATCGGGGAAAACGCCTTCATGACGAACGCCCATGTGGTCAGCAACGCGGAACGCATTTACATCTCCATGTACGGGGATTCCCGCAAAATTCCCGCCAGGGTCAAATTCATCGCCCATGATGCGGACCTGGCCCTGCTGGAAGCGGACGACCCCAAGCCCTTCAAGGGCATCCGGCCTTTTGAATTCAGCAAGAACCTGCCCCACCTGGAAGACGAGGTGAGGGTGATCGGCTACCCCATCGGCGGCAACAGGCTTTCCGTCACGCGCGGCGTAGTCTCCCGCATCGACTTCACCACATATGCCCACCCCCGCAACACGGAACACCTGACCATCCAGGTGGACGCCGCCATCAATCCGGGCAACAGCGGGGGCCCCGCCCTGATGGGGGACAAAGTCATCGGCGTAGCCTTCCAGGGCCTGAACAACGCCAACAACACGGGCTACGTGATTCCCACGCCCGTCATCCGCCACTTTCTGGAGGACATCAAGGACGGCGTCTATGACGGCTACGTGGACATGGGCATCCAGGCCGCGCCCATCCTGAATCCCGCCATGCGCAAGGCGTTCGGCCTGCCGGACGACGAGAAGGGCGTCCTGATCGGCAAAGTGCTCAAGGGCTCCTCCGCCGATGGAGTGCTCCGCAACGGGGACCTGCTGATGAAGGTGGACGGCTACGACGTGGACAGCTCCGCCATGATTGAGCTGGACGGCCAGAAAATCAGCATGAAAGAGCTCATTGAACGCTGCTTCAAGGATGACCGGCTCCCGCTGGATATCATCCGCGACGGCAAGCCCATGAAGGTGGAGATGGTGATGAAGCCCTCTCTCTCCAAGGATCTGCTGATGGCGGAATACGACAAGATGCCCCGCTATATCGTCTTCGGCGGCCTGGTGTTCCAGCCCATCCAGCGCAATGTGCTTGCGGCGGCGGACATCTCCATGCTGGACGTCGCCCTGGATATCCGGGATTACCAGGAAGACGGCGGCTGCGTGGACCATGAAGACATGGTAATCATCACCAAGGTGCTGGACGATGAAGTGAACGCGCGCCTGTCCGGCTCCATCTCCAACGCCATCGTGGAAAAAATCAACGGCGTGAAGGTCAAGGGCCTCACCCACGCCTACGAACTCCTTTATCCGAAGAATATGCCGGAATACGTGATTATTGAACTGAAAAACGGGGAACGCCCCCTGATCTTTGAAGGCAAGGCCATGGAGGCGGCCAACAAGCGCATCTCCAAAACCTACAACATCCCGAAAAACGCCCGTCTGGACAGCGCCATTCCCGGCCGCCAGCCTGACCGGAACACCAACCCCGCCCGTTAACCGCCATGAAAATTCTTTCCCTTTTCGCCCTCGGTTCCCTGATTCTGCTCGGCGGCTGCCAGCCGCGCGAAGCCGGACGAACCGCTCCCGAACCCCAGCCCGGGCAGCAGCCGGAAACACCGCCTGAACAGGTGGAGGAAACGGCCGCTCCGGCGCAGCTCCCTTCTCCCACCAACTCCATGGTAGGCATTAACGCCACCAACCAGGGCTATGCCATGGTCCAGCCGTGGAGCAAGGAAAACCCGGCGTACAGCCAGGGCTTCGGCATTTACCTGGGGGACGGCAATATTCTGACGGCGGCCAACATCGTTTATTCCGCCAGCTTCGTGGAAGTGACCTCCGCGGACGGCTCCCAAACGGTTCCCGTGACCGTGACCGCCTTTGACCCGGAAGCCAATCTTGCCCTGCTGCGCCTGAAAAACGAGGCAGACGCCGCCTTCCTGGACAAGCTGGTGCCCGTCACGCTGGGGAACGCCCCGCGCCTGGGCGACAAGGTGACCTTCTGGCAGTTCAATGACGACGGCCTCCCCATCACTACGTCCGGAACCCTTCTGGCAACGGAAAGCTCCAGCCCTTTCACCAACAGCGAACCTTTTGTCCTGTACAATGTCAAATCCTCCGTCACGCCTCTGAAAGGCGGCGCAGGCAACCCCATCATGAGGGATAATAAACTGGTGGCTCTCAGCGCCAGCTGCGATCCTTCCGCCCAGAAGGCGCTGGCCGTGACCCATACCATGATTTCCCGGTTCCTCCAACAGGCCCGGTCCGGCAATTACACCGGCTTCCCGGCGGACGGCACCCAGGTCACGGAGCTGACGGACCCCGTTTTCCGCAAGTTCCTGGGCCTTCCGGAAACCGGCGGCGGCTTTTACGTGGTGAAACTGCCTGTCTACGGTTCCTTTTACAAGGCAGGCGTGCGTCCCGGAGACGTGGTGGAAAGCGTCAACGGCATTCCGCTGGACAGCAAAGGCCTGATCAGGGACCCCGCGCTGGGCCCCGTTTCCGCCAACGTCCTGTTCCGTGACTCCGCCATGCCGGGGGACACCATCACGCTGGGCATCCGCCGCAAGGATAAGGACGGCGTCAGCCAGCCCATGACGCTGGATGTCAAGCTTGACCGGAGCGCGCTGGAGGGGGATCTGATCAATCCGGCCCCCTTTATTTCCAATCCCCCCTACCGCATTTACGGAGGTCTGGTGTTCGTCCCCCTGACGGGAGCCCTGATGAGGGAAATCAATAAGCTCAGCAAGAACCGCCCCCCTCTCAACCTGCTGGAAGCTATTCAGAAAAAGGAAGACATCCGGAAAAAAGGCGTGGATGAAATCGTGGTCTTCCTGATGGCGCTGCCCACCCAGGCCACGCTGGGCTATGCCCAGATGAACTCCTCCATTGTGGAAAAAGTGAACGGCGTCCAGGTAAAGAGCCTCAAGCACCTCAACCAGCTTCTGGACCTGCCCGCTCCCGGCGGCACGCACCGCATTGAGGTGGCCCAGCAGCCGTACACCATGTACATGTCCCAGAAAGAGGCCGCCAAGGCGGACCGCTTCATCCAGATGAGGGCTGTTCCCGTGCTCCGCAGGGATTAGGAAAGCCGCGAGCCATTCCATTGCATTCCTTCTGAAATGTCCCTTCATACGCTGAATATCCGGCTGGATTTTCCCTATAGAACGGGCTTTACCCACGGAGCCTTCCGTCCGGAAAACGATGCGCTGGCCAGCCTGATGGAGCAGAGGCCCGGAGGCCGCGTCCTCGTCCTCATGGAGGAAGGGCTGGAACGGTTTTATCCGCAGCTCCCGGCGGACATCGACCGTTATTTTGAAAAGAACGCCGGAGAACTGGCCTATGCCGGCTGCCGTTCCGTTCCGGGCGGGGAAGCGGCCAAAACCGGCTTTGCCGCGTGGGAAAAGGCCCTCCGCCACATTGTGGAAGCGGGCATCGACCGCCATTCCTACATCATTGCCGTGGGAGGCGGGGCGTTTCTGGACGTAGCGGGCTTTGCCGCCGCCACCGCCCACCGCGGCATCCGGCTGCTGCGCGTGCCCACCACCACCCTTTCCCAGGCGGATTCCGGCGTAGGCGTCAAAAACGGAATTAACTTCATGGGGCAGAAGAACTACCTGGGCACCTTCGCCGTAGCCTGGGCCACGCTTAACGACTTCCTGTTCCTTCATTCCCAGCCCCTCTCCCTTAAAAGGGCCGGCCTGGCGGAAGTGGTGAAGGTGGCCGTGGTAAAAGACGCCTCCTTCTTTGACTGGCTGGAAACGAACGCCGACGCGCTGGCCGCCTGCGAGCGGGACGCGCTGGAATATGCCGTGGAGCGTTCCGCGCTGCTGCACGCCGCTCACATCGCCGGAGGTGGAGACGCCTTTGAATTGGGTTCCAGCCGCCCCCTGGACTTCGGACACTGGGCCGCCCATTACATGGAAACCATGTCCGGCTACACGCTGGGCCATGCGGAAGCCGTTTCCGTGGGCATGTGCCTGGATATCCTTTATTCCGTCAGGAAGGGATGGCTGCCTGCTGCGGAGGCGGAAAGAATCGTCTCCGTACTGAAAGCCCTGGGACTGCCCGTGTTCCACCCTCTGCTCTCCCGCAGGACGGAGGATGGCGCATGCGAAGTGCTGAAGGGCCTGGAAGCCTTCCGTGAGCACCTTGGCGGCCATTTGACGGTATTGATGCTTACCGGGATAGGCCGGGGAAAGGACGTCCATGAAATAGACGCCGCGCTAATGGAGGAATGCATCCGGGAAATGCAGGAGGCCGCCCGCTGCTCCGGCCAGGAATAGGGGCCTTTCCCTTGTTGCCTTCCTCCTTTTATTTGGAGTTCAGGTAATCCAGGATCATCCGGACCTCCGCCTTGATTCCGTTGAGAATCGCTCCGTCGTCCGCCTTGAATCCGGGATTGTGATTCGCAGGGCCGTCCCCGGAACCGATGGTCATGAAATAAGTGGGCGCTACCTGCGCATAATAGGAGAAATCCTCACTGGCCGGTATTCTGGGAGAATCAAAAACGTTCTTCTCACCCACGGCTTCAACGGCCGCCTTCTTCGCCAGTTCCCGCAGGGCAGCATTATTCTGGATGGACGGATAGCCCAGAACGTAATCCAGCTTGTACTGCGCTCCATTGGCCTTGCATACATGGTCGATGACGGACCGGGTGCGTTCTTCCAGCAGTTTGCGGGTTTCCGGCGTTACGGAACGGATGGAGGCTCCCAGCTCCGCTTTGTCCGGAATGACGTTGGGAGCGTTGCCGGACTGGAATTTTCCCACGGTGATCACGGCCATGTCCCCGGGCGTCGCATTGCGGGAGACGACCGTTTGCAGTGCCATCACGATTTCAGAGCCCGTGACGATGGGGTCCACGCCCAGCTGCGGCATGGAGCCATGGGAACCCTTCCCCTGAATGGTAAGGAAAAAACCGTCCGACGAGGAAGAGGCGGCCCCCGCCGGCAGAATGCCGATGGACCCGGCAGGTTCATTGGGCATCACATGCGCACCGAAGATGGCGTCTACGCCTTTGAGAACTCCGCTCTTGATGATCGGAAGGGCGCCCCCGGGCGATTTTTCCTCCCCGGGCTGGAAAATGAAATACACCGTGCCGGGCAATTCCTTCTGCATGGAGGCAAGAACCTTGGCTGTTCCCAGCAGCATGGCCGTGTGCATGTCATGCCCGCAGGCATGGCTTACGCCCGGTGTTTTGCTGGCAAAGGAAAATCCTGTCTCCTCCTGCACGGGAAGCGCGTCCATGTCCGCCCGGAAGCCGACGGTTTTCCCGGGCTTTCCGCCGCGCAGAATGCCGACCACGGAGGTCTTCGTAGGCCGCAGAATTTCAATGTGGCCGAACGAGGCAAGCAGGTCCGCCACATAATTGCTCGTCTTGTATTCTTCAAAAGACAATTCCGGATTCTCATGGATATGGTGCCGCCACTCCACGGCGTCCCTGGCGGCGCTCTGCACCTCCGGTTGCTGCGCCATGGCCGAAAAAGTCTGGAGAAGAAGGACCAGCAAGGTCAACAATGATATTTGCATGTTTTTAAAACGGGAAGGACTGTTTTTAGTCAGACAACGCGCAACGACTTTCATTCCATAAAACTGTGCCATCATTTCAGAATTTTCAAAGATTAAACATAAACCCTGCCAATAACCTCCGTAAAATCGAACCAATCACTCCTTGCAGGTTCTCCACCTTTGAGCTTTCATGAAATTAAATATAAATTATTGAATTTATTTATATGATGATTTCAAAAGAGATAAGAAAAAGTATGGGAGAGTTGAAAATAAAAAACTTTGTCTTCCTGACCTCAGTAACAAGAAATAACTACAAATCCATATTATTCGAATTCTAGAGTGTACTTTTAACAACAAAAAATCGGCAAAAGAAACCATCACCGTTTTCGTCCAATCTAACAATACCTCAAAAGTTGAAATCATGTTCACTCTAAACACGGATTCCATCTATACCCTATTCAAGATTTCTGGAAATTAATCAGAAGCAGTGTGACCAACCATAAATAGACGAAAGGGTGGAACCTTAAATATCCGGAAGGGTCAGGAGGTGGGAAAGGAAAGGGTAAAGTGTCCCAAATGGGACACTATTTTTTTTCAGGCTCGCGGGTGATGAAACGCATGAGTTCCGCGTCAAAGTGAAGCGGAACGTCCCCGGTGGGGCCGTTGCGGTTTTTGGCGAGGTGAAGGCTGGCCTGTCCGGCGAGTTGTTGCCGCTGGTCCTCGTCCTCGGCGTAGTAGTCGGAACGGTAAAGCAAGCCTATCATGTCCGCGTCCTGCTCAATGGAACCGGACTCGCGCAGGTCGGACATACGGGGGACGCCCACGCTATTTCCCGCGCGCGTCTCCGGTCCACGGTTAAGCTGGGCCAGGACGATGACCGGAACCTTTAATTCCTTTGCCAGGGCTTTCAGGCCCGCGGATATTTCCGCGACTTCGCGTTCCCGGCTGTTGGCGGCCTGCCTGGACGTGGGTCCCATGACGACGACGGAAAGCACGGAGTATGACAATTTGGGAAGAACGATTGCCACGACGGATGTTCTTGGACGCGTGACTCGGACTGAATACAGCGAAGACGGCCTTACCACCACGGTTACCACTCCAGCAGGGGCCACTCTGGTTACCAAAACCTATTACGACGGCACTGTCATTCTGGAGGGAGGAACCGGCCAGCGCGAAATGGAGACCAGGCTGGAATTGACTTCGGAAGGCATCCTGACCACGACCTTGTCCAAGGGAATTGTGCTGTTGCGGTCTCTGGAAAACGGCTTCGGTCAAACCGTCCGGCAGGAACAGCCCAATACGAAGGGAGGGTTCATCGTCACCAGTAATACATACAATGCCAAGGGGCAACCGGTTCGTTCCCAGACGGAAGACATGGCCTCTACAGTCACCGTCTACAATGAACTGGGACACGCCGTGAGGCGGACCGTCCAGCTGGACGACCTCCATCCGGATGATCCCTCTAGAAACAGAGTCTCGGAAAACTCCTCCTGTTACCGGCTCCGGGAAGACGGCGTCTACCAGGTGCAGACTTCCACCACCTGCAACGCCGACGGATTCCCCCTCACCCAGACCACGGAAAACATGGTTTCCAGACTCAGCGCTGTACTGGAAAACAAATCCATCACCACGGACGTCTACGGACAGCAGAGCGTACAATGGACGGAGTACACTGTTCCAACCAAGCGCACCCGGTTCAGCCGCATTCCCACTTCAAACATGGTAGCCGAGTCTCTTGTCGTAGACGGGTTTGGGACCAATCAGACCGACCACTCCGGAATCTGTTCCATCCAGCGGCGTTCCTGCACCTCTACAGGGGTGATTCTGGAAAAAACCGATGGCCGCGGCAACACCACTATGGAGGAAACGGATCTTGCAGGACGCCCGGTTAAGACTACTGGTCCTGCGGGCCATGTCACCACCACCAGCTACTCGTCCTGCTGTGACCATCCTGCCTGCATCACCGACGCTTTGGGAGGAACAACCTGTTATTCCTACGACATACGCGGCAGAAAGACGGCCGAATATGGCACCGCCATTCAGCCGGCCTGCTTCGCCTACGACGAAGCCGACCGCATGGTGGCCCTGACTACCTTCCGTGCAAACGAAGGCGACATCACTTCCGATCCTTCCGGCCGAACCGACGGAGACACCACCACCTGGCTCTATGACGAGGCCACGGGGCTGGAATTGAAAAAGACTTATGCCGACGGTTCCTGTGTTTCCAGAACCTATGACGAGCTCAACCGTCAGGAGACACTTGTCAAAGCCAGGGGGCTTGTCATAACGTATAAGTATGCTCCCTTTACAGGAGAACTCATCTCGGTTTCCTACAGCGATGGAACTTCTCCCTGGATCTTTTCATCCAACCATCTGGGGCAGATAATCTCCGTCTATGACGCTTCGGGTCTCAGGGAATTTTCCTATGACAGCTACGGAAGGATGATTCAGGACACTTCCTTTGGACAGGTGGAAAGTTCTCTTCAAGAAGAATACGATGCCCAGGGGCGTTCCAACGGATACCGCTTGATGCTCGGCACACGCACCGTGCAGCACTCCCATCTTGACTACGATTCCAAAGGCGGCATGATTGGGATGAATCTGGAAGGACTGAAGTCTTCTTTTACCTGGCGGTACGATCAAACCACCGGCTTCCTCCACCATCTCACCTACCCCAACGGCATGGTCCGCTGCAATACCTACCATCCCACACTCAACCTCGTAACCGCTATCGGTTACAGGAAGGGAGCGGATGGCGAATTGGCGGCCGGCCACGAATACGACTACGACGCGCTGATGCGTCCTACTCAACGACGGGACTTATGGGATGCTGCCACTCCCGCGACGATAAGAGATTTTACCTACAACAGCCGCAGTGAACTGCTGGAAGACCGCATCAGCCGGGGAGGAAGCTTTGCGTACTGCTATGACAACATCGGCAACCGCAAGACCGCCCGTGAACTGGAGAAGGAAGTAGCCTACGAATCCAACCCGCTCAACCAGTACACGGAGATTGCCGGGGAAGGAGAAGATTTTACCCCCGTCTACGATGCCGACGGCAACCAGACCCGCATCAGGACCTCAACGGGCATCTGGGAAATCTCCTACGACGCCAATGACCGCCCCGTCGTCTTCACCAGCCAGGATGGCAGAACGTCCATTACCTGCGGCTACGACTACCGGGGAAGGCGCTTCGAGAAGAAGGTCACCGTCAATGGGGCAGTATCCAGCCACTCCCGGTTCCTGTACCGGGATTATCTGCAGGTAGCCGAACTGGATTTGATGCAGCCTGAGCCTATGCTTATAAAGAGCTACCTGTTGGATCCAACGGAACCGACGGCAACGCGCATCCTGATGATGACATGCTGGCAGGAAAACGGAATGAAAGTAAAAGAGCATCTCTACTTCATGCACGATGCCTTGAAGAACGTTACTTCCATTTTTGACGGACAACAGACGAGAAGAGCTCGTTACGAGTATGCTCCTTTTGGTAGCCTTCTCACCGCTAAGGAAGACATGGCTCAAGAGAACAAGTTCAGGTTTTCCTGCGAGTATGCAGATGACGAATTGGGGCTTGTCTACTACAATTACCGCCACCTCAATCCCGCAGACGGCAGGTGGATCAACCGCGATCCCATTCAGGAACAAGGAGGTTGGAATTTGTACTCATTTATTAATAATAGTATTAATATAGAGGCGGATTTATTAGGATTGAGCTCCATTGAATTGGAATTAGGAGATGTTAAAGAAATTGTGACAAAGAAATATAATCTTTCTTTTAGTGATCCTGGTCATGACGAAATCATAGATAATTTTATTATTAATGGACTCGGTCCTAATGGAAGAGCTGTATTTGCAGCAGTTATGGGATTTGTTAGTTTAAGATATTGGAATATTGATATAATGAAAATTTATACTCATTTTTTGGCAGGAAGAGGAACTGATTATACATATGATCCTAATAAAATACCCAAAAAACCAGAGATGTATGCTGTTAGAAAAGCCATTGCTTTTGTGAAGGAAGATCCTAAAAATAGATGCAATAAGAATATTAGAATGAAAAATTGGTCTCTGGCCCATTCCAAAGAAAATGATATGCTATATATTTTAGGAGATTATAGTTATATTGTTGGAGGTATTGTTGATAATAAATTTAATTTTAAATATTCATTGTACATATATGATATATATGATATATATGATTTTGATTTTCGATCTTTAGAAGGAACATGGAAAGAAAAAATGGCTAAGTGTTTTAGAAATGTAGCTTGTTTTGTTTCCGGTAAAATACCTGAATTTCAATTCAATTCTAAGAATTTTATTATCAAAGGTGTAAAACAAGATGAATATAATCTATCATCAAATAAATGAATACAAAAAATGTTATAACCTGGTTCGTTCCTATTATTTTATTTATAATTAATATATGTGTCACATATATTCTGCCACAATTTTATAATAAAAATAATGATAGGCAATTAGGTTATTTGATTTTCTATTTAATTTTAGTTATTTTAATTTTTCTATTTTGCTGGATATATTCTCTCTTCTCAAATAGAAAAAATCTACTGATATTTTTTGTTGTTTCTATTTTTTACTTCTTTTTTATATGTATAATGTTTTTATTAATTTTTCCGTTTCTTTAAAATTATATTGATATTTTAATAATATTATCAATTCGAGATTTAATGTCTTTAAAACGTTCGAAAAGATACAACTTTCCGAAGGTTTTTTGTAAATTTGTATTAGAAGAATACTGGTCAGACATACTGGTTACAGACAAAAATATCAACGAAATCAACAAACGACTTTCAGACATGAGTCAAATATGCGGATATGAAATTAAAATAACTTTAGAATTCCATGTCGAATTTACGGACCGCATCATCTATCCTGAACAATTTTACGGCGACCATTATTACAGGCCTAAATACAATAAAATCCTCCATTCCATTCTAAAAATAATTGGCATCAGCATACCTTTGGAACCCATGCAACATTCCCGTTTTTTCCAAAACAATAACGCTGGACCGGACATATCATTATAGTAGTGGAAATATGACCCAATCCCCACTTAACCATTTTAACCTTTAATTGTCATGATATTCTGGTTAAAAAAGAATATGCCTTATTACCTAATGACGAATGGAAATGAGAGTAATGTAAAATTCTCAAATTACTGACCAGGATTTTATGACTACACCGAACTTTCTTTATCTGCCATTTGGTGATGCAGGACAGTCTGAGCACTTCCCTTTTGCTGATCGTTGGAAAGGAGATAGATGGAACGAGCATATTCATTGACAGGAATCCCTCCCCCCCTTCTTTTTTCTTCCATTCACCTACAGCCGCGGCACTGCGGCAAGCAACGCCTGGGTGTACTCGTGGGAGGGGGAGGAAAAAACTTCGTCCGCCTCCCCGTATTCCACGATGCGGCCCTTGCGCATCACGGCAATACGGTCCGCAATGTAATGAACCACGGACAAATCATGGGAAATGAAGATCATGGTCAGGTTCAAGTCGCGGGCCAGAGCGATGAGAAGGTTCAAAATCTGGGACTGGATGGAGACGTCCAGCGCAGAAACGGGTTCATCCGCAATGACCAGCCGGGGTTCCGGAGCCAAGGCACGCGCGATGGCTACGCGCTGGCGCTGGCCTCCGGAAAATTCATGGGGATACTTGCGCATCAGGGAGGGATTCAGGCCCACCCTTTCCATCAGTTCCGCCACCTCGTCCCTCATCTGTGAGAAAGATCTTTTGCGGCTGCGGCATTCCAACGCCTCCTTCAACGTCGCATACACCGTGAAACGGGGATTCAGGGAAGCGTAGGGGTCCTGGAAAATCATTTGAAAATCCGGACGGCGCTTCCTGACCTCGGAGGCGGAAAGAGCCGTCAGTTCCTCTCCTTCCAGAAAAATGCGTCCCTCCGTAGGCTTCTGGAGCAGCATCACCGTGCGGGACAGAGTGGACTTGCCACAGCCGGACTCCCCTACCAGCCCAAGGATTTCTCCTTTCTCCACGGACAGGGACACCCCGTCCACCGCCACCACAGACGCCGGTTTGCGGGAGGAGAGCAGCCCCTGCACCGCAGGAAAGACAACGCTCACATGATCCAGTTCCAGAAAAGCCATACCATCACTCTAACAAGCCTCCTGAGGCAAAACAAGACCCCAACCGTGCCAGCTCCGCCAATATCAAGACATCCACGCGCATCTCCCATTCATGCCTTCCCCAAAAAACACTGGGGCCGGCCTGAAAAATACGCAGGAAAAATCTAGTCTGTTTTTACTACCGCCGCGTCCTGTACCAATAGATGCCCTTCTACCGAAAACAACTTTACTTCTCCTTCTCATCTTTGCCGCAGGATGAACGGACAAGGAAGGAAAGAAGAGCTGCCCCGGCATCTCCAAGGAGAGCCGCTATTCCGGAAAAAACCGGACCAAAAATGAAAATCAGCCCCGACTGGGCATCGCGCATATCTTCCGGAGTCACCCGGGACCAAAAGAGTTCATAGTAACACACGAGGCCGATAACAACAAAAGAAGTTGTTTCCCATTTCCACCGTCTATTGGTCTTTTTGAAGAACCACAACACCGCAAGGAAATACCAAGGCCCCCACACAAGGCCAAAGACATTCCTCAACACAAGAGCGCTCCAGAAACCAGCTACCACGGTGGAGGCAATAATCAGCAGCAGGACCGGATCTTTTCTTCCCCGCACATTTTGATGACCCATATCCGGACTCCCGGTTTCTCCATGCATATGGTTTATGAATAAATCTTTAATGGATCCATCTCAAGCAAAAAAGAGCCGTTCCCCGCGAAGGGAACGGCTCCTGAGATTGATGCTGCCGCGGAGCTTACGCGCCGAGCTGGTAGCGGACGAAGGAGACGACGGAGACGTCATCGCCGAGTTCCTTGCCGACCTGCTTGAGCAGGGCGTCCACCGTGACGTTGGGATCCTTAACAAATCCCTGGTTCAGCAGGCAGGACTGGGCGTACAGGGCCTTCAGCTTGCCGGGAAGAATCTTTTCCAGCAGGTGTTCGGGCTTGCCTTCCTGGATGAGCTGCTGCTTGGCGATTTCCTGTTCCTCAGCCACGAAGGCGGGGTCCAGGCTGTCGGAGCTGACGCTCTTGGGAGCGGCGGCGGCAATGTGCAGGGTCAGGTCCTTGGCAAGAGCCTTGAACGCGTCAGACTTGACGGTTTCTTCCTTGCCGGCCTTGATAGACAGCAGAACGCCAACCTTGCCGCCCATGTGGATGTAGGAGACCACAGCGCCGGAGCCGTCCACCGTGAGGCGGGCGAACTTGCGCAGAGCCATGTTTTCACCGATGGAGCTGCACATGGCCTTGATGTATTCTTCCGTAGTGCCTTCGGGCATGGCAACCTGGAGGGCTTCCTCCAGCGTGGAGGCCTTGGAATCCATGAGAGCCTTGGCAACATCGTTCACCAGGCCCTGGAACTTGTCGCCCTTGGCGCAGAAGTCCGTTTCACAGTTGAGTTCAAGGATGATGCCGGAGCAGCCGCAGGGAGCCACGGCGGCGCGGATCACGCCTTCCTTGGCATCGCGGTCAGCCTTGGCGGCAGCCTTGGCAATGCCCTTTTCGCGAAGATACTTCACAGCGGCTTCCATGTCGCCGTTGCATTCGTTGAGGGCTTTCTTGCAATCCATCATGCCGGCGTCCGTTTTGTCGCGGAGGGCCTTGACGAGAGCTGCAGTAATTTCTGCCATAGTGTTTCTGTTCTTTCTAAATGGGTTGGTTTAGGCTTCGGCGGGAGCGCCCTTGCCTTCGTTGATGGCCTTGACAATGCAGTCAAGGACCAGACGGATGGAACGGACGGCGTCGTCGTTGCCGGGAATCGGGAAATCGATTTCCTTCGGGTCGGCGTTGGTGTCAACCAGAACGCAGACGGGAATGTTCAGACGGTGGGCTTCGCGGATGGCGATGTCTTCATGATCGGCGCCGATGGCTACCATGGCGTCCGGAGCGCCGCCCATGTTGCGGATGCCCTGAAGGTTGCGTTCCAGCTTCTGGCGTTCGCGGTCCAGAGCGGCCAGTTCCTTCTTGGACATGCTCTTGAATTCCGGGGTCTTTTCAATCCCTTCAAGGTAGGAAAGGCGTTCGATGCTCTTGCGGATCGTGCTCATGTTGGTGAGCATGCCGCCCAGCCAGCGATGGTTGACGTAGTACTGACCAGTGGCTTCCGCGGCTTCGCGGACGGCTTCCTGGGCCTGGCGCTTGCAGCCGACGAAGAGGATCTTCTTGTTGCGGCGTGCCAGATCGGCCAGGAAGGAGCAAGCCTTGTCCAGGCATTTTTCCGTTTCTTCAAGGTTGATGATATGGATACCGGCCTTGTCCTTGAGAAGGTACTTCTTCATGCTGGGGTGCCATTTGCGGGTCTGGTGGCCCAAATGAACACCGGCTTCAACCATCTGGTTAATCAGATCATTAATCATATATGTATGTAGGTGGCTTTCCTTGCGGCAGGAAAAGCGGTTTTTAGGGACTTCGACGCTTTCTACCCCTCCGATCCCCATTGTTCAGGTTGCGCCGAATCACGCGAGGGACAAATAATATACTTCACGATGCCCTTCTTGTCAAAGCATAAATCATTGATTTACGCAACCATTCCGCCATCCGCGGCATCCCGCCGGAGGAGCGCCTCCGCAGCGGCTTTCATCCCCTGCCTGATACTTATCGTATAAAAAACAGGAACATGCCGCAAAACAGTCTTGGAAAAAACATGGAAGAGGCGTTCCATGCGGGCGTTCCGGATGACCAAGACCCTGACAAGCGGCAATCCCGCCAAATTGATTTTCCTGTTTACCATTCCCCTGCTGATCGGCAACCTGTTCCAGCAGTTTTACAACATGGCGGACACCCTGATCGTGGGCCGCACGCTGGGCGTGGAAGCCCTGGCCGCCGTGGGCTGCACAGGCGGCCTGATGTTTTTCATCCTCGGCTTCGTCATCGGATTCACGGCGGGGCTGGCTATCATCACGGCCCAGCGCTTTGGAGCGGGCCGCAGGCGGGCGGTGCGGCGCAGCTTTGCCGTCTGCATCGTCCTGAGTTCCATCATGACCGTCCTGCTGACCGCCGTCAGCGTCGCCTTCGCTCGTCCCGTTCTGGAACTGCTGCAAACTCCTCCGGAAATCCTGGAGGCGGCCCACGCCTACATCATCGTCATTTCCTGGGGCATCGGCGCAGCCATGCTGTTCAACCTCCTCTCCAACGTTCTCCGCGCCCTCGGGGACAGCCGGACGCCCCTCTATTTCCTGGTTCTGGCCTGCGTACTGAACATTGCGCTGGACCTGGCGCTGATCCTGCGGTTCGGCATGGGACCCGCGGGGGCTGCCGTCGCCACCGTAGCCTCCCAACTGGTTGCGGGCCTCTGCTGCACCGCCTACGTTTTTAAAAGGTTTCCCATTCTCCGGCTGACCAGGGCGGACTGGAACATGAGCCGCCGCTACCTCTGGGCGCATATCCGCGTGGCCCTTCCCATGGGGTTCCAGGCATCCATCATCGCCATTGGCGCCATTCTGGTGCAGTTTGCCCTCAACCGGCTGGGAGCGCAGTCAGTAGCGGCTTTCAGCGCGGCCCAGAAAATCGACATGGTGGCGACGCTGCCCATGATGTCCTTCGGCATCACGATGGCTACGTACGTGGCCCAGAATTACGGAGCCAGGAATCTGGAGCGCATCCGCCGGGGCGTTCTCCAGTGCAACCTGATGTCCGTGGGGTTCAGCATCGCCGTAGCCGCCGCCAATATTGCCTGGGGACCGGAACTGATCCGGCTGTTCGTGGGAGACGGGGAGAAGGAAGTCGTCAGCCTGGCCCAGACCTACCTGAACATCAATGCCTCCATGTACTGGGTGCTGGCGCTCCTCTTTGTCTTCCGCTACACGCTGCAAGGGCTGGGCCAGAGCATCGTGCCCACCTTCGCGGGCGTCATGGAGCTGTGCATGCGCGCCCTGGCCGCCATCGTGCTGGCCCGCTGCCTGGGCTTCACCGGAGCCAGCATGGCGAGCCCCGCCGCCTGGATCGGCTCCTGCGTGCCTCTCGCCATCGCCTATTACTTCACCAGCAGAAAGCTGGCGCGGTCCATGAAGCAGGGCTTCCCTCCCTGCCGTGAGGAAGAGCCGGGAGCCGTCCGGCAGGCCGCGTGATTGCGGCTGGCATTCGCCCCGCACCGGAACCGGTATCTCACCCCGGAGGAAAGGGAAACCGTCATGGAGCGCCCCAGGGGTCAATCACGGGTCTTCGCGGAAATCCCGGAACGTTCCCTTCCCCAGTATTCCCGCGCCTTCTGCAAATAAAACGCGCCCAGGGGAGGCAATATTTCCAGTTCCTTGCCCCACTTCTCCGCCAATTCCGGAGAAGGCATGTCCTCCCTCATGTGCTTTCCCTCCCCGATCAGGAACGGAAGCACTACCACCCTGTTTCCCTTCAAACGTGGAAATACTTCCTCCACGGAGGGGGAAGCGCCGAAATAGGCCAGGGCCATATCCGTTTCCTGCGGCCATAAAAAGGTCCGCAGTTTCTGTAAAAAGGCGAACGGCTCCGGAGGAAGGTCCTTTCCCACTACTCCATGGGCCACCACCAGCAGGGACGTTCCCGGCCCCAGCTCTTTCCCGAGGGCGTCGCGGACGGTCAGGAAGGGCATCACGTCTTCCCCAGCTCCCCACACCGGCTTGAATTCGAATTCCGGAGACACGCCGCGTTCCGCATACATGGCGCTCAATTGTTCCGGCAGCGCTTCCGTCACCGTCCAGCCGCTCTGCATGAAGACTGGATAAATCTGAACCACCCCGTCGCCCGGAGGCAGGTCGTCCGCCTGCATGTCCCGGAAGGAAGCCTGCCAGACGGGAGCGCCGTCCATGCCCAGCAGCTTGATGCGATCCGCCAGATGCTGCCGGAGTTCGGCCCCCGCCTCATCATAGGAGACGCATAGCTTGTAAATTTTTTTGGGCATGTGAAGTGAGACCCCAGAGGGAAGGCGGCGTTCAGCATCTTCCCCACTTGCAGACGCAGGGACGGTGCATGCCTGCCGTTTGTAACAGAAACGCCGGATTCCGGCAATACCATAACCGCCTTTTCCCTCCATGGCCTCCCATTCTCCGCAATACGGCAGGAAAAATTCTTTTATTCCGCTGATTTTCATTTTCTTATGAACTTTCTAAAGAAAGGGTCCGGAGAAAATGGTCCCCTCTTGCCGAATCTCCCGGCGGAGGCAGGATAGCGGCTTGACCGGAGGGCTTGAAACCGTCATGATATAAGGACATACAGGTTTTGTTTTATGTCGTTTTACATTCAATCCGTTGAAATCGGCGGCCCGCGGCCGTTCTACCTCCTGGGCCCCTGCTCTCTGGAATGCGAATCCTTCGTCTGGGAGATGGCCCGCTCCATCAAGTCCATTGCGGAAAACCTGGACATCCCGCTGATTTTCAAGGCCTCCTACGACAAGGCGAACAGAACTTCCATCACGTCCTTCCGCGGACCCGGCGTACGGGAAGGCTGCCGCATCCTGTCGGAAATCGGCAAAGAGCTGGAACTGCCCGTCGTTACGGACGTGCATACGGCCCGGGAAGCGGAGATTGCCGCTGAATACGTGGACCTGCTCCAGATTCCCGCCTTCCTGTGCCGCCAGACAGATCTTCTGGAAGCCTGCGCCAAGAGCGGCCGTCCCGTGAACATCAAGAAGGGCCAGTTCCTGGCTCCGTGGGATACTGTGAACATCGGGGAAAAGATGCGCGCCTTCGGCTGTGACGAGTTCATGATGTGCGAGCGCGGCACCTCCTTCGGCTACAATAACCTGGTGGTGGACATGCGCTCCCTGTACTGGATGAAACAGGAAGGCTTCCCCGTCGTGTTTGACGCCACCCACGCAGTCCAGAGGCCCGGAGGCCTGGGCGGAACCACGGGCGGAGACAGCGAACTGGCTCCCGTGCTGGCGTCCGCCGCCATGGCGACCGGCAGCATTGACGGCGTGTTCATGGAGGTGCACAAGGATCCGTCCAAGGCTCTTTCCGACGGGCCCAACCAAATCCCCCTCCACCTGCTTGAAGGCGTGCTGAAACGCCTTCAGTCCATCCATCAGGCGGTTCAGTCATGATGAAGTTACCGTTCACATGCTTTCTGGTAATTGCCATGCATGGCATGGCGGCGCAGGCGGATACCACCCTGCCCGCAGCCACGCCCTTCGCCGGCGTAGACAAGAAATTGCCCATGCTGGAGCTTCTGCCCGTAGGCCAGGTGCTCCCCAAAGTCAGCCTGTCACGGTATGAAGGGCCGCGCCTTTCCATGCTGCTGACCGCTTCAAGCGTGACCGTAGCCGCCCCGCAGGAAATTGCCGCCAGCATCCTGAACGTGTACCTGTACGGGAAGAACAACCAGACCTCCCATCTTTTCACGAAGGCTGCCTCCTACTTTCTGGACAAAAAACTGGTCGTCTCCCATACGGAGACCACCCTCAAGGAAGAGAACTTTTCCGCCAGGGGCACCGGCCTTTACATGGATACCAATATCAAGAGGGGCATCATCCTTGGCCCCGTTCAAACCACCATCCGCATGGATCAACGCAACAAGTAACCATTCCTTTTATGAAAAAACTTTCCTCCCTGCTGCTGCTCGCCCTGACCGGAGGTCTTGCCTGCGGCGCCACTGACGGCGTTCCCGCCCATATCGTACAGCCTTTGCCCAAGGAACTGGATCCACGCCTGGAGCCGCCCCTGGCTCCCCCCTCCGGCATCGTGCGTCCCCTGACGGCGGAGGAAACCGCCCGGAGGGAACGGGAACTGGCCCCCGTTCCGACCGCGGGCCTGAAGGAAGACGGTGAGAAGGCGATTGAAGCGTACAACGTGAAGGAAAAGACCGTTGACGGGCAGATTCAGGAATTCCGCCAGCAGCACCAGGTCACCGGCAATGCCGCCGCCCCGGCTGCGGACACCGCTCCCGCTGCGCCCAATCCGGAAGAGAACTTCATGCGCGCCAATTCCTCAAACAACCTGTACTCCGTAGATTGTGACGGGGACCTGTACTTCGACATGGAAGAAGGCGTGCTGGTGTTCATGAAAAACGTCCGGGTGCGCAACCCCAATCTTTCCATGGACTGTGCGGACCACCTGAAAATTTATGCGGAGTTCGTGCCGAAGAAGCCGGGCGACAAGAAGCCCTCCGAACGCAAGCAGGAAAAAGAGAAGGAAAAGGAAAAAGAAGGGGAGAAGCCCCAGGTGGCCCTCCCCAACGGCGGCAATTTTGACTATAACTCCATTAAAACGGTCGCAGCCTCCGGCAACGTGAAAGCCAGCTATACCAACAAGGAGGGGGAAACCAGCAACGCCCAGGCGGACAAGATCACCTATAACGCCAAAACCGGGGAAATCATCCTGACAGGCTCCCCGGTGATTATTACGCCGGACGCCATCATCAAGAATCCGAACAAGGACGCCTTCATCCGCGTGTACTCGAACGGGAATATGTACAGCAGCCGCGGCACCAAGACCACGTTCCGCCACGTAGACAAGAAGCTTTCCGACCGGGACAAACAGAAAACCAACCGCAAGCCGTGAGCTCCCCCCTATCCACCCATCTGCTGAGAGCCGAAGGCATCTGCAAAACCTATAAAACGCGGACCGTCGTGGACCAGGTCAGCCTGACGGTGGGCCATGGCGAGATCGTAGGCCTGCTGGGGCCGAACGGCGCGGGAAAAACCACCTCCTTCTACATGGTGGCGGGGCTCGTGCGCCCGGACGAAGGCCGCGTGATTTTTGCGGGCGAGAATATCACGGAACTGCCGATGAACCTGCGCGCCAGGCGCGGCATGGGCTACCTGCCGCAGGAGGAGTCCATCTTCCGCAAGCTTTCCGTGGAGGACAACCTCCTGGCCATTCTCCAGACCCGCAAGGACATGACCTCCCGCCAGCAGAAGGACCGCGCCGTGGAGCTGATGGACCGCTTCGGCATCACCAAGCTGCGCCGCTCCATGGCCATCCAGCTTTCCGGCGGGGAAAAGAGGCGGCTGACCATCGCCCGCGCCCTCGCCACCAGCCCCAAACTGCTGATGCTGGACGAACCGTTCAGCGGCGTGGACCCCATCGCCGTTTCAGACATCCAGAAGATCGTCATGGAGCTGCGCGATACGGACGGCCTTTCCATCCTGATTACGGACCACAACGTGCGGGAAACCCTGCACATCGTGGACCGCGCCTACATCCTGTTTGAAGGGAAGGTCATCAAGCACGGCACTTCCGAGGAAATCGCCAACGACCCCATCGCCCGCAAGCAGTATCTGGGCGACCAGTTCCGCATGTAACGCCACTTTCCGCCCCTCCCATGTCCTCTCCGCAGAATACGATCGCCCTGGTGTTCGACTATGACCAGACCCTGAGCCCCTTCTACATGCAGGATCAGGCCATTTTTCCGGAATTCGGCATCTCCCCGCAGGAGTTCTGGACCAGGTGCAACGCCACCGGGGAACGGGAAGGCTGGGACGGGGAACTGATTTACATGAAAAGCTTGCTGGACGCCCTCTCCCTGGACCGCGTCAGCAATGCCCGGCTCACCCAGCTTGGGGAACGCCTCACCTTTTACCCCGGCCTGCCGGATTTCTTTGACGCCTTCCCGTCCATGACCCTGTCCTCCCTTCATACGGACCTGGGCATCAACATTGAATACTACATCATTTCCTCCGGCCTGAAAGCCCTGATTGACGGCTCTGCCCTGCGCCCCTATTTCAAGGCCGTGTTCGGGTGCGAGTTCAGCGAGGAGAACGGCTACATCAACTTTCCCAAGAGGGTCATTTCCCACACCACGAAGACCCAGTACCTCTTCCGCATCAACAAGGGCATGCTGGATTACGACCAGGACGTGAACGACCACATGCCGGAGGACATGCGCCCGATTCCCTTCGCCAACATGATCTACATCGGCGACGGCCCCACGGACGTGCCCTGCTTCACCGTCATGCGCAGGAACGGCGGCCACGCCGTGGCCGTGTACAATCCGGAGGACGAAACGGGCCGCAGCTTCCGCAAGTGCTATAACCTGGCCTCCAATTCCGACCGCGTGAACTTCATCGCCCCGGCGGATTACACGCCCGGCAGCCACCTTACCCGCCTGCTGTCCGGCATGGTGACGGACATCGCCAACGGCATCGTGCGCCGCCGTGACCGCGCCCTGGCGGATTCCTGCATTGCGGCCCCCACCTTTTCCAAATAAAAACCTGCTCCATTCCTCTCCCCCCGTCATGAACAGCCATTTTCATTTCCTCGGCATCTGCGGAACCGCCATGGGCGCGGTAGCCGCCGCCATGGCCCGCCGCGGCTTTACCGTCACCGGCTCAGACGCCAACGTTTACCCCCCCATGTCCACCTTCCTGGAGGAGGAGGGCATCACCCTGTTTGAAGGCTACAAGGCCTCCAACATCCCCGCGGACGCGGACGTCATCGTCATCGGCAACGCCATGAGCCGCGGCAATGAGGAGGTGGAAGCCGTGCTCCAGCGGCGCCTGCGCTACCTCTCCCTGCCGGAGACGATGAAGGAATACTTCCTGCGCGGCAAGCGCAACTACGTGGTGACCGGCACCCACGGCAAAACCACCACCACGTCCATGCTGGCGTGGCTGATGGAGGACTCCGGGCTGAACCCCAGCTTCATGATCGGCGGCATCGCCCGCAATCTGGGCCGCGGCGGCCGTTTTACGGATTCCGATTTCTCCGTGCTGGAGGGGGACGAATACGACACGGCGTTTTTCGACAAACGCTCCAAATTCCTGCATTACCTGCCGGAACTGGTGGTCATCAACAACATTGAGTTCGACCACGCGGACATTTACAATTCCCTGGAGGAAATCAAGCTGAGCTTCCGCCGCCTGACCCAGATCATTCCCCGCAACGGCCTGGCGCTGGTGAACGCGGACGATCCCAACTGCCTGGACGTGGTGAAGGGGGCCCCCTGCCCCGTCAAGACGCTGGGCTTTTCCGACTCTTCCAACATTCGCATCCTGGACGTGGAAACCTCCACGGACGGCAGCCATTTCACGCTGGAAGGCACCCGCTACTATGTGCCGATGATCGGGGAATTCAACATCCGCAACGCCGCCATGGCGATTGCCGCCGCACAATTTGCGGGGCTGAACGTCAAGCAGCTGGCGGACTCCATGGGCCGCTTTGAAGGCGTGGCCCGCCGCCAGGAAGTAAAGGGCGTGGTCAACGGCATTTCCGTGGTGGACGACTTCGCCCACCACCCCACGGCCATCAAGCAGGCCATCCTGGGCCTGCGCCAGCGCTACCCGGGATCACGCATCTGGGCCATTTTTGAGCCGCGCTCCAACACCACGCGCAGAAACATCTTCCAGAATGAACTGGCGTTATCCCTCGCTACGGCGGATTTCCCCGTGGTGGCCGCCGTGGACCATCCGGACAAGGTGGCCCTGGAGGAACGCCTGGACCTCACCAAACTCTCCAATGATCTCTCCGCGCTGGGCAAGGACGCCCTGATCGGCGGACAGGCGCAGGAAATCGTCTCCGCCGTCTGCAAGAAAGCCCAGCCGGGAGACGTTATTCTGGTAATGAGCAACGGCGGTTTTGACGGCATTCACGCCAAATTGCTGGAAGCCTTGAACGCCTGACCCTTTTTCATACATTCACCTCCAATGAAAAACGCATCCACCATCACCGCCTTCATCATCAGCTTCCTGGTCGTGGGCAGCCTGGCTCTGGTCTTCCTGTTCCTGGGAAACCGGGAGGAGGAGCCCGCCCCCGCTGAACCCGCGGCGCAAACGGAAGTTCCTCCGCGCCAGACGGTGACGCCCCAGCCCACCGTGGACCCGCTCACCAAGGAAGACATCAGCCGGCAGACGGCCACGCCGTCCTCCCTGGTCAACCTCAGCTCCCCCCAGACGCTGGCGCAGGCGATTGCCAAGGTTATTCAGGACCGGGACGCGGACACCCTGAAATCCCTGCAAATCCAGCAGGCCGTCACGGAGGCCCAGGGCCGCATCATCCGGGAACTCATGGAAGCGCGCCATGTGCGCCTTTCCACCCCCGGCATCACCAGCATCGGCGCAAATAACCAGGGGGCCAACCCCACGGCCAGATACACGCTCAACTTCAGCAGCGGCGCGCGCGGCTACCTGGACATGAAGCGCAATGACAAGCAGCAGTGGACACTGGACACCCTTACGCTGCCCAGCAAGCAGGACCTGGCCAAGGACAAGGCCGCCCCCATGGCCATGAACGATCCCATGGGCATCGTCAGCTCCTTCATGGACGCCGTTGCCAAGGCGGACTTCCGCACGGCACGGAAATTCGTGGACGGAACCAAGGTGCAGGACGCCACCGTGGCCGGGCTGTGCATCCTGTTTGAAGAAGGCGCCTTCCGCCTCCGGGAGGACGCTCCCATCAAAACCGCCTATGAAGCGCCCACCAATGCGGGCTTTTTCGTCCACCTGCAGGACGCCCAGGGCAGGAAAGCCGGCAACGTGGGCCTGACCGTAGCCAAGAAGGATGAACAATGGCTGATTGCGGAAGCCTCCCTGGACAACATGCTGGAAGCCTACACGAAACGGCAGGGGGCCGGAGACGACATTTTCATCCCCATCGTGAAGAATCCGCAGGGGGGCGATTCCCTGGCCCTGTTCTTCGGTTTCAATGAAGATTCTCTGTCCAAGCGTTCCGAACGCCAGCTCCAGATTGTGGCGGAGGCCATCAAGACGGATAGCGGCAAGAAGCTGGAAATCAGCGGCCACACGGACGATGTGGGGAGTGAACGCTACAACCAGGGCCTCTCCGAACGCCGGGCGGCGGCCGTGAAGGCCCAGCTCGTCCAGTTCGGCGTTCCTGCGGAAAGAATCGTCACGAAGGGATTCGGCAAATCACAACCGCGCCGCACCTACTCCCCCACGGCGGACGAAGGAACGCGTGATGAAGCCCGCAAGGAAAACCGCCGCGCGGAAATGTACCTGGACTTTTAAAGAGTGATTAGAGTGGAGAGTGGAGAGAAAAGTTTTTCAACCAATCCCATTAACTATTCTCTATTAACTATTAACTGAAACGCATGGCCCGCCGTTACGTCATCAAGCAGGATGCCGCGCCAGCCGCGCCCATCTCCGGAATCGACTACCGCACGGCCCTTAATGAAGAACAGTATGCAGCCGTTTCTTCGGAACCGGGGCCGGCGCTCGTCATTGCAGGGGCCGGTTCGGGAAAAACGCGCACGCTGACCTACCGCGTGGCGTGGCTCCTGGACCACGGCACGGACCCGTGGAACATCCTGCTGCTGACCTTCACCAACAAGGCGGCGCGTGAAATGACGGAACGGGTTCGCTCCCTGATTCCCCTGGACCTGTCCCGCCTGTGGAGCGGCACGTTTCATTCCATTGCCAACCGCATCCTGCGCCAGCACGCGGAATACCTGGGCTATACTCCGGCTTTCACGATCATGGATTCCGACGACCGCAAATCCATGATTAAAAGCGTGGTCAAGTCCCTCAAACTGGATGAGAAATCCACCCGCTTCCCCAAACCGGAAGTCCTTTCCTCCCTGTTCAGCCTGGCGGACAATGAGGGCGCCAATATCCAGGAAACGCTGGAAAACGCCTATCCGTACCTCTCCAACCACCTGGACGCCATCCTGGACGTGCATGAACAATACGTGGCCCGCAAGCAGGAAACCAATAGCATGGACTTTGACGACCTGCTGCTCAACGTCGTGAGGCTTTTCCAGGAACAGGAGCATCTGCGCGCCCTGTACGGCTCCCGCTTCCAGCACATCCTAGTGGACGAATACCAGGACACCAACTACCTCCAGAGCCGCTTCATCGACCTGCTGTCCCGGGAACACGGCCAGCTCATGGTAGTGGGGGACGACGCCCAGAGCATTTATTCCTGGCGGGGGGCGGACATGGAGAACATCCTCAGCTTCACTACCCGCTACCCGGCGGCAAAGACCTTCAAGATAGAGACCAACTACCGCAGCGTGCCGGAAATTCTGGAGCTCTCCAACGCGGCCATCGCCGCCAACGAGGTGCAGATTGAAAAAAGGCTCCGCTCCGTGCGGCCTACCGGGGAAATGCCCCCGGCCCTCGTTCCGCTCAACGACGACAGGATGCAGGCCAAATTTGTCGCCCAGCGCATCCGGGACCTCATTGAAGAAGGCACGGACCCCAATGAAATAGCCGTGCTCTACCGCGCACACTTCCACAGCATGGAATTGCAGATGGAACTGACCCGCGGGGAAATCCCCTTCCGCATCACCAGCGGCATCAGGTTTTTTGAACAGGCCCATATCAAGGACGTGGTGGCGTTCATGCGCTTTGTGGTCAATCCCAGGGATGAACTCTCCTTCCGCCGCATGGTGATGCTGCTGCCCGGCATCGGTCCCGGCATGGCCCAGAAGCTCTGGATACGCTGGGCCGCCTGCCCGGAAAGCCGGCTGGAAACGCCGCCGGAATCCTTCTCCGCCCTGATGCTGGATTTTCCGGTCCCGGCCAAGTCCAAAACGGCCTGGACGCAGCTCTGCTACACGCTGGATGAACTGGCCCCAGCCGGAAAAATCGCCGGGCCGGCCTCCATGCTCATTTCCATCAATGAAGCCGTGTATGACGAGTACATGCAGGCCGCCTTTGAGAATTACGACCAGCGCAGGCAGGACCTCCTGCACCTGGCCGGATTCTCCGAACGCTTTGAATCCACGGAGGATTTCCTCTCCCAGCTTTCCCTGCTGGGCAATACGGATGATGAAAGCGCGGCGGCAGACCTCTCCGGAGGCGCCGTCACCCTGTCCACCATCCACCAGGCCAAGGGGCTGGAATGGTCCGTCGTCTTCCTGATCGGCCTGTGCGACGGCATGTTCCCGCACCAGCGGGTGATTGACGACGGAGACCTGGCGGGTCTTGAGGAGGAACGCCGCCTCTTCTACGTGGGCATCACCCGCGCCAAAGACCAGCTTTACCTGACCTACCCCCGCTGGAACTGCCGCGCGCAGGGAGGAACCTTCATGCAGATGCCCTCCCGCTTTCTGGATGAATTCCCGGCCAGCCTGGTGGAGGAGTGGGCGGTAGAATAAGAAGCCTGTCCCCCTTCCTGCGGTAAATGCGGGGCGCACTGGGTCTTTAATCCTTTTCCGCCGGGGAGGGAAGACGCTGCGCGGAGGTCTGGGGTGACACCTCCTCCATCCATTTGAGGACTTCCACCAAATTCTCGTCCGGCGGCATTTCATGCTTTCCCGGAAAGGGAAATTCCTTGATGGCGCACTGCCTTCTTTTGAGAACCTTGACGTCATGGCTGACGGCACTGTTGGCTCCTCCGTCCTTGTCTCCATTGATAATAGCCACCGCCATGCGCGTGGGGCACGTGAGGCGGTCCTTCCCTCCCAGCCAGCCGCCCATGGATACAATCCCCTTCCACGGGCGGACGGGCGGAATCCTGCGCTCACTATATGTAAAGGCACGGGACGCTCCGCCTGAAATGCCGCCCATGTACATGCGGTCCGCATCAAAAAAGGCCATTCTCTCCAAACTCCCGTTCGTGGAAGTCCACAGCTTGCCCAGTCCGGCTTCATGTTCCTTGGACTCCGAATTTTTAAACGTCGTCAATCCCAGGGCCACCCATCCGTTGGCCTCGCAGGCCTTCCGGAATTTCTGGACCATGTGCTGTCCATTGCCTACGGAATTAAACAGAATGATGACGGGAGGCGGAGTTTCCGCCTTCAGCGTGGATGGATAATAGACAAAGGCTTCCGGATAGGAATCCGTAGCGGGGATTTTAGTGATCTTCCCCAGCCTTCCTTCCGTATGCCGCTGCATGCGCTCCTGGTTGCTCATGGCTTCCGGAACATGCTCCTTGATCCAGTCCACGTCGTTCCCGGACAAGCTTGCCAGAGGCAGTTCCACCTGTCGGCCTTTCTCCAATTTAAGGGAAACTTTCCTGCCGGCGGCGTTGAAGCGGACAAAAGCCGCCGTGATGGTTTTGCCGGCGGTATTGGTCCACACGCGCGGCTGGTGCGGCACATCGGCCTCCTGCGCCGGGGCAAGCGGCAGCAACACGGCCGCGAGGACCGTAAACAATCGGGTAGTCATTCCCCGGTAATAGGCTGCCGACCGTTGGCAGTCAATAAAATTCGCCTGATTGCACAGCTTTGGGCACATCCCTGTTCGGAAAGCTCCATTCTTGCAGAGGCGGAACGGAGCATCCAAACTGCCACCACAGCCGGAAACAAATTTTCTTATTTATATTTGAACCATTTTCACGGCCATTATTCCGGGAAGGAAACAGCAAAATAAAAGAGGACCCAGAAAACATCATACATCCCTCACCATCAATGAGATATTTTTTCTTCTCAGGAAAATGAATTTACTGGAAGCTTTCTGGAATTCCTTTCCGGCTCCAGGTTTAAAAACCCTGTCATGACAAAGACCGCCAGACAATAGCCGCAACCATCTTATCCTGAATCATTTTCATTCCCATCTCCATCAAACCTTCCCATGTCATCCCACTGAACAGCCCGGAACGAGAATCATCTAAAACCTCGGGCGCCGTGATTGTCACGAACGCATAACCACCTAATCATTAAACAAATAAAAAAGCATGAAATTAAGACTCCCACATATGCTGCTGGCAGCAGTTATCGCTTGCCTTGGCAGTTTCTCCGTTGCTACGGCAGCTAACTATGCGGCCAACAGCGCCGATTCATTCGTGACGGCCTGGAACCAGGCTGCCGCCTCGAATGAAGCGTCAACCATCACTATCACCGTGCCGGCAGGCTCCGATAACATCACACTGACCCAGGAACAACGGGCCCAGTTGAACGCCATCTCCGGAACGGGCAACGTTACCGTCCAAATGGCGGACCCCAGCGGCAAACTGGTTAATTTCAATTATGATCTGGTTAATGGACAGGTCAGCTTCAACGACATCACACTGAGCGAACCCCTGGGAAGCGACAATGACATCGTAGTCACGAACGCCACGGACACCACCACCATTGACGGCAGGAACATTGCCATCGAAGGAACGAATGACGCCGCCAATCCCAAGACGGTAGGCGCCACCGTCACTTCCACGAACGGACAGGTAGGCATCGGCGACAACGTTTCCATGGAAAAAGCCGTCACCGTTACCGGCCAGGCGGCTCACACGGTGGACCCCTCCACGCCCCCGGCAGGTGAGGCCTATACCAGGACGACCTACGACACCTACAGCAATTCCAACGAGCAGGCCGTGGTCCTGGGCAACAACGTCACCATGCAGGATACCGTGACGGCTACCGGCCAGATCGTCAGTGATCCGGCGGCCAAAGTTACGCTGAACGGAGACGTGACCTCCACGGCCGGGATCGGCACCGTGACCACGGAACAGTTTGACGCGGCCAACAACCAGAACAGCAAAACCGTCATCGATTCCATGGATGACAGCATTTCCGGCGGCATCGTCCTTGGTGAAACCACGGCCGGATCCATCACCATCAAGACTGTAGGCGGCAATGTTTCCCTGGGAGACAACACCGTTCTGAACGGCACCACCGTTTCCGCGGAATCCGTCGACCTGAACAAGACGGTTTACAGCAATGACGACGGCAACTGGAATACGGTTGTGGGCACGGAAAAGCTGGACACCATCGAAGGCAGCGTCACCCTGGGCAACAACACCACCGTCAAGGGGAATTCCACCCTGACGGCGGATGACAATATTGCCATCGGCACCAACAGCGTGATCACCGGCAATACCGCCGCTGACGGCATCATCACTGCGGGAGGCCAGATCTCCATCGGAGACGGCACCCAGGTCGTGGGCAACACCGCCACCAACGCCGGCAAGGCCGCCATCAACCTGGCCGACGGCCAGACCCTGTACATCGGTTCCGGCGCAGTTCTTTCCGGCAACACGTCCAACGGCGTCCTCGGTTCCGTGCATGCGGGCCAGAACACCCAGATCAACGTTTATACGGACGGCACCGCCTACACCTTCATCAATGACGGCATTGACACCGCGGCTCCCGCGGCCCCCACGGCTGACGCCGCCCCTCTGGCCGCTGACCAGACCGTCATGACGAAGACCGGCACGGGCACCCTCGTCTACGGCGGCGGCGGAGCCACCGACACGTTCGGAGGCACCTACCAGCAGCTTGAAGGCAACCTGATCATTGGCCACGCCACCTTTGGAACCGTGGACGCCGCTACCGGAAAAGTCGGCCCCCTCCAGTCCATCGGCGCCGCCGTAATGGGCACGGACGATACGGTTTACGACATCCGGACGGGCCAGGTGACCCTGGCGCAGAATTCCACCATGAAGGGGGCTTCCGCCTCCTTCGGAGGCGATTCCACCCTGCTCCTGAGCGACGGCTCCGTGCTTGACTTCGGCACCCCGGCCACCTTCACGGATAATTCCCGCGTGGGCATCCAGGTATCCGACGCCACCGGCAATCCCGTCCCAATCGCCCAGCTGAAGAAGGGCACGGAAAGCGTGAACGTCACGCTGAACGGCACGGACATTTCCGGACGCCTGCTGAACAACCTGTTCCTGACCACCACCATGGCTCCGGGAACGACGGAAGGCACCACCACCATCACCCAGAACATGAGGGGCATTGACGGTCCCATGTCCGGCTACAACGGCAACGTTTACACCGTAGCGGCCGCTCTGGAAAGCAACCGCCTGAACGTGGCCGCCGGTTCTCCCGCCGCCCAGTTCTATGAAACCCTGCTGCGCGTGACGGACCCGAACGAAGCTGCCAACATGATTCAGTCCGTCAGCGGTGAAAACGTGATGAACTTCGCGTGGGCCGCCAGCCGGACGCTGAGGAGCTTTGCCGACCTGGGACGCATCCAGTCCGCCGCCTCCATGGCCCGCCAGACGGAAGACACCATTGAAGTGGTGGACGCCAAGGGCTCCCCGATCGCCCGCAAGACGATCGCCAAGGGCAACGGCAACATCTGGGTAGGCGGCATGGGCAACTGGGATGACCAGGACGCCCGCGGAGGCATCTCCGGCTACAAGTACAATGCAGGCGGCTATGCCGTGGGTATTGACTACAAGGCTGCCCAGGGTTCCCTGATCGGCATTGCAGTGGGCCAGAGCTTCGGCGACATCAAGGACAAGAGCGGATTCGGCTCCGACTACGACGTGGATTCCTTCATGGCCATGATCTACGGCCGCATGCATCCCTTCAGGGAAAGCAAGTTCACGCTGGACGGCTACGGCGCCTACGGACGCTCCAAGTTCAAGGGCAATTCCTACATCATGGGAACCGCCGCCAACGGCAATGAAAATGCGGACTCCTTCAGCGGCGGCCTGTACGCCACCTGGACGGAACACTTCGCACTCGGCAAGGCCTTCGTAACGCCTTACACGGGTATCGAATTCATGACCACCGAACTCAAGGGCTTCTCGGAAAGCGGACCTTACGGCCGCTCCTTTGACCACGCCCGCGCCCAGAACTGGACCATTCCGTTGGGCGTGACCATCGCCCGCGCCTACCAGACGGACGGCGGCACCACCATCACCCCGGCCTTGACGGTGGCCGCGGCGCAGGATGTGAGCCGCATGAATCCCAAGTCCAACGTCAGCGGACCCCTGGGAGCCTGGAACGTGCGCGGCGTCAACGTCGGTCGCACCGCATTCCGCCTGAATGCCGGCATTGACGTGCTCTTCTCCAGCAATTGGGGAGCACGGGTCTGCTATCAGTTCGAGACCCGCAACAAGCTGACCTCCCATGGAATCAACGGAGCCATCAGCTATACGTTCTAAGTAGGACGGCGCTTCAGCGCATGCTTTTACTTGGTTATGGTAGGCCCTTTCCCGCCCTGTGCGGGAAAGGGTTTTCCGTATGTTTCAGCCACTGTCTCCTGCCGCACATTAAATCTTTTCTTTTAAAAACGGCATCTCCGAATAAAGGAATGACGTCTGCACGGATTTCCAATCCGATTCCCGGTTTATTAAAAAATAAATATTTTACAATAAATGAATTATGAATTAATTAAATGCTCGTGCCCTCTTTTCCGTTTAAGTTGTAGTAAAGATATGTTTGCCTGATGTGTTCCTCCTTCAAACATTTGCATTGACGCCGGATTGGAAATCCGTTATCCGTGTCTCTGTTAAAGTATCTGTTGAGCATGAGATTATCTACATTCTGCATTTTATGCTGCCTATCCGCCGGGATTTCCCAGGCTGCCACCTATGTCTGGAGCGGAGCGGCAGGAAACGGGATCTATGGAGATTCCAACAACTGGACGGTGGACGGCGCGCCGAACGGCTACTTCCCGCAGCACAGCACCAATGACAACGCCATCATCGGGGAAAACGCCGGAACTGTTACCTGGTCCACCGCGCAATCCTTCTTCGGCGCCACCAATACGGTCCAGGTAGGGTCCGGAAGCACCCTGGTCTGCACGACTACGATAGGGGATCTCAACGTCAATTCCTTTACCCTGGAAGGCAATTCCCATCTGGTATTTGAATCCAGCAACGCCTTTGGACTGGGCCGTGACTTTACGCTGGATTTCGGCACCTTTACGGCGGCGGAACACGGTTCCTGGACCGCTACGGACCTCACCAACTTCTGGACCAACGGAAAAACCGTCACCTTCACCGGCACGCTGGATATGAACAGCCTTTCCGGAAGCGGAACGATTGAACTGGCTTCCATCAAATCCGCCCAGCAGGGAGGCAACCTCAATCTGGACCTGAGCGGCCTGAACATCGCCAGCAACTCCCAGGTACAGGCGACCGTGACGCAGGTCACGGAAAACGGCGTCACCAAGGTACTGATCAACTATGAAACCGTTCCGGAACCCGCAACGGCCACGCTGAGCCTGCTGGGACTGGGCTCCCTGCTGTTAAGAAGAAAGAGACAGTAGTCTCCGCCCCAGCACCGATTTTACCCCGGCTTGCTCCCCAAAGGGAAAGCCGGGGTTTTCTTTTGCCGGCGGGGTCAATTTTCACAAGCATTTCCCCATTCGCCAACGCGGCCGCTCCGGGGCCGCGCAACGCCGCCCCGAACGGAAAAACGGAAGCTTCCCCGCGCAGGTCAGAACTCGCAGTTGCGCGGCGTGCGGGCAAAGGGCAGTACGTCGCGTATGTTCGTCACTCCGGTCACGAACATCAGCAGGCGTTCAAACCCGGCTCCGAATCCGGCGTGCGGAACCGTGCCGTAGCGGCGCAGATCCGCATACCAGCGGTAGGCTTCCTCATTCATGCCCATGCGGCGCATGTTTTCCTCCAGAATGTCCAGCCGTTCCTCACGCTGGCTTCCCCCTACGATTTCCCCGATGCCGGGCACCAGCACGTCCATGGCGGTAACGGTCCTGCCGTCTTCGTTCAGACGCATGTAGAAAGGCTTGATCTCCTTCGGGTAATTGTAAACGATGACCGGGCATTTGAAATGCTCTTCCGTCAGGAAGCGTTCGTGCTCGCTCTGGAGGTTGATGCCCCAGGAAACGGGGTAATCAAACGTTTTCCCGCTCTTGAGCAGAATATCCACGGCTTCCGTATAGGAACAGCGCACAAACGGCGTTTCCTTCACATGCTCCAGGCGTTCCCGCAGTCCCTTGTCCACAAAGCGGGTCAGGAATTCCACCTCTTCCGCGCTGTTCTCCAGGGCGTCGCCGACCAGGAAGCGGACGAACGCTTCCGCCATGTCCATGTCTCCGTACAGGTCGCAGAAGGCCATTTCAGGCTCCACCATCCAGAATTCCGCCGCATGGCGCGTGGTATTGGAGTTCTCCGCCCGGAAAGTGGGGCCGAAGGTATAAATATTGCTCAGTGCGCATGCGAACGCCTCCCCTTCAAGCTGTCCGCTCACGGTGAGGTAGGCCGCCTTGCCGAAGAAATCCAGGGCTGCGTCACGGGAGGCGGCGTCGCCCACGTCCAGCGTCGTCACACGGAACATTTCACCGGCGCCCTCGCAGTCGCTGGCGGTAATAATGGGCGTGCTGACCCAGGAAAAGTCCCTCTCCTGGAAAAACCGGTGGATGGCATAGGCCAGCCTGCTACGCATGCGGAACACGGCGCCAAACAGGTTGGTGCGGGGGCGCAGATGGGCGATGGAACGCAGGAATTCCGGCGTATGCCCCTTTTTCTGCAAAGGGTAGGAATCCGGAGCGGTCCCCACCAGCTCCAGGGAGGCAGCGCGCAGTTCCCATCGCTGCCTGCCCTGTCCGGCAACCAGAGCCCCGCGAACGCTCACGGCGGAGCCCGTGGTCATTTCCCCAATCCGTTCATAACCGGGAATGCCTGCATCCGCCACCACCTGGAGGGAAGCCACGGAAGAACCGTCATTTACTTCCAGAAAGGAAAAAGCCTTGGAATCACGGCGCGTACGCACCCAGCCCTGAATCAGTACGTCCGGCATTTCCGCCTCACTGTTCAAAGCATATTTCACCAATGTTCTGCTGATCATGGCGCAAGTATAATACAGCGCCTTTCCCATGCCAGCAGAATTACTTTTCTCCGGAGAGAATATTCAGGCGCTTCCGGCAGCGGAAGGAGGGCGTGCAGCACGGCTCTATTTGGAGGGCTGCATAACCTGCCGCCCCGTCGTAATGGCGATGGCGTCCGCCAGCGGCATTTCCTTTTCCGTGTGGGCCGCACCCCAGGAATCCGAGAAGATGAGCGTCTTCTTTTCCTCGTCAAAGCCGATGATGAGCCTCAAATGGCCACCGCGCGTCTGGGACAGGCGCAGCGGCTCAGGAACGATGCCCAGTTGAACGGACCACAGCACGGGAATGCCCGCCGTGATGTAGGGCCTGATGGCGTTGAGCCATTTGTCCATCTGGGACGGAGATCCGGCGCGCGCCAGCTTCAGCACCTCCCCGTCCGCATTGTCCCAGAAGCCGGACCAGTCATATTCATTCTCCACCTTCTCCTTTTTTAATTTGGAGGCGGCGCGGTTGTAGGCTTTCAGCAGATTCCGGAAATCACGGGTGTCCGTCAGGGAATCCAGCACCTTGATCCGGATCTGGAAGCGCGCCCCTATCTTTTTCAGGTTCTCCGCCATTGCCGCCGTGCTGGTTCCTCCTTCCGCGGAGGAATTGGCCAGGGAAGCAAGTTCGTGCTGGTCCACGTAATCCATTCCGTAATAGGCAAAAATCCGGGCGGCGGTCGCCACCACGCAATAACCCTTCTGCCCCTGGTCTACCATGGGAATGTCCTGGATGACCACCCGTTTTCCTTCTTTCCTGACGTGCTGCTTGATGTCCGCCTTTCTGGCGCGGGAAGAAGCGTCGCCCCTCGCGATGGAAGCCTCCGTGGGGCCGGCCTTCAACCGGATGAATTCCGCTTCAAATTCCCTGCCCTCCCGCGACGTATTGGTTTCCAGGGTAATCGCCCCCTTGTCCCAAATCCAGGACCAGCCATTGACCTTGACCACCGCCTCCTTCCGGGTGGCCCGGTACTCCCTGGGCTGCACTCCGGTGAGAGCGGTCAGCCCTTCCCTGACGCGGTCCAGGCGTTTTTCAAACTCATCCTTGTCAATGGCCCCGTTGTCCCCCTTGTTGTACATCATGACGGTCATGGACTGGGGAACGCCTTCCTTCCAGTGCACCAGCATTTCCCCCAGGGACATTTCCCCTATTTTGATTGCAGGCTTCGCAATCCGGAGCTGGGTCTTGTCCCTGTCCACCCAGCCTCCGGATTCCCCGTTGAAATATTTCCCAAACAAATCCGGTTGCGGGAGGGTCCAGAACGCGCCGGATTTTAAATCCGGCGCCATGTCGCCAGCCCCCCATGCGGCGGGAAGAAGGCAGCAGGCGGAAAAGACAGAGAGGAATGAAGAGATAAATCGCATAACGGCAAAGGAGTAGAGGAACGGTCCCGCTGCTCGGGGCCCATGCTGACAATGTATTCTTCCATGGCGGTCCTGCCAAGAAAAAATGAATCTTACCCCGGCGGACGGTCCGTTATTAGCCTTCCCTTCACCGGATTCATTCAGACAGGCCCCAGGAACAAAAAAACCGGCCTGCCGCGGTACATTCCGCAGCAGGCCGGCTTGAATGAATAAACCAGTCCGGTTACATGAACGGACGCAAACGCTGCATGATGGCGTCCTTGGAAGAGGCTCCCACCATCGTATCCATGATTTCCCCGTCCTTGATAACCAGAAGGGTGGGAATGGTACGCACGCCATAGGTAGCGGCAAGGCCGTTGTTGGCGTCCACATCCACTTTGCCCACCTTGATCTTGCCGGCCAGTTCCGTGGAAAGCTGGTCAATGATCGGGGCGATCATGCGGCAGGGGCCGCACCATGTAGCCCAGAAGTCGACAAGCACAGGAATGTCGGACTTCAGGACTTCATCCTCAAAATTTGCTTCAGAAAATACGTTTGCCATAGTACCGCTTAGAGTATTTCAACAGTCATTATGTTCACTTATTCTTCTGCATCGGCGCCATCATCGGAAGACTCTTCTGCAGGGGCATCGGAGGAGGCGTCATCGGAAGAAGATTCGGCGGCCGCGTCATCGGTCGCTTCTTCACCGGCGGAGGTGGGAGCCGCGGCAGCGGGCTTGGAGTCGCTCCCCAGCCAGCCCGTCATGCTACGGGCTTCCAGGGTATCCGTGGCGTATTGATAACCAACGAAAATAAGCGCAAAGGCAAGAGCCACGAAGGAAAGAATATTGAGCAGCGTATTGGGAGACGCTTCCGTATCTTCTTCAAACTTCTTGGCCGTAAAGGAGGCGGAAGAAACCGGAGCGGCCGCAGGAGCGGTATTCAGCCCGATGGTGGCCTGCGGAAGCTGGGCGGTCGCCATGCCTGCCCCGGGAGGGGTCAGGGGAACGGTGGGCGCAGCGGCTGCGGGTGCCGCACCGGCGGGAGGAGCCACGGGCGTCGTGGCGGAGCCGAGAGCAACCGTCTTCAACCCGCCGCCAAGCTTGATGCCTCCGCCGAGCCCGGCGGGACGAAGGGGAATGGTGGGCGCAGCAGCAGCGGGCGGCGCGGCGGGTGCGGCGGGAGCCGCAGGAGCGCCGGAGGCGGGAGGGACAGAGGGAGCCGCCGGTGCCTTGGGCACGGAGGGAGCGGCCGGCGGAGTCGGAATGCTGGGCGGAGGCGGAGTACCGCCCGGAATGGAGGGGGGAGGTGGATTACTCATATCGGAAAAAATAGCTGTGCTGAACGATAGCTCTCGCTTATTTCCGACCGTAAATCAAGAAAAAGAATGCGCAAAGCCCAAATTCCGTGCAATTTTTTTTAATTTGGAGCGTATTCCATCCTAAACACGCTGTCCGGACTTGCCCTGAAAAGCGTTCTTTCCTACGCTGTGTATCCGGCATTATTTCATATGAAACCCATTACCAAATTAGCTTCCACCACCTTGCCCGACGGTTCCATTCTCGACCTCTGGGAACGGGACGGCTTCCATTTTCTTCTTCGTGACGGCGTGCAGCTCGCGTCCAGTTTTTCCCATGGGAGCAATGAAGCGGCAGCGGCCATGGCGGCAGCCCCGGTTAAAAGGGCCAACCAGCCCGCTTTTCTCCTGGACGGCCTAAGCCTGGGGTTCACCCTGTTTGCCCTGATGGACCTGGTCCAGAGGGAAAAGGCCCGCTTCATCGTAGCGGAGCCCTGCAAGCCGCTCGTTGACTGGCACCAGGAGCTGATGGACGGGGAACGCCCCGGCTTCCTGCACGATCCCCGCGTCAGCGTGGAATTCACTCCGGCGCTCCAGATCGCCCGCAAAAACCCGAAAAGCTTCCACGCCATCCTGTGCCGTTCCACGCATGAACGCATGAACCTGAGCGTGGCGGAGGCTTCCGACTATTTTGCCGCGCTCAAGCAGGGCGGCCTGCTGGTCATCACCGTGGCCCGGCCGGACGTCCGGCTTGCCCGCACACTCCAAAAAGCGGGTTTTGAAGTGAGCACGGAGGCCGTGCCTGCCTCACATAAAGGAAAGAAAACCACTTTTCACACCGTTATTCTTGGAAAGAAGGGGCGCTTCGTCCCCTTTTCCGCGCATCAATCCTGATTCCATCCTGCCACCATGAACCGCACAACTCTTACAACGGCCGGACTTCTGGCCGCCCTGCTCATCGGAATTCCCGCCCTGGCGGATTCCATTGCCCCGGGCATCCTGCTTCCCAAGAAAAACACCAAGTCCATTTCCTTCTCCCCCAAGGGGAGCTCGGACATTTTCCTGCTCGGCATCATGCCGCAGGGCAGCTCCGTCAAGAAGGGGGAATCCGTGGCGCAGGCGGACTTCCGCATCCTGGACAAGAGCATTGAAGACTACGAACGCACCATCAAGAGCAAAAACCTGGAAGTGCTGAAACTCCGGTACGCCCTGGACCAGCAGAAGGAACGCTCCGCGCTGGCTCTGCAAAAATACCAGACGGCCCTGACCCGGACGGAGGAGGACCAGAAAGACTTCCTGGAAAAGCGGAAGGCCCGCATGCTGGCGGAAGAAGAGGAACGCGTCAACAAGGCCCTGCGCCACATGTCCTACAAGCAGGAGGAGCTGAACCAGCTTACCAAGATGTACAAGGATGACCAGGTGGCGGAGGAAACGGAAGAAATCATCCTCAAGCGCCTGAAAAACGAACTGGGGGAAAGCGAATTTGCCGTCCAGGGAGCCAAGCTAGTCGCGGAGCTGGCCAAGCTGCGCAACATCCACCGCCTGGGGGAAGACTACGCCACGGCGGTCAAGGAAAAGCAGATGGATTTGGAACAGGCCCGGAAGCAGGCTGATTTTGACCTGGAACAGAAAAAGATAGCCCTGACGGAGGCGGAGGTGTCCCTGCGCCGCCTTCAGGACAAATACAACGAACTGAAAGCGGACCGGGAAATGGCCGCCTTCAAGGCCCCTGAAAACGGCATCCTGCTGTACGGCGGCTATGTGGCGGACAAATGGGTAGCCATTCCGGTGGCGGAAAAGCTCAAGCCCGGCGGCAAGCTGGAAGCCTTTGACAAAATCGCCACCATCGTCCCGCCGAACTCGGAACTGATCGTGCAGGCCACGCTGCCGGACTCCACCGCCACGCCCAAGGTGGGGGAAGCCGTCGTCATCAAGGTAACGAACATGCAGATTCCCGGCGTCATTACGGAAGCCAGCCCCATTCCGGGGGCGGACGGCAAGCGCCGCATCATCATCACGCCCAAGGTTCCCGCCAGCCAGATCTTCGCTCCCGGCCTCCCCGTCCAGGTCACCATCAAGGACCAGCAGGCCTGATCCCCCTACGGACCTCCATGAATAAAGCCGTCTTTTTTCTCGCCGCCCTGGGGGCCAGCACGGCGCTCTGCGCCTCCATTCCGGCGGAAAACGCGGAAAAAAGGGATACCATTCCCATTGCCAGGGTGCCGGACGTTCCGCCGCCCTCCCGGGAAACCCTGGACGCCTCCATCCGGAAGGCGGCGGACTTCCTGCTGAAGGAACAGAACAGGGACGGCTCCTGGGGAAGCCATACGCGCACCAAGGGGCTGAACGTCATCTGCCCCTACCCGGAAGGGCCCAGGTCGTTCAGAACGGCCTCCACCTCCCTGTGCGTAATCGGCCTGCTCACCAGCCCCCTGAAGGAGGACCCCGCCGTCAAGGCCGCGCTGGACAAGGCCGTGCAATACCTGCTAACCACGCTGCCCACCCTGAAACGGGGAGACACGCGCACCGTGCTCGGCGTCTGGGGCCATGCCTACGGCCTCTCCGCCCTGAGCCGGGCGGCCCGCAATCTTCCTGCGGATTCCCCCCTGTATGCGGAACTAAAAAAAGTGGCCGGCCTTCAGGTCAAGGCGCTGGACCAGATGGCGGACGTCCAGGGCGGCTGGGGCTATTATACGTTTGAAACCTTTTCCAAACGTCCCATCGGAGAGCCCACCTCCTTCCTGACGGCTACGGTCCTGCTCGCCTACAAGGACTCGGAACAGGCCTTCGGCCTCAAGCCGGATGCCCGAGTCGTCAAACGCGCCGTCGCCTGCCTGGAAAAACTGCGGACCCCTGCCGGCAGCTACGTCTATTCCCTTTCCCACTCTTTCTATCCCGGCCGGCCCATCAACCGCCACACCGGCAGTCTGGCCCGCACCCCCGCCGGAGACCTGGCCCTGATGCGGTATGACCCGGCTTTCATCTCCAGGCGGCAGTTGGAAGACGGCCTGGAACGCATCTGGAGCCGCGGCGGCTGGCTTTCCCTGGCCGTGAAAAAGCCCATTCCCCATGAAAGCTTTGCCCAGAACGCGGGCTACTTCTTCTACTACGGGTATTATTACGCCGCCCGCTGCCTGGAGGAAGTGGCCCCGGAACATCTGGCGCGCCATGCCTCCCATCTGGCAAGCGACCTCCTGCCCATGCAGGAAAAAGACGGCTCCTGGTGGGACTATCCCCTGTACAACTACCATAAATTCTACGGTACCGGCTATGCCCTGTACGCCGTCTCCCGCGTCAGGGAATCCCTGTACCCTTCCAATGCCGCAACGGCCTCCTGACCCATGTTCCGCCTGCTGACGACCAGCCTTCTCGCGATTCTGTGCCTGCATCTTCCCGCAGCGCACGGGAAACCCGCGCAGGCGGAAAAGGCGGATGCCATCCAGATCGCCAAAATTCCGGACATCCCGCCCGCGAAATCCGAACAATTTGACCAGGCGTTCCGCCGCGGCGTAGACTTCCTGCTGAAAACGCAGAACAGGGACGGCTCCTGGGGCGACCACCGGGTGATCGGCACCTGGAACATCCTCTGCCCCTATCCGGACGGCCCGCTCACCTTCAAGACGGCAAGCACCGCCCTGTGCATTGCGGGGCTTAACGCCAGCCCCCTGCACAACGAACCCGCCGTGCAGCAGGCCATGACCCGCGCGGAAAACTACCTGATCCGTACGATGCCCCATTTGAAGCGCGGCGACTCCCTTTGCGTGTACAACACCTGGGCGCATACCTACGTGCTGGACGCCATGAGCATGCGGGCCGCAAGACTGGACCGGAACAGCCCGCGCTACCGGGAGCTGAAAAGCTGCGCCGGCTCCCAGGTGAAAAAGCTCAATGAGCTGGCTTCCGCCATGGGGGGCTGGGGCTACCTCACCTATTCCGGCTTCAGCAAACGGCCCGCGGCGCAGCCTACCTCCTTCCTGACGGGAACCGTCCTCATCTCCGCCTGGATGGCCGGAAAATCATTCGGCCTGTCGCTGGACAACAAAATATTCAGCCGCGCGTTGAAATTCCTCAAATCCCAGAGGACGCCGGCGGGAACCTACGTCTATTCTCTGGGGCATGCCTTCTATCCCGGCCGGCCCATCAACCGCCACACCGGCAGCCTGGCACGCACCCCCGCCTGTGACTACGCCATCAGGCTCTGGGAGCCGGAGGACATCTCCCTGCGCCAGCTCGTGGACGGACTGGACCGCCTGTGGAGCCGCCGGGGATGGCTGACGATGGCCCTGCACAAGCCCACTCCCCATGAAAGTTTCGCTCAGAATTCCGGCTACTTTTTCTACTACGGATACTATTATTCAGGAATGTGTCTGGACATGCTGGCCCCAAATCAGGTAAAACGCCATGCGTCTCTATTGGCGGACGACATCCTCACCCGTCAGGGAACAGACGGTTCCTGGTGGGATTACCCCCTGTACAATTATCACAAATTCTACGGCACCGGCTACGCCCTTTACGCCCTTTCCCGCGCGTGGGACAAGCTGTACGGACAGCCGGAACCGCCTTCATCCCTTACTTCCACACCATTCCGGCCATGACAAACACCATGAAATCCCTTCTGGCGCTCTGCCTGTTCTGCGGCGCGGGCGCCGTCTCCACCGCGGAAACGCCGGTCCGGCACACGTCCTTCAAGCCCGGTGAAATCTGGACGGACAACAACGGCGTGCACATCAACGCCCACGGCGGCGGCATCCTGTACGACAAGGGCACCTACTACTGGTACGGAGAACACAAGGTGGAGGGGGACGCCGGAAACCGCGCCCAGGTGGGCGTGCACTGCTATTCCTCCAGGGACCTGTACAACTGGAAGGACGAGGGAATCGCCCTGAAAGTGGTGGAAGGGGACAACTCCCACCCCATCGCCAAAGGCTGCATCCTGGAACGCCCCAAGGTGGTCTACAACAAGAAGACCAAAAAGTACGTGATGTGGTTCCATCTGGAGCTCAAGGGAAAAGGCTATGGCGCGGCCTATGCGGGCGTGGCTACGGCCACAAAGCCCACCGGCCCGTTCACGTTCCTGAAAGCCGGGCGCGTCAATCCGGGCAAATGGCCCATGAACATGGACAAGAAGGACCAGACCATGAAAACGTTCAAGGGAGTGCCCGGCCTGACCTCCAGCGCCCTGCCGGAAGGCGTGCGTTCCGAGGACATGTTCAAGAAGGACTTTGAAAAAGGACAGATGAGCCGGGACATGACCATCTTTGTGGATGATGACGGCAAGGCCTACCACATCTATTCCTCCGAGGAAAACAGCACTACCCACATCGCGGAACTGACGCCGGACTACACGGAGCACACCGGAAAATTCGTCCGCGTCTTCCCCGGCCGCTTCATGGAAGCTCCCGCCATCTTCAAGCACAAGGGCAAATACTACTTCATCGCCTCCGGATGCACAGGCTGGGCGCCGAACGCCGCCCGCAGCGCCGTGGCTCCCCGCATTGCCGGACCGTGGACGGAGCTCAAAAACCCCTGCGTGGGTCCCAAGGCCGGGAGCACCTTCGGCGGACAGAGCACCTACATCCTGCCCGTACAGGGCAAACCCGGCAAATTCATCTTCATGGCGGACATCTGGCGGCCCCAGAACGCCATTGACGGCCGCTATATGTGGCTTCCCATCCAGTTTGACGGAGACCAGATCAAACTGGAATGGAAAGACGAATGGAAACTGGAAGACATGTAACCCGATTCACCGCCAACACGCATGAAAACACTGCTGCTCACCTTTTTTGCCGGACTGGCCTGCTGCCTCTCCTCCGTTGCCACGGCTGACGCCCCCGTCAAACACACGTCCTTCAAGCCCGGTGAAATCTGGACGGACAACAACGGCGTGCACATCAATGCCCACGGCGGCGGCATCCTGTACGACAAGGGCACCTACTACTGGTACGGGGAGCACAAGGTGGAGGGGGACGCCGGAAACCGCGCCCAGGTGGGCGTGCACTGCTATTCCTCCAGGGACCTTTACAACTGGAAGGACGAAGGAATCGCCCTGAAAGTGGTGGAAGGGGACAACTCCCACCCCATCGCCAAGGGCTGCATCCTGGAACGCCCCAAGGTAGTCTACAACAAGAAGACCAAAAAGTACGTGATGTGGTTCCACCTGGAACTCAGGGGGAAGGGCTACGGTTCCGCGTACGCGGGCGTGGCTACGGCCACAAAGCCCACCGGACCGTTCACGTTCCTGAAAGCCGGGCGCGTCAATCCGGGCAAATGGCCCCTGAATCTGGACAAAAAGGACCAGACGACCGAGTTCACCAAGGAGATGCCTGACTATGTCCGCATCATCCGCAGGGACTTCCCCGGCGGCCAGATGAGCCGTGACATGACCATCTTTGTGGACGACAACGGCAAGGCCTACCATATTTACTCCTCCGAAGGGAACATCACCCTGCACATCGCGGAACTGACGCCGGACTACACCGGGCATAACGGAAAATACGTCCGCGTCTTCGTCAACCGCTACATGGAAGCTCCCGCCATCTGCAAGCACAACGGGAAATACTACATGATCGCCTCCGGCTGCTCCGGCTGGGCACCCAACGCGGCTCGCAGCGCCGTGGCCCCCCGCATGGCCGGACCGTGGACGGAGCTCAAAAATCCCTGCGTGGGGCCCAAGGCCAATATCACCTTCGGCGGACAAAGCACCTACATCCTGCCCGTACAGGGCAAGCCCGGCAAATTCATCTTCATGGCGGACATCTGGCGGCCTAAAAACGCCATTGACGGCCGCCACATGTGGCTTCCCATGAAATGGGACGGCGACCAGATCATTCTGGAATGGAAGGATGAATGGACCCTGAAGGATCTGTAACCGTTTCCTTCCCCCCTTTCATGCAGGATACGATCTACTGCTTCCACCTCCTGGCCACGAGGCAGAAGCGCACCCTGCTATATGCCCTGTGCTCCATTCCCGTCGTCACGGCAATCTGGCTGCTGAATCCGGAATGGCCTTTCTGGGCCGGTTACATTGCCTGGGCGCTCGTCTGCACGGCAGTTCTGATGATTCAATATGCCGCCCCTCTCCCCATCCGCTGCCCACACTGCGGGCATGCCGGGCTTCGCCCCGCCTCGCAGACGCCGGAGGAACAGGGAAGGCCGGACACAGGCATCATGCTGGAATGCCGGGGCTGCGGCTCCTCCTTTTATACGGACGCCTATCTCCCATGGCCGGGGAAAAGCGTTCGCCGCCGTCCCGTTTCCGCGGATGAATGGGAAGAAAAACCTGCCTGTAAACAAGCCGGGCCTGCTTCCTCCGGAGAGGAAAGCAGGCCGGACAGGTTTTCGTGAATTTAACGGAGGAAAAGATTAACGGGCTTTCTTGGAAGCCATCACATAATTCCTCATGCGCTGGTCAGCGGGAGTGGTGGGGCGCACGCTGGTGACCCAGTTGCCATCCTTGTCCTTCTTCTTGATTTCCGTTCTGTCCCGGTACAGCTTCGCGGAGAAATCGTTGGAATCAAGGATCACCGGGCCGGGGCCCTTGGTGACGATGGGAGTGGGCGGTACTTCCGCCACCACCGTCATGGGGGTAGTAAGGGAATCATACCAGTACACCAGTTCCTGCTGGCCGATGGGGTTGTCCGGATAAGGCGCATAGGCTCCGTTATTGGTGGAAACCTTCACATAGGCCGGTTCCGGGAACGTGGTCTGATAGGAAGAAGGGGAACAGGCCCCCAACAGCAAAAGGCCGGCTCCGCCGACAATGATCATGGAATGCAGTTTCATATAGGCATTTGATTCCCTCCCGTCTCGTTCCGTTCAGACGATGCACGGTTCCGGGAACTTCCACTATGCCGTGAAAACTTTCCAAATTCACTTATTTTCAAACAGAAACGTTTATGAATGACAGAACTTCCGCCCGTTTGTCTTATCTCCGTCTTGAACGCGTTGCTGCACGCCGGAAACCATCGGGACCTCTTCCAGCCCTTGCACCCTCCGGAATATTCCGGACAACCATGCTCCGGGCAGGTAAGGCGGCATTAACAAAAACCATTCCCCTTCCAACAAAAAAACCTGCCGGGAATGACCTCCCGCACCAGCTCTGAAAAACGTTCCCGGCTCCGGCTCAGTCATACGCAGGCGGAGAGGAAGGGGAGGAATGTTCTCTCTCCTTTTTCCGTTCTTCTCCGGTGATGCCTCCGTGACGCCGCAGCAACGCGGCCATCTCCCCATCCCCGCGCTCCAGCGCCATGTCCAACGCCGTACGGCCCCTGGCATCCACCGCATTGAGCAGCTCCCGGCACGAAACCAGAATATCCGCCAGGGGAGCGGATCGGGAGGCAACGGCCTTCATCAGGGGAGTCGTCGTACCGCCCGGAAGCATATCCTCCCCGGACAGGCGAAGCCGGGACATCAGAAAACGAAGCATGCTCTCATCCCCCGTTTCCACGGCCAAAAAAACGGCTGGCCAGGGAGAAACCGAACTGAATAAATCCGTGCGCAGCCTTTCCAGGTTTTCAGACAATTTTCGGTAAGCCGCAGCGGACGATCCTCCGGCCGCTGCCATGCGCTCCACGATCAGACGCGCTTCCCCAAAGCCGGCAAAATTCCGGGCCGGGCTGGTGAAGCCCTCTGATCTTCTCTCCGGTACCAGCCCCGCGACGGCCAGCAAATCCCGGCACCTCTGGCGGTACAGCCACGACTCATGCGCCGTCATGTAAATGCCTATCCCGGAACTCCAGAAATAAATGCCGGGCTGAATTTCATACTCCACGGAAAAAACCACATCACGCCGCCACGCCCGGTCCGCCTCCCGGAGCCTGTCCTCCCATCCGGTACGCATGAAACTGCAGCCATTCTACGGCAAGAAAGCCGTCCGGATACCGGACAACCGGGCCTTCCAGTAATTCCGGTAGGAGCCCAGCAGGAACTTGACGAAGGGATATTCAGAAGAACAAACGGCCTGTTCCACCTTTTGCAGCACGGGGTCATTCTCCTGCCAGCCGGGATCAACGGGCGCAATGTCCACCAGAGGGTAGGCATTCGTCGCGCAGGCCGTATCCGCAATAGCCATCATCCGTTCCATCTTCTTGAAGGCCCGGCGCACATGGACTTCCGCCTCCTCCAGCTCTCCCAATGACCCGGCATCGGGTACGCCCTCCCCCTTCATGGCAGAGCGCCGGTTTTGGTCGGCCAGCATCCACGCCCTGTAAAACCTCTCATCCGCTCTTAAAAATGCCTCCCAAGCCACCTGCGCCTGCACCCAGGATTCCATCACTATTTCATCCTGCAATTCCTGAAGAGGCATTTCCTTAAACCACTTTGATTGATGTTCAATCAATTCCGACTTTACAAACCACCGTGAAGCCAACCAGGCGGCTACGGGAGCATAAAGAGCATCCAGCCGGGACTGCCAATAGGCGTCCAGTGCGGCGGCTTCCTTCAGCGCACGAGCATCCTTCGCCGCCCGGGTGGCGTCTATCGCTTGTTCCAGACGGACAGGCTCCGTCCCCTCCGGACCAGGAACCGCACCTTTTCCATAGGCTGGTATATATTCGGCGAACGCCTTCAACGTTCCGGAAGGCAGTAAAAACTCCCTGGAAGGATCGGACGGCACATCCCCGGAAGCCCACCCGGCCACGCAAAATGCCGCCGCGGCCATAATCCGCCATCTCATGCCCATGCTGCTCCTGTTCTCTTCCTTCCGGCTTCCCCGCACGAGCCGCCATCATGTCATCATCCGGATTTCACGGCCTTTTCTTTTCAACGGGCAACCGCATGAAGGAAAGGAGCTTGCCGGGAACGCGGAGGCGTGGTTGAATGCATGCCTTCTCCATGATTACGGATTTCCGGCTGAAAGTGTTTGAGACCGTCGCGCGGCGCCTGAACTTCACGCGCGCGGCGGAGGAGCTGTTCATCACGCAGCCGGCCGTCACCCGGCATATCAAGGAGCTGGAACGCCTGCTGGACGCCCGCCTGTTCAAAAGGGAAGGCCGCGGCATCGCCCTGACGGCGGAAGGCGTGCGCCTGCTGGTCCATTCCCGCCGCATCCTCAAGGAATATGAAACGCTGGCGGAAGACATGTCTTCCGGCCGGAATACGCCCGTTTCCGGTGAATTGAGCCTGGGAGCCAGCTCCACCATGTCCCAGTACGTCCTGCCTCCGCTGCTGGCCCTGTTCAACCGCCATTATCCGGAAATACGCATACGGCTGAAAAGCGGCAATACGGAGGAAATCGAACAGGCCGTGCAGGATGAAGCCGTGCAGCTCGGCATCGTGGAAGGCACCGCAAGGCGTACGGACCTGCATTACCTGCCCTTCATGGAGGATGAAATCATTCTGGCGGGCGGTTCTCATGCCGCCGCCCCGCGGGAAGGCCTCTCCCTCCCGCAGCTCTCCCATGTTCCCCTGATCATGCGGGAACCGGGGTCCGGCACGCGCCGGGTGGTAGAGGAAGTCCTGAAGAAACACGGAATCGCCGCTTCCGGCCTCCACGTCCTGATGACGCTGGGCAATACGGAAAGCATCAAGATGTATCTGGCGCATTCTCCGGCATGCTCTTTTCTCTCCTCCCTCGCCGTGCGGGAAGAGCTCAAACGCGGGGATTTGAAAAAAATCCATCTCCGCCATCTGGAAATCCGCCGTTCCTTCCACTTTGCCAACGGGCACGGAGACTACAGCAGAATCAATGAATTATTCATCAAATTCTGCCGGAATTATTATAACAAAATCTAATCGCCTATAACAATTTCTGATTAGATTTTATGATGATTGTGGAGTATATCTCCCACGCAGCCGTTCCGGCACGTTCCCCCTCCGGACAAGACGGGCGGCCGCAGCCATCATTCTACAGCCCATGTCCCCCAAACATCTCGCCAATCCGCTCCACGGCATCCTGCTCATCGTCCTGTTCTCCTTTTCCGCCTTCTACATTGCGGACTTTGAATGGGTGAAACACCTCTCCTTCAGTCCGCTGATCGTCGGCATCGTGCTGGGGATGCTTTACGCCAACAGCCTGCGCAACCACCTTCCGGAAGCGTGGGTGCCCGGCATCCAGTTCTGCACCAAGCAGGTGCTGAGAACAGGCATCGTCCTGTACGGGTTCAAGCTGACTTTCCAGAGCGTGATCGACATCGGGGGCGCGGCTCTTCTGATCGACCTCATTGTGGTCTCCCTCACCATTCTGCTGGGCGCGGGACTGGGGCGGCTGCTGAAAATGGACCGGGACACGGCCCTTCTGACCTCCATCGGCAGTTCCATCTGCGGGGCGGCGGCCGTCCTGGGCGCGGAACCCGTCGTGAAAAGCAAGCCTTACAAGGCGGCCGTGGCCGTTTCCACCGTCGTCATCTTCGGCACGCTATCCATGTTCCTGTATCCGGCCCTGTACCGGGCCGGAATGCTGAACCTGACGACGGAACAGATGGGCCTCTTTACCGGAGCCACCCTTCATGAAGTGGCCCACGTGGTGGGCGCCGGCAACGCCATGGGGCAGGCCATCTCCGACCCGGCCATCATCGTCAAGATGATCCGCGTGATGATGCTGGCCCCGGTGCTGGTCATCCTGAGCATCATCCTGGCGCGGCGGGACTCCGCCGCCGGAGGAAACAGCGAAAAACGTAAAATCACCATCCCCTGGTTCGCGTTCCTGTTCCTCGCCGTCATCGGCTTCAATTCCCTGCACCTGCTGCCTGCCGAACTGGTGGACGCCATCAACACCCTGGACACGTTCCTGCTGACCATGGCGATGACGGCTCTGGGCGCAGAATCCAGCTTTGAGAAGTTCAAGAAAGCCGGAGCGCGCCCCTTCCTGCTTGCGGGCCTCCTGTACGTCTGGCTCTTCTTCGGCGGCTACTGGCTGGTCAAGCTCATCAGCTTCTAAACTTTAAAGACCTTTCGCCTGCGGGGGGGAGCATGCATCCGCGTCTCCTCCCCGTACGGAAGCAAAAAGGCCGTTTCATCCGCAACGGAACGGTTTCCAACAGAGAAACGGCTACTCAACATGAGTTCCTTGAGATAAAAAGCAGCCCCTGATTCCGGATTTATCATTCGTTTCCCGGCGGATCCGGGCAGTAAACCGCTCCTATTCCCGCTGCTGCGGCAGGTTTTCCCAGCCTGCCCCAACAAAAATTCATAGCCAAACCGTTTGGAGACGCTATAGTACACGTACCCAGTTTTTAAAACAAATGGCAACCAAATTATTCATTCCCGGACCCACTGAAGTAGCACCTGAAGTACTTGCCGCCATGAGCGGCCCGATGATGGGGCACCGATCCAAGGCGGCTTCCGCCCTGCAGCGCCGCATTTCCAACAATCTGCGCCGCATTCTGCTGACGGAACAGGAAATCCTGCTCTCCACTTCCTCCGGTACGGGCTTGATGGAAGGCGCCGTGCGTTCCTGCACCGCCAAGCGAGCCGCCATTTTTTCCGTGGGCGCCTTCGGCGACAAATGGTACAAGATTGCCACGGGCAACGGCGTTCCCTCCGACATTTTCAAGAGCGAACTCGGCCAGCCCACCACCCCGGAAATGGTGGACGCCGCCCTCTCCACCGGCAAGTACGACACTATCTGCATCACCCATAATGAAACGTCCACCGGCGTCCAGAACCCGGTGGAGGAAATTGCGGAAGTACTCAAAAAATACCCGGACGTCGTATGGTGCATGGACGCGGTAAGTTCCGCCGCCGGCTCCCGGATTGAAACGGACAGGCTGGGCGTGGACGTGCTGGTGACCTCCACCCAGAAGGCGCTGGCGCTCCCCCCCGGCATGGCTGTCTGCACGCTGTCCCAAAAGGCTTATGAACGCACCGCCTCCGTCCCCAACCGCGGTTGCTACTTTGACCTGCGCTCCATTTACGACACTATCCAGAAAAAGGACTACCAGTACACGAACACCCCCTGCGTCTCCATCATGTACGCCATGGACCTCCAGCTCCAGCGCATCATGCAGGAAGGCGTGGAAAACCGCTTTGCGCGCCATGAAGCCATGGCGGAATTCGTGCGCTCCTGGGCGGATGAATATTTCAGCGTCTTCGCCAACCGGGACCATCTTTCCCGCACCCTGACGGTCATCAGCAACACGAGGGACATTGACATCGCCGCCCTGAACAACGTGCTGATCGAACGCGGCATGCAGCTCGGCAACGGTTACGGGGATTTGAAGAACAAGACCTTCCGCATCGCCCACATGGGTGAGCTGACGATGGACGACATGCGCTCCATCACGTCCAACATCGTGGACATCCTGAAACTCAAGTAAGCGTTTTCCCTTCCCTCTTTTCCGGCCCCGCCCGGGAAAGAGGGAAGAACGCCTCCTCCGGAGAATGAACGGAACAGCCGCCATGAACAAGGTTCTTCACACGGCGCTCCAGGCTCTGTTCATCATCGCCTCCGCCTGCGTCCTGACGGCCCTCATCATCGCCGGAGCCTTGAATGAAGCCATGCGCCCCTGGTCCGGAGCCTTCTTTCTAATGCTTGTTCCGTACTACCTGATCCTGGTGAAAAAACGCCTGGACCGGGAACAGGCGGGGGAAATGGCGCGCTCCTGCACATGGAGCATGGCCGCCGCGGCAAGCCTGTTCCTGCTGCTCATCGGGATGCTCCTGCTGTTGAACAGCATTCCGGGAGGCGGAGAGTTTGTCCGGCTTCTCCTGTTCAAGCCCCTGGATTTTCTCAAAGCGGCAGGAGCGCCCATGCGGTACCTGCTGCTGTTCATTGCGGCATGTATTTTGGCGGGGCTTGTCTCCGGCATCCGTGCGCTATATCATTGCTCCCTCCGTCATTAACCTTCTGTACTCTCTCATTTTTCCATGTCCACACTCCATCCCTTCCCCGCCCTCCGTCCGCCCCGGGAACTGGCCGCGCGGGTTTCCTCCCTCCCCTATGACGTCATGAACCACCGGGAGGCCAGGGAAATGGCCGCCGGAAACGACGCCTCCTTCCTCCACATCTGCCGCTCCGACATCGACACGAGCGAAACCGCCATCCACGCCCCGGAAACCTATGCCAAGGCGCGGGAAAACCTGGAAGCATTCGTCCGCAAGGGCTACCTCGTCCGGGATGAAAAACCTTCCTTCTACATTTACCGCCAGATCATGTGGGGCCGCGTGCAGACGGGCATCGTCGGCTGCGCCTCCGTGGATGAATACGCCAGCGACGTCATCAAAAAGCATGAACTGACCCGCAGGGAAAAGGAGCTGGACCGCATTGAGCACTTTGACGCCTGTTCCGCCCAGACGGAACCGGTATTCCTGGCCTACCGCAAGCACGAGGGCCTTTCCGGCATCATCCGGGAATGGATCAAATTCCACAAACCGGAGTACGATTTCACCACGGACGACGGCGTTACCCACATCCTGTGGCCCGTCTCCGATCCCGGCACGGTGGAAGCCATCCGCAAAGGCTTTGAAGAAGTGGATGCTCTTTACATAGCGGACGGCCATCACCGTACGGCGTCCAGCGCCGCCGTTTCCGCCAGGCGGCGCAAGGAGCACCCGGACTACACGGGACAGGAGGAATTCAATTACCTGATGGCCGTCGTCTTCTGTGATGAAGACCTCTTCATCATGGACTACAACCGCGTCGTGCGCGACCTGAACGGCCTGTCCAGGGAAGAATTCCTAGAAAAGCTCCGCGCCTCCTTTGACGTGGCGCCTGCGGACGCCGTTCCCGGAGAAGGCTACGCCCCCCGCGCCAAGCACGAATTCGGCATGTATCTGGACGGCCGGTGGTATTCCCTCACCGCCAAACCGGGAACCTTCCCGGCGGACCATCCCATCGAAAGCCTGGACTGCGCCATTCTCCAGGCGAATGTGCTGGCCCCCATCCTGGGCATTGACGATCCGCGCACAAGCGACCGCATCGACTTCGTAGGCGGCATCCGCGGCCTGGGAGAACTGGAACGCCGCTGCTCCGGAGAAATGGCGCTGGCCTTCTCCCTGTACCCCGTCACCATGGACGACCTCTTCCGCGTGGCGGATGCCGGGGAAATCATGCCCCCCAAGTCCACGTGGTTTGAGCCCAAGCTGCGCAGCGGACTTTTTGTCCATACCATTGAACAATGACATTTTCCACCATACCAACATGAACAAGGTTCTTATTCCCACCAAACTCTCCGACGTAGCGGCCAATACGCTTAAAACGGCCGGCTATGAAGTCGTCCAGGACGCCGACACGCCTCTGGAAGAACAGGCCGCCGCCCATCCGGACACCGTGGCCCTGATCGTCCGCAGTGAAAAAGTCACTCCGGCAATCATGGACGCCCTCCCCTCCCTGAAGCTGGTCATCCGCGCCGGAGCCGGCTACGACAACATTGACATCGTGTACGCCCGCAAGAAGAATGTGGACGTCATGAACACCCCCGGCGCCAACTCCAACGCCGTGGCGGAGGAAGTCATGGCCATGATTCTGGCGTATTACCGCCACATCGTCCAGGCGGACGCCACCACCCGGGAAGGCCTGTGGGAAAAGAAAAAATACATGGGCAGCGAGCTGACCAAAAAAACCGTGGGCATCATCGGCCTGGGCAACATCGGCCGCAACCTCGTCAAGCGCCTCCAGGGATTTGAACCCACCCTGCTGGGCTACGACCACTTTCTGGCCCGCCAGCGCGCCCTGAACATCGGCGTCACCCCCACCAGCATTGAAGACATCTTCTCCCAGTGCGACATCATCACCCTGCACGTTCCGGGCGGTCCCTCCACCCACCACATGGTGAACGCGGAACTTATCGACAGCATGAAGGACGGCGCGGTGCTCATCAATTGCTCCCGCTACGGCGTGGTGGATGAAGAAGCGCTGGCCGCCGCCAAGGCCGCGGGCAAAAACATCGGCTACCTGACGGACGTCCACCCCAAGGACGCGCCAGGAGAAAAACCTTCCGCCGCCATGGCGGACCTCATCCTTCCCCACCTGGGCGCCAACACCCGGGAGGCCAACACGAAGGCGGCCAAGCGCGCCGCGGAACAGATGGTGGCCTATTTTTCTGACGGAGACACCTCCTGCGTGGTGAACGGGGAATCCCCCAACGGTCTCAATCCGGCCCATCTCCAACTGGCTTTCCTGCTCGCTGCCCTGGCCCGCAAAGCCGGAGGCAACAAGCCTATCCGCCGGGTGGAATGCACCTTCTACGGCAACTTGCGCGTCTTCCGCAAATGGTTCACTGCCCCCATTCTGGAAGGGCTGCTGCCGCACGCGGAAAAGGGCCTCATGCCCGCCGCCGCGGAAGAATCCCTGCGGGAGCACGGCATCGTCTTCAAGGCGCGGGAGCCCAAGGACGACAAGCCCTATGAAGATTCCATCACGCTGGACGTGGTGATGGAAGATGAGGGGGAATATTTCAACACCAGCGTGCGCGGCGTGGTGACGGAAGGCATTCCCATGGTCTCCCGCCTGAACAACTTCAACGGGCTGTATGCGGACCTGCGCGGCACAACGCTGTTCCTGCATTACAAGGACCGTCCCGGCATCATCGCCACCATCGGTTCCGCCCTGTACTCCAACGGCATCAACATTGACAACATCGCCGCTCCGGCCGATCACGCCACGCGGGAAGCCCTGGCCGTCCTCAAGACCAACAAACCCGTTTCCGATGAACTGCTGAACAAGATTGCGGAAGAGATAGACGCCATCTCCGCCTTCTCCCTGAATCTTTAACAGGAATTAGACTCATTTCCGGACTCTGCCGGAACCCGCCTTCCAGGCAGCCCGCTTCCTCTCCATTCCCGGAGGGAGGCGGGTTGCCTTTATTTCTGCCATGTTGACAAGGCACACTCCTTTTTGTACTTTTACCCGAATCGTTGGAACACTCTCATGCGCTATGTACTGCTTCTCCTGACCATTTTAACCGCCGGATTCTCCGTCTGGTACTATCAACACCATATCTCCCCGGAAGGAAAGGAACTGGCCGCCCGGAAAACAGCCATGGAACAGGAGGCCGTAGTATTGGAGAAAACCGTCAGCCAGACCCGGAAGAAACTGGATGAAGCCCAGGACGCCACCCGGACGGCGGAAGAGGCCATGGAAAAATTCCAGGAAACCTATCTTGAGCAGAAAAGACAGCAGCAGCAGGAAGCCCAGGTTGCCGCCTACCAAAAAAGCATGGCGGACCAGCAGGAGGAAGTGAAGGAACACGACCAGAGGATTGACCAGTTGCGCCGCCGCATGAGCAGGCAGAGGGAAAACTCCAAGTCCGCCAGGGAAGAACTGCTTCAAAAGAGGGAGGGAATGAAAACCCTGCTTGCGAAGTTGGCCGACAAGCAGAGAAGTATTCAGGCGGAACTGGGGCAGGCCGAACGGGAACTGGCCAAGAACCGGGAGGATGCCAAAGCCAAAAAGAAATTTTCAGGAGCCGCTCCCCAGAAGGAGAACATCTCGGAACTTCAATCGCAAATAGCCTTCATTCGCCTGAAAACCTCCGCCACAAAGAAAAAAATGCAGGCTCTGGACGCCGCCCTGGAAGCCCTGGAAGAAAAAACCGGCAAGCAGCAGCTACTGATGCAGAAAGCGGAGGAAAAACTCACCGAACAAAAAAACAAGGCCTTAACCGACGATGACCGGGAAGAAACCGCCGCCCCGGACCCGGGAGATGACGATTTGCTGGCTACAGCCGGATACAGGGAGCAGTCCAAAGCCGTCCGGAACGCTCTGGAACAAGCCCGGAAAGAAGAGGAACAGGCGTCCCGGACCTATGACGAGGCCCGAGCTGAAATGCGCAAGTCTTCCAGAGAAGAAGTGAAAAAGCTGGAGAAGGAGGAAAAAGACCATGCCTCCTTCCAGAAGCTGTTCACGGGCGCTGCCTCCGTTGTGGGATTCATCCTCCTCCTGTTCACGGTGGGGGCCTTCCGCCGCAGCAACGGCTGAGCGTGTTCCTGAAAACTTGAGGGCACGGAATGAAGAAAAGCTCCTGCGTCCCGTTTGCCGCTCTTCCGGCGCCCTCCGCAGGGAGGCGTTGACGGGCGGCAGGGATATGGTAGTCTCAGGCCTGCCTGATCATGCTCACACTGGCCCAGCTTCACGGACAACCGGAAATTTTCCATTCCATCCAGGGGGAAGGCGTCTCCCAGGGGACTCCCTGCGTCTTTCTGCGCCTGGCAGGCTGCAACCTGGCCTGTTCCTGGTGTGACACGGCGTACTCCTGGAACGGGACAGTTCCCGGAGTGCGGCTCACGCCTGAAAAGGCGGCGGAACTGGCGCTCCGTTATCCATGCCGCCGCCTGGTACTGACCGGGGGAGAACCGCTCATTCAGCAAAAAGCCCTTCCCGCCCTGCTGCGCCTGCTGCCGGACCATGCCGTGGAGCTGGAAACCAACGGCACCATTATGCCGGATGCGGAACTGCTGGAACGCATCACGCAATTCAACGTGTCTCCCAAACTCCCCCACTCCGGCAATGAAACCGCCAGAACATGGAAACCGGACATCCTGCGCCGTCTGGCTTTCACGGAAAAAGCGTGGTTCAAATTCGTAGTGGCGTGCGAGGAAGATGTAAAAACCGCCCTGCGGCAGGCTTCCGGGGCAGACATTCCCGCAGAACGCATCCTGCTCATGCCACTGGCCTCCACACGGGCAGAGCTGGACGCCATGCGCGCGCAGACGGTGGAATGGTGCCTCCGTTATGGCCTCCGCTTTTCAGACCGTCTGCACATCGCCATTTGGGACAGCAAAAAGGGCGTTTGAAAACGCCCTTGTATAGTCAAAGGAAAATATTCCCTGGCAGGCATCCTGCGTGGAGCTCTTCGCCCCATCATTCCGGCAGCTTATGCCTTCTGCTTCAGGTCCAGCAGCATCTGGGCGTTGCTTGGGTACTTGTTCAGGAAAAACAGGAAGCGTTCCATGGCCTCTACAGGCTTGTGCCCCGCCAGCGCGCGGCGGATCAGGTTCATCTTGTACAGCCACGCTTCCGGCATGATGAGTTCTTCCCGGCGCGTTCCCGATTTCAGGATATCCACGGCCGGGAAGATATACTGCTCCGCAATGCGGCGGTTCAGGACAAGCTCCATGTTGCCCGTACCCTTGAACTCCTGGAAAATCAGGTCATCCATACGGCTGTTGGTTTCCACGAGTGCAGTGGCGATGATGGTCAGGGAACCGGCCTGGCGCGTATTGCGGGCGGCGGCAAAAAGACGGCGGGGCATTTCCAGTGCACGGGCATCAATGCCGCCGGACATGGTGCGGCCGCTTCCCTTGTCCGCGTTATTATAGGCACGGGCAAGGCGCGTGATGGAATCCATCAGCAGGAAGACATGCTGGCCGGCTTCCACAAGCCGCTTGGCGCGCTCAATGCAAAGCTCCGCCATGCGGCAGTGGTCACGCACCCTGCCGTCATTGGAAGAAGCGTATACCTCGGCTCCGGGAAGGGAACGCTTGAACTCCGTCACTTCTTCCGGGCGCTCGTCCACCAGCAGCACCATCAGGTGGATGGAATCCTTGTAATTCTCCAGAATGGCTTCCGCCATGTGCTGCAGCAGCGTCGTCTTCCCCGCGCGGGGCGGAGAAACGATCAGGCCACGCTGGCCGCGCCCGATAGGCGCAATCAGGTCCAGCGTGCGCGTGGTATAGCGCTCCGGACGGGTTTCAAAGGAAATGCGCTTATTCGGATTGACCGCCTTGAGCTCTTCAAAATGCGGGCTCTTGCGGGCCTTCTCCGGAGCATCTCCGTTGACGGCGGATATCTCCGTCAGAAGAATGCCGCGGTCATGGCGGCAGGCTTGTCCATGCACCCAAACGGCGGGACGCAGGCCGAACTTGCGGATCATGTCCTGCGGAACGTACACGGCTTCCGCAAAAGCGTCAAAATCATTATCCGGCTTCCTTAAAAAGCCGAATCCCTTATTCGTGATTTCCAGCAGGCCGTCCACCGGTTCCGGAGGCGCCAGCTCACGGGGAGCATTATTCTGGGGAGCATTCCCCTCCTGGTGATTATTGTTCCAGCGGTTTTTAACCCGGTCATTGCCGTTCCTGCCATTGCGGCCGTCCTGCCGGTTGTTCCGGTTCTTATTGAAACGGTCGTTGTTATTGCGGCGGTTCTGTCTCTCAAAACGCTGCCTTTGCGGTTCATTCGTCCGATGGGATTCCCGCGCGGCATCTCCGGAGAAATCCGTAGCGCCTTCCTGTACCACCTTGATGGACGGAGCGGCAGAATCCGCATCCGGCCCTGTCTCCTGTACCCGCGGTTTTCTCACAAACCTCTGGCGGATCACCTTCGGCCTGCCTCCTTCGGACTGTTCCGGAGCAGAATCCGCAGGACTGGCGGCCGGTTCGGCAGGCGCCATGGAAACGGCAGCGTCCGTTTTGGCGCCCTCTGCGGCATCGTCTTCAGGCGCAATGGTCTTGGCGGAACGCCTGCGCACCGGCTTGACGGGAGCTTCCGTTACGGGAACATCAGGGGAACCGGCAGTTTCCGGAACTTCCTCCACGGGCTTCTTGCGGGGACGTCCGCGCCGGGGCTTGGCAGGAGCTTCCTCCGTCCCTTCCGCCGCCGGAATTTCAGCGCTGCTTTTGCGGGCGCTCTTCTTCTGCGGCGCATCCGTGCTCTCCATCCCTTCACCCGCCAATTCCGGAACCTTCTTCCTTGCCGTCCGCTTGCGGGGGGCCGGGGAAGAACCCTGTTCCGTCCCGGAAACTTCCGCAGCGGCGTGGGACTCTGCCGGAGCTTCCGCCGCAGACTTGGCTCTGCGGACAATACGTTTTTTGGGCGATGGCTCCGGAGAAACCTGTTCCGGAGTCAAATCTGGGGGGGTATCAGACATGGAAAAGAAAATTGGACTGCAACAACAGGCGTCTCCTGAAAGACAACGGCGTTAGTCAAGCTGTTCGAGGATTTCTTCCGCCACGTCGAAATTGGAGAAGACGTTCAGCGCGTCATCGTAATCGTCCAGCGCTTCATACAAGCGCAGGGCGGCCTTCGCCGTCTCCAGATCGTTAATCACGGAAACGTTCTGCGCCACGGAAATCAGCTTCATGGAAATCACCGTATGCCCGGCCTCGCGCAGGGCGGCGCACACATTGTTCAATTCCGTCGGGTCCGTAACAAACACCCATTCATTGTCGGAATCACCCTGCTCCACATCGTCCGCGCCGCATTCCAGCGCCAGGTCCATCGCGGAATCCTCCGTAAGGCCTTCCGCCATGATGCGGGCTTCTCCCTTGCGTTCAAACTGGTAGGCCACGGAACCGGGAGTGCCGATGCTGCCCCCGTTCTTGGTAAACAGAGTGCGCAGCTCGGAAGCGGAACGGTTCGTGTTGTCCGTCGCCACTTCAATCAGGAAAGCCGTGCCCGCCGGGCCGTAGCCTTCATAAGTAATCTCCTGGATGGTGGCGCCGCCCAGTTCCCCGGTGCCTTTCTTGATGGCGCGTTCAATATTCTCCTTGGGGGTGGACACGGCCTTGGCCCCGTCAATGGCGGCCCTCAGGCGAGGGTTCAGATCAGGATCTCCGCCGCCGCTCTTGGCGGCCAGCATGATTTCATGGGCAAAGCGGGCAAACACCTTGCCCTTCTTGGCATCTTCCTTAGCCTTAACGTACTTGATCTTAGACCATTTATTATGTCCTGACATAGAATTGGGAATAATAGTAAGTGTATGTGAAAAGAGACAAACTAACAAGTGGAACTGTTCTTCAACCCGGGCGAACACATTGTCTTTCGCAAATACCACGCAGGAAGGGAATCAGGGTGCGGCCATCCGTAAATAGGTTACAGGGACCGGATACTCTGCCGGGGAACACGCCGCACTCCCTTAAGGGGCTCCGGCTACCGCTTGGCAGTCACTCTCAACACACGCAAAATAACGTATTCCCCAGCATTGGCAATACTTTTTTAGGTCACGGAAGCATGGAAGCAAACCCCAGGGAACCGGATAAACAATTCCTCCCACAGTCTGGAGTAATCATTCTACGGAAAGACTGCCCGTCTTATTTAATTTGATGAAAGCGCGAGCATCTCCAGGAAAAGATGGACGGCCGCTTTATCCTCTCTCCGCTAGTCCGCCTCACGCTCTATTATTTCCCCTTCATCCCGGTTGTCGGGCTCATAGCAGGTAACATCTTCGTTTAACATGGAATAGTAACTATATGGCTCTTCCTTTTCCAAAGGCCCTTCCCTTGCTTTTTGAAAATGCTTCAATTCCCTGCCATGCTCATCAAAATAGCTGATTTGCTGGAATCCATGTTCCGGATAGGAAAAACGGATAATAGCACACTTCATTAAATGATCGGAACTTAACTCTCCGTTTTCGTCGTAATAGCGGATTTCCTTCACGGCGCGGCCTCCTCCCAAATCACTCCCAGGTTCATAATGGTCTGCACAACGCCGGGCCCACCCCTGGAGGCCACGAGTCAACCGGCCAAACTTGTCCGTATATTCCGCTTCAGCTACATCATAAGGGTCCAGATAATACTTTGCTTGAAGCAAATCTTCAGGAAGAAGTAACCGCAATTGATCGATATCGTTCCAATCACCAAATCTTTCTTTTAAATAAAAGGTTTTTCTTGTGGAAGCCGTCAATTCCGCTTCCCATCCTTGATGAACTTCCAGGCAGGCAACGCCCGCCTCCACGGCAGGCGTTGCCTTGTACTGATGGTAACGGATCATTCGTCCTTTCGGAAAAATAGCCGGACGTTCCACATCCACAGGCTCCTGGCTTACGACATTTCTTGAATCATCTCCTTTTCCAAAAAAGGATTCCCTGAAAATGAAAGGACCATTGAGAATCCCTGCCCCTTCCTGGCAAATAACCTCTCCCCGGTGATAACCATTTGCACAAAGGGCATCTTCTCCCCGTACACCATAAAAAGTGACGCACCTGCGTCCCCTATTCTCTTCCACCACACGCATGTGATAGCCCTGATCGTCAAGGTCACAGATTTTCCCATCCGCGGTGAAATAGGTGTAAATGCACAACGCATATTCCTGAATGTCCGTCCATTCCCGGTCGTTCGTTTCATCATAATCCTTTTTGGGGTAGAATCCGGACAGGAGATTCAAAACCCCTCCCTGCTTCCGGTTTGTTCCGCGGGGCGCGTCGATCCATTCTTCACAATTAAGAATCAGTTTCCATTGCAGATATTGATGATCATTGAATTCGATCAACTTTTGTTCAATCCATCTTCCATTGACGGGAGGATACTTCCGGTCGGAATAGCCGGGGTTGAGGGGCTCCCATAAATCCATCACAGGATGCCCAACCGGGTCAATCATTCGCCTCGCCCCTTCCGAAAAAGTTATCCCGCCTGAAACTGCTATTAAAAAAATGTATAAAGAACACCTCATAACATGATCCATATCATTACCCTGAATGATGTATCCTAATATGATGTGAAGGATATATCAATTATTTCAATAAACCGAACCCTCTTTATTTGATCTTTTAGAACCATTTTCGGAAAATGTCACGACCATCCGGACGTGGAGCATAACCACTTTTGCCGGCCCCTTCTCCGCCTTTTCCTGACACAGTCCATCAGAGGGAGGACAGGATGGCATTTCCACTTGTTGAAAGAACCCCCGTAATCATTTTTACACGGGAAAAAAGGATTCCGCCACACGCCCGGCATGTTCCGGCTTGATTAGAAATCCATTCAAAAAATATTCAAGATAATAATAAACATTAAAAGTATCCGCGATATTCTGTCCCGCATTTTCCCGGGAAAACCTCTATTCCGTCATGGAACGGGACCGAAGTTCAACGCCGTCTGTGTTATCATTGACTAAGAAAGGGAGGCGGGCTTAGATATGCTCCTCTTCCTTTTCTCTGTCTTATGGAACAAGCAGCGCACCAAGAAAAATCACATGCGGCCTTTTCCTCCGTCCTGTGGTCCGCCTTTTTGACGGGCATCAAGCTCTGGGCCGGTATCGTGACGGGCAGCTTGGGCATCATTTCCGAGGCCCTGCACAGCGGCCTGGACCTGATGGCTGCGGCCATGACTTTTTACGCCGTGAAGGTGGCCGCCCGTCCTGCCGACGAGAGCCACCCCTACGGGCATGAGAAGGTGGAGAATCTTTCCGCGCTTGCGGAAACTGCCCTGCTCCTGATTACCTGCGCATGGATTGTATGGGAGGCTGTGGACCGGCTGTTTTACAATGAGGCGGAGATCACCCTCACCTGGTGGGCCTTCGCCGTGGTGGCCGTTTCCCTGCTGGTGGACGTGAACCGCTCCGCCATGCTCCGCCGGGTGGCCAAGAAGCACAAGAGCCAGGCGCTGGAAGCGGACGCCCTTCATTTTACCACGGATATCTGGTCTTCCGCCGTCGTGCTGCTGGGCCTTTTCTGCGTATGGCTGGCGCACCTGGTTCCCGCAGATTCCGTCTGGCACGGCTTGCTGGAGAAGGCGGACGCCATCGCAGCCCTGTTTGTGGCGGCCCTGGTTTGTTCCGTGGCCTTCGGCCTTGCCAAACGTTCCATTCACGCCCTGATGGACGGCGGTTCTTCCGCCCTGACGCAGCAGGTTCTAACCGCCATGAAGAAGAACGCCCCGGATTACCCGGTCAAGCGCATCCGTCTGCGCGACGGCGGCGCCCGCATTTTTGTGGAGCTGGACGTGGAAGCGCCCGCGGAGTTGCACGTGGACGACGCCCATGATGTGGCGGAGTCCATCGAAGGCATTGTCAAGTACGAGCTGCCGGAAGCGGACGTGATCGTCCATATCGAACCGGCCCGTGAGAATTTTTCCAACATGGAGCCGGACACGGTCGTCCACCGGCTGGCCCTGCGCCACCATGTCCGCATCCACGGGTTCTATGCAGGCAGCGGCAAACATGCTCCCTGTTATTTCATGGATGTGGAGATTCCCGCGGACTGGCCTCTGGAGCGCGGCTACCATGTGGTGAAGGCGTTCCGGGATTCCGTCCAGCATGCGCTCAAGCCGGAGAAGGTGATCTGCCGCATTGAGCCGGACTGCCGCGATATGAAGGCGAACGCCATTCCGGAGCACGTTCCGCCGGAGGAAGTCCGCCTGAAGGTGAACCTTATCCTCCAGCAGCACAGGAATATCTGCAAGGTTCTCAAGCTGGACCTGGCACGGGAGGACAATTTCCCCACCCTGACTTGCGTATGCTCCGCGGATGCATCCCTGACCATCCGGGAATGCCACCAGATCGCCTCCCAACTGGAAGACCAGATAGAAAATGCCCTGCACCACCTGGGCCGCGTTACCGTCATTCTGAAACCGGCCAAATAAAACAGCATTTTATTTCCACGCAACGTTCATTTCCTCCCCATCATGAAACAAAACAAGTACGACGATAACGTCTTTTTTCAGAAATACAGTCAAATGGACCGTTCCGTAAAGGGGCTGGAAGGGGCCGGAGAATGGAAAACACTGGAACGGCTGCTGCCGGATTTCCATGACAAGCACGTTCTGGACCTGGGATGCGGATTCGGCTGGCACTGCCGGTATGCGGCAGAGCACGGGGCGGCCTCCGTGCTGGGCGTGGACATTTCCGCAAAGATGATCGCCAAAGCCAGGTCCATGGGAAACGAAGGCATTATCGAGTACCGCTGCATGCCCATGGAGGATATCCTGCTTCCCGAGGCTTCCTTCGACATTGTCCTCAGCTCCCTGGCCTTCCATTACACGCCGGATTTCCAGGCAGTCTGCCGGAATGTCTCCCGCTGGCTCAAGCCGGAAGGCGCCTTTATTTTCTCCGTGGAGCATCCCGTTTTCACCGCCCAGGGAACGCAGGACTGGCATTACGATGAATCCGGCCAGATCATGCACTGGCCCGTGGACGGCTATTTCATGGAAGGACCGCGGCAGGCCGTTTTCCTGGGGGAGGAAGTGACCAAGTATCACAGGACGCTTACTTCCTATCTCGGCGCTCTGGCCGCCGGCGGATTTGAGGTTACCGCCATGGAGGAACCGAAGCCGTCCCGTGAACTTCTGGATTCCGTCCCCGGCATGCAGGAAGAGCTGCGCCGCCCCATGATGCTGATTATCTCCGCCCGCAAGAAGTAGCGCCCCCGGTCATCAGTGCCCCGCGGCGGAAGCTCCGGGCACTTCCCTGTCCAGTTCCGCACGGATGCGCTGGCGTTCGGAAACGATCTGTTCGTCGTCCGCGCCGCCTTCCCGCAGGAAGTATTCCGCCATGGACAGAGCCACTTCCGATTCCGAGGAGAAGACCTGGGAGGCGCCGGCTTCCTTAAGCACGTCCACGTCCCTCATGTACTTGGTGTGGATCATCACGTCAATGTGGGGGTTGAGCTCCAGAGCCACCCCCACGATTTCCTTGGCATCCGGAATGGAGGCGGAGAGAATCAGGCTTTCCGCATATTCAATGCCCGCATGGCGCAGGATTTCACGCTGGCTGGCATCCCCGTAAACGATGTCTCCGCCCTGTTCACGTATGGCGGTGACCGTGTCTATGTTCATCTCCACGATGATGACTTCCACCCCGTTGTCATTCAATATTCTTTTAAGAATGCGCCCCGTAGGGCCAAACCCCACCAGCACCACGCGCCGCGCGTCCGGCGACGGGAGCGCCAGGCTGTTCACTCCGCCCAGATCCGTAAGGCCGATGCCGCGCTTTTGCAGCCACTTGACCACAGGGCCAATCTGGCGGTACAGGATGGGATTCAGGGAAATGGAGACGACGGCCGCCAGAATGATGGCCTGGTTGGCGTCCGGCGGCAGAATGTTGTACATGAGCCCCATCCCGGCTAGGATGAAGGAGAATTCACCCACCTGCGCCAGGGCTACGGATACGCTCAGCGCCAGCGGCAGCGGACGCCGCAGGCACCGCACCACCGCATAGGCCGCCAGCGGCTTGCCGATCATTACCACCCCCAGCGTCGCCAGGGCCAGCGGCCAGCAATCCCCCACGGACATCGGGTCAAACATCATCCCCACGGAAACAAAGAAGAGCACGGCAAAGGCATCCCGCATCAGCATGGCCTCCGCCGCCGCGCGAGCGCAAAAGTCCGACTGCCCCACAACCATCCCCGCCAGGAACGCTCCCAGCACCATGGAAGCGCCGAAGAATTTCGCGGAGCACACCGCTACGCCCAGAGCAATGACCAGCACCGCCAGCGTAAACAGGTCCCGCGCTCCCGTCCGCGCCACGTAGCGCAGCACCAGCGGAATGATTTTTTTTCCGGCAAACAGCGTCAGGGCCACCAGCAGGGACAGCTTGACGAACATCCAGCCCAGTTCGTAGAGAATGCCGCTCCAGTCCCCGGCACCGCTCTGGCGCGCCTCCATCACGGCGGGGATGAGCACCAGCAGCAGAATGGTGAACAGGTCCTCCACCACCAGCCACCCCAGGGCCACATGGCCGCTCGGCGTATGGAGGTTCTGGTTGTCTTCCAGGACTCGTGTAAGCACTACGGTGCTCGCCACGGAGATCGCCATGCCGAACACCAGCCCGGAAATCGTGGACCATCCGAACATCCAGCCCACCAGTACCCCCAGCACCGTAGCCACGGATATCTGCACCACGGCTCCCGGCACCGCGACCCTCTGCACGGCAATCAAATCCTTCAAATGAAAATGGAGCCCCACGCCGAACATCAGCAGAATAACGCCCAGCTCCGCGAACTGCTCCACCGTGTGGGAATCCGCCACAAATCCCGGCGAATACGGCCCTACCACTACCCCGGCCAGCAGGTACCCGACCAGCGGAGACAAATGCAGTTTTCTGGCAATAAGGCCGAAAAGGAGAGCGGCGGTCAATCCGCCGACAAAAGTGAAGATGAGGCTGAAATCGTGATCCATACGCGCGTGACAAGTCTAAGAGGGTATCTTTGACCACCAGGTCGTTCCTACGCTATCGCGTTTGATTTCCCCTCACAAGAACGCATTGCGCCGCACTGGAATGCAGTCGCATTTTTCTTGCCGGGGGGAATCTGCGGCAGGAAAAACGGGGCCTGGCAGGATTCTATCATATTTTTATTTTTATTAAAAACTCCGTTTTTATTGTATTTTCAATCGTTTCTAATTGACTTTACGCATACGGGATTCCTATAAAGCGTGTTGATGAAACTCACCCTATCTATCCTATCCTGTCTGACGGGCCTCTCTACCCTGGCCCCCATGGGCTGGGCAGCCACCCATGAAATCACTACCAAGAACTTCCACATCACGCTCCTCGGCAACGGGGACGGTCCGGCGGACTGGATGGGGACCCGTGACTGGAGTGACGACCAGATAGCCGCCGTCACCACCACCCTCAATATCTGGGACGATACCTTCCGCAACACCGCTTCCCGGAAGATTGAAGCGACCATTTCCTGGGGGGCCCTTGAAGAAGGCGTCCTGGCAGGTTCTTTCTCCAATTACGTCGAATACGACGGGGAAAACTACAATGCGGCCACTTCCACGGAAGTCATCTGGAAAGAAGGGGAAGACGTCGTGATGGAGGAAGGGGAAATGGATTTCAGGCTCCAATTCAATCCCGTCTACGGTTTCAGCACAGGCAATACCACGCCCCAGAACGCCACAGACTTCATCAGCGTCCTTCTGCATGAAATCGGGCATAACGTCGGCTTCAACTCGCTGAATGATACAGGAACATACGGAGAATACTACACGATCTGGGATTCCCTGATCACGGATGCCCAGGGCAACCATCCGGGAGATGCGGGCTTCAATTACCAGACCGGCGTTTCCTACACGATTGGTTCCGGAGGCCTCACTGTTTACAATCCCTTTGTTTTCGCTCCCGGTTCCAGCATGTCCCACGTGGACGCTGCAAGCGACCCGAACGCCCTGATGCAATATTCCATCGGGGAGGGCATCCAGAGGAGAAACCCCAGCGACCAGGAAAAAGCCCTCCTTGCGGAGATGGGCTGGGTGCTCAAGGATGACCCCACCTATTATGCGTCCGTGGACGGCGCTTCCATCACGGACCAGATTGACCTGAATTTCTTCACTTCCGTTCTCGTCAACCGGAACATGACCATTGATCCGGGTGAAGGCGCTACTATCGTCCTGCCCTCCCTCAGAGGAGACAAGGCGGAATACAACGTCACCATCACTGCGGGGAAAGCGCTGACCGTCAATCTCTCCAACACCGCCATGGACTCCATCTGCGCCGGAGAGGTCATCGGCAATGACGCCAATTTCATCAAGACGGGGGCTAAAAACCTGGTGCTGGGCGGCGGCTTTTCCACCAGCGGAGCTCTGGACGTACAGCAGGGGGACTGGTGCTTTCCGGCGCTTCCAACACCATCGGGGAGCTGAAGATGAACGGAGGAACCTTCGGCGTGTCCCAGCTTGCCAGGGAGGAAGCCACAGCCAAGGTCGGAAAGCTGACCGGCACCCGGGGCTCCATCAATCTTCTCCATTCCACCCTTACTCTGACCGGAACGGACAATACCATTTCCAGCGGCCTCAAACTGGTAGGCTCCGGCACCGTCGCCCTGGCGGAAGGAAAGTCGCTTGCCTTTGACGGCAGCAACACCATTGGAGACGCCATCTACATTGACGGTACCCGGAACGGTACCCTGCACATCACCCAGGGAACGCTGGCCTTCACCAACCAGGCCCGGATGGAAATAGCTACGCTGGCCCTGGATTCCGCCGCTTCCACCCTGAACGCGGGAGCCACCCGGAACATTGTCATTCATTCCATCACGGGAGACGGTGTTCTGGCCGCCCAGGGCGGCCAAATCACCCTGGATACGGCCAATCCCCTCACGTGGAACGGAACTCTCCAGGGCACGGGCACGCTCAGCAAGAAAGGAGCCGGCGCCCTGACGCTGGGAAGCGCCGGAAACGCGGGGTTCCATCTGGATTCCACCAGCGGAGCCATCATCCTCGCTTCCGAATCCTCCGCCTACGGAGCCATGATGCTGAACGGAGGCGGCATTTCCATCTTCCATGCGTCCTCCACCACCCGTTTCTCCGGGCAGGAAGGCGCTCTAACACTGAATGACGCCACCCTGGAGATGAGCGGAACGGCCAATGTCCTGACGGAAAACGCCTCCATCACCGGCACCGGCATCCTGCGGCTGAACGCGGATTCCATGCTGGCCATCCGCAACGGCAACAAGCTGGACACGGACATCACTATTGCCGGCTCCGGCCTGCTGGCCGTCCAGGAAGGAACCTTCACCCTGTCCGGAAATGCCAGGTTTGACGGAGCGGCGGTCGCCGTGGGTCCGGAATCCGCTGCCGCCGCGCTGGACCTGGGCTCCACACGCAATTCCATGGTGGGCGGCCTGCTGGGGAAAGGCTCCGTGATCTTCAACAACGGGGAACTCGCCCTCCATGCGGAAAAATCCTCCGTTTTTTCCGGCTCCTTCCAGGGGAACGGCACAATCAACAAGGCGGGGAAAGCGGCATGGACCTACACCGGCGCGGGGTCAGACACCCTGAACCTCAACATTACGGAAGGGGAAGTGGCCCTGATCCGTGATTCAGCCAATCCCATTCTGCTCCATTCCCTGACGGTTGATGCCACCGGGACGCTTACGCTCGCCATGGCCTCCGCCGGAGCCGCCCATAATACCACGCTTCTCCTTAACGGAACAAGCCAGTTCATGAACGGTTCCACCATCACGCTCGTGATTAATCCCCTGCTGGCGCAGACCAATACTCCCTTCATTTCCACGGAAGACGGAGCCACGCTGACCATTCAGGGAGACCGCAACGGGACCACCCTCAATATTGAATCCAACGTCGCCGCGCCGGAAAGGATGCTGGAACTGGTTCTCTTTGAAGGGAACATGGTGGGCAGCTACCTCAATATCAACGCTTACGGCGCGCTGGGCACCTATTATTCCGAGCTGCATGCGGAAAACCGGGACGGCCAAATCGTGCTGACAGGAACCCGCAAGGCGGACAACGCCCTGCTCGCCACGGCTGATACCTCCAATTCCGCCGCCGGGGCCGTCCTGCTCTGGAACTGCGGGGAGATCAAGGACGGAACGGAGCTGAGCTCCCTGAACCGCGCCGTTTCCAACGCCTGGAACGACGGAGATTACGCGAGGGCCAACCGCCTTCTGAGCGCCTCCGCCGGAACGGCCATTCCCGGCATCCTGGCCGCGCAAAGGTCCGGCCTGCGGAGGGAAATGACCTTCATCCGCAACCGCGCGGAAACCATGGGCCTCAATCCCGACTACATTCAGGGAGACCTTCCCCAGGTGAACGGCTGGATTGAAGCCAACGGGGGCAGGGATTCCCTGGACGGTTCCAATGAAGGCAACGGTTTCACCCTTAACTCCTGGGGAGGCACCGCCGGGCTGGACGTCAACTGCTCGGAGAATTTCACTTTGGGCGCGGCCTTCTCCGCCAACTATGGGGATTACTCCTCTGACGGGGCTGATTCCGCCTCCGGCGACCTGGACACCTACTACGTGAGCCTCTTCGGCCACTACCGCCACAGGAAATGGGGCCACTCCCTCATTCTCTCCGGAGGCTGGTCAGATGCGGATATTACCCGCAGCGTACGCCATGAACTGGGAAGCTACCAGGCCAGCTTCAGCACCACCGGCATGAGTTTCGGAGCCATGTATGAGCTCACTTATGACCTGGTTCTCAACAAACGCCGGACGGCCATCCTTCAGCCGGTCGCCAATGTCAGCGTCATGCACTCCTCCGTGGACGGCTTCAATGAAGCCGGCGCAGGCGGAGCGGGACTCCGCGTGGATGACATGGATATTACCACCGGAAGCGTGGCCGCCGGTCTGCGCCTGAAAGGCGTTCTGGGTTCCAACCTGACCGGGCGTGATATCACGGGAGAATTCCGCGTTCTGGTTTCTCAGGACTTCGGGGAGGACAAGGCACAGGCCAACGTGGCCTACCTGGCCAATCCGGGCCTTGTCCAGACCATCAGGGGAGCCAAGCTCGGCCGCACCGGCGTCCAGCTGGGCGCAGGCCTCAGCATTCCCTGCTCCGACTACGGCGCCGTTTATGTGGACGGCAATGCGGATCTCCGCTCCGGAGACACCTCCATCGGCGGAGCCCTCGGCTACCGTTACAACTTCTGATCCGGCTCAGGCCTGATTTGACAAGCGCCATGCCTGCATGTCCGGGCATGGCGTTTTCATTATCCGCGGCATCCACATCTCAAGCCGTCGTGCACGGGCTTACCACCTCCCAGGCTGTTTTTCCGGACGCAGGTGTTTCTCGTACGCCTTTGCGCCAGGCGGTTACCGTGTTACCGCCCCATCCGCAGGAATTCCTCTCTTTTTCCCCGGATTATTTTGATAAACATTGATAATGATTGTTATTTTATTTGAATTTCATGGTAACATAATTTATATTTATTAAAAATAACCTCTTCCCAAATTCATGGCTGAAAATTCAACATTCGAGGAACAGTGGACCCTTCTCAGGAAGGAAACGGGAATGGAAGACGCTCCCCTCCGGCAAAAGCTGGAACACTTCATTTTCCGGCAATATGGCCGGGTGGTTTTGGTGCATTACGTAAAAGCCTTGTCGGCCCTGGAACTCAGCCATCATTTCTACCTGCGGTTCCGCAGGCGGAGCCGTTCCGTGGCGGAACCTATTCTTTACTGGACCGTCCTTGCGGAAACAACCATCAACATGACGCTTGAAGGAGTAAAGGATGTCCAGCCGTCCATCACTCCTCCTGCACGTGCCGGTGTTGTCTCCCAGCTCGACATGTTAAAAGACTGCTACCTCCTTTATTTGAGGGACCGGCAGCATCCCTGCTGGCCTCCGGCATCCCGCAGAAGCCGCATCATTCGGGACAAATGGAATGCGCCGGAGCTGGAAGCCTCCTATTTTCCCCGGCTGTGCCTGAAAAACACGGACTGCCACTATGCCAACGTCATGAACATACTGCTGGGGGAAACGCTGCACTTCCTGACTGCCCTCCAGCAAATCAGGGACCACGGAAAAACCCTGCTGGAGCTTAAAAAAGAGCAGCACCCGGACGCTTCCCCGGACGGCGCTCCGTCTTCATCCCCTCGCAGCCCGGAACAACTTCCGTGCGGCAAGCGTTGAAGGCAGCCTGCGCTTCTTCCGCCAGAGGGAAGGAAAGGCCGCCGGAACCCTACAGAATCAGCATGCAATCCCCGTAGGAAAAAAACCTGTACCGTTCCCGGATGGCTTCCAGGTAGGCTTTCATGACCAGCTCCTTGCCGGCAAAGGCGCTGACAAGCATGAGCAGCGTGCTCTGGGGCAGGTGGAAATTCGTGATCAGGGCATCCACCACCTTGTACTTGTAGGGTGGATAAATAAAAATGTTCGTTGACCCGGAGCACTCCCTTAACGGCAGTCCTTCCGCGGTAGCCACATGCTCCAGCACGCGAACGCTGGTGGTGCCCACGGCAATCACCCTCCCGGCCTCATTAATCGCCCTCGCGGTGGCTTCAGGCAGGAAAAAATGTTCCGTGTGCATCTGGTGGTCTTCAATCCTGTCCGCCTTCACGGGACGAAACGTTCCCACGCCCACGTGCAGCGTCAGAAAATCATGGGGAACGGCCGCCAGCAGCTCCGGCGTAAAATGCAGCCCGGCCGTGGGAGCGGCAATCGCCCCTTCATGCCTGGCGTAAACAGTCTGGTAGCGCTCCTTGTCGGACGGGTCGCTCTCCCGGTTCATGTAATGGGGAAGCGCCAGGCGGCCGTACTTTTCCTCATCCACCTCCCGGTCAAACCGGATGAGGCGGTAGCCTTCCCCGTCAATGCCTTCCACGGTGCCCACCGCATCACCGATGGAGACCGTACGCCCCAGCTTCATCTTGCGCCCGGGGCGCACCATGCACTTCCACAGCAGGGGGTTGAGCACCTCTGCACGCACCACTTCAATGGCGCCGTCATTGGAAAAATACCTTGCGGGAACCACCCTGGTATCATTCAGGATGAAATGGTCCCCTTCCCGCACATATTCCGGCAGGTCGCAAAAATGCCTGTGCTCAATCAGGCCGGTATCCCGGTGGATGACCATCATCCGGGAGGCGGCGCGGTCCGGGAGGGGGCGGTCCGCTATCAACTCTTCCGGCAGCGGATAATCAAAATCAATGGTGCGCACGGCCAAGTGCATTGCCACGAATCCGCCGAAAGGTCAATACCTTTAAACCATAGGTAACACAATTATATCTTTACCCTGCTTCGGTTAATATGGTATGGAAGGATACATGAACAATTTGCTGTTAGCAAACATCTCCAACGCCACCGCCTGGGGGACCATCCTGGTGATCGTCCTCGTCATCTTCCTGGTCATCTTCTTCGCCATCATCGCCAAATTCTTCAAGACATGGTTGCGCGCGCGCCTCGCGAAAGCCCCTGTCTCCATGAGCAACATGCTGGGAATGTGGCTCCGCAAAGTGCCCTACCCCCTGGTAGTGGACACCCGCATCACGGCGGCCAAGGCCGGACTGGACATCAGCACGGATGAACTGGAAGCCCACTTCCTGGCCGGCGGCGACATCGTGGACTGCGTCCTCGCCCTGATTGCTGCGGAAAAAGCCGGCATCCCGCTGAGCTATGACCGTGCCTGCGCCATTGACCTGGCCGTGAAAGGCACGTCCAAGACCGTGCTGGAAGCCGTGCGAACCTCCATCAACCCCCGCGTCATCGACTGCCCGAACCCCAGCTCCGGCCAGACGCGCCTGACGGCGGTGGCCCGTGACGGCATTGCCGTGGCAGTGCGTGCCCGCGTGACGGTGCGCACCAACCTGGACCTTTTCGTAGGCGGCGCCACGGAAGAAACGGTGGTCGCCCGCGTCGGGGAAGGCATCGTCTCCGCCGTAGGCTCCGCGCCCTCCTACAAGGATGTTCTGGAAAAACCGGAGGTAATCTCCCGCACCGTGAGCGACAAGGGCGTGGACGCCGCCACGGCGTTTGAAGTGCTTTCCATTGACATTGCAGACGTGGACGTGGCCGGCAACGTGGGCGCGCGCCTCCAGGCCGAACAGGCGGAAGCGGACAAGCAGATTGCCCAGGCCAAGGCGGAAGTCCGCCGCGCCGCCGCCGTAGCCACGGAACAGGAAATGGCCGCCAAAACGCAGGAAATGCGCGCCAAGGTGGTGGAAGCGGAAGCCCAGATTCCCATGGCCATGGCGGAAGCCTTCCGCAACGGCAACCTGGGAGTGCTGGATTATGCCCGCTACCAGAACGTAGTGGCCGATACCAAGATGAGGGATTCCATTGCCAAGCCGGATGCTTCCCCCTCTTCCATTAAATAAATTCTCAGGCCACCGGAGAGACCGGATTTTCTCTCCGGTGGCCCTTCCTCCTTTATGGATTCACTGGCATACATGCTCGCCTCCGGCGGCGATGACGACAGCCTGAAGCTCTGGTTCTGGCTGATCGTGGGGGCGATCTTTCTCATCAAGAAAGTAATTGAGTTTTTGAAACCAAAAGAAAAAGATGAGGAAACGCCCGTCCTGGACACGGAAGACCATCATGAAAAACGCGTGAAGGAAGTCATTGCGGAAATGCGCCGGACCAATCCGCAGCCGCGGCAGCCACAGCCGGCACGGCCACAGGCTCCGGCGCGCGCTCCGCGCCCCTCCGCCCCACCCGTGGAGCTTCCCACTCCCGCCGTGGCCCGCAAGCGCCGTCCTGAACCGGAACCCAAGCCGGAGTGGACGGCGGAAACCGCCCAGCAAACCGCCCAGAACGTGCTGGAACGCTACGTAAAGGCCACGGAAGAAGCCCGGCAGTCCATGCGTTCCCTGTCTGACGCGGAACAGGCCGCCCTGCATCGTTTGCAGGAAAGGGAAATGAAGGAAAGCCGGCCTGAACCGCTTCCCACGGTCGCCGCGTCCGAACCTCTTTCCCTGAAAAACTCCCTGCGCCGTTCCCAATCCTTGAAAACGGCCATTCTTTATCAGGAAATCCTGGGCAAGCCCAGAGCGCTCCGGGGCATTTCCTTCAGCGGGGAATAATAGAGGGGAGGAGGGGGTTTCTCCCTCCGTCCATTCAAAAACCGGTTTTTCCTGGATTTGAAGGAAAGTTTTCAGAATATTTTTTATCGGGAAGGTTGTATGAAGGCCGGGAAACCGGACAAGTCCGGCTGGATGGAAAGCTCATCTTGAAGCCCGCAGGGCGGGTAAATCTGGAAGATGGATGAATCAACCTTTCATTCCCAGTCGGAGGCGCTCGTCCATGCCGCGGCAACTCCTGCCTTTTTCTTCATTCCCCCTTGCCTGGAAAGGAAAGGGGAGGTACCCTTCACCCGCAATGACAGATTCACCTTTGCAGATAGCCGGACGCCAATTCACCTCCCGCCTGATGGTGGGAACGGGAAAGTTTTCTTCCAATGAGAGCATGAAAGAAGCTCTGGAAGCTTCCGGCTCCCAAATTGTGACGGTGGCTCTGCGCCGGGCGGACCTGACGGGCTCCCATGACCCCGCCGCCAATATTCTGGATTTCATCAACCCTGAAAAATACCTTATTCTCCCGAACACCAGCGGAGCGACAACGGCGGAAGAAGCCGTGCGACTGGCGCGACTGGCGGCGGCAGCCGGACTCCCCAACTGGATCAAGCTGGAAATCCATCCGGACGCCCAGTATTTGATGCCGGACCCCATTGAAACGCTGAAAGCGGCGGAAATCCTGGTCAGGGAAGGCTTCACGGTGCTTCCCTACATCAATGCGGACCCCGTGCTGGCCAAACGCCTCCAGGAAGCCGGAGCGGCAGCCGTCATGCCTCTGGGCGCTCCCATAGGCACCAACAAGGGCGTGCTGACCAGGGAGCTGATCAACATCATCATTGAACAGGCCGTCGTGCCCGTAGTGGTGGACGCCGGGCTGGGAGCCCCCAGCCATGCGGCGGAAGCCCTGGAGATGGGGGCGGACGCCGTGCTCGTCAATACGGCCATCGCCGCCGCCGGAGACCCCGCCTCCATGGCGGAAGCGTTCGCGCTGGCCTGCCGCGCCGGGCGCATGGCCCATCTGGCCGGCCTTCCCGCCGTTTCCGTCCGGGCTGCCGCCACCAGCCCCCTCACTTCCTTCCTGCATTAAAAGTGCAACGGGAGGGAAAGCGTTTCTTTCCTAACCCCCACAGCCTAGGAAGCCTTGGAAGCCCCCTTCGCCAGCTTTTTGCGAATGAAAAATTCCAGAATGAAACAGGCGGCCACAAACAGGAGGATCAGCGGAATCAGATAAGGCTGGCTGAAGAACATCTGGTAGAAAAAGGCTCCCAGAATAAACAGCATCAGCAGGAACCCGAGGATGATCAGCAGCGCGTTCCCCTGCGTCTCTTTCCGGAGCCGCCAATGGGCAACGAACACCGCCAGGTAGCTGATCAGGAAACAGGCCCCCGCCAGATTGGCGATGGCTACCAGGTTAAAGGCATTCGTCATCACCAGAATGCCCAGCAGAAGATAGAAAAAGCCTTCCGTGCCGCTGCCCCAGAAAGGCTGCTTGAAGATGGCTCCCAGCTGGCCGTTGCGCGCCAGTGCCCGGGAAATGTCCAGCATGCTGAACATGGTGGCGTTAATGGCTGACGCCGTGGCAATGAGCGCCGCCACGGATACGGCCATGAAGCCCCACACGCCCAGCACGGGATAGGCGGCCTGCGCCACGGCGGTTTCCGTGTGGCTTTCCAGGGAAGTGGCGGGAACGTTGGTCAGCACTACGTAGGAAAGCACCAGGTACAGAACCAGCACGATGCCGATAGCCAGGAAAATGGCCTTGGGCAATGTTTTGGAAGGATTTTTCAGATTGCCCGCCGTATTGGCCATCATGCCGTAGCCGGCAAACGCGAAAAACGTCAGTCCCACGCTCCCCAGCAGCCCGTCCAGTCCTTTCACCGGAATGGGGTCCGCGCCCACTGGCACGGAAGAACCGAAGCTGGCAAGCATCAGAACCGTCAGAATAAGCAGCTTGAACGCCACCATCACCACCTCCGACTTCCCTACGGCCTTGGCTCCTCCCATGTTCAATGCTCCCAGCAGCAGAATGGCCACGCTGGCGAAAAGGGCGGTGGAATAGATGTTGGTTAATTCGTCCGGCAAAAACAGGCGGGACGCATAGGCCCCGAAGGACTTGGCGACCAGGGCCACGGTAATGACCAGCGTTCCCAGGTAAATCAGCGTCAGCGCGCCGGAGAGGGTCTTATGGGAAAAAGCCTCGTTGAAATAATCCATGATTCCTCCGGAACCGGGATAACGGGAACCCAGCTTGGCGTAGGTATAACCGGAAAGCAGGGCCGCGACGCCTCCCAGCAGGAAGGACCAGTACACGTTTTTGCCCGCCATCAGGGTCGCCTGACCCATGAGGGCGAAAATTCCCGCTCCTACCATGGAACCTATTCCCAATGCAATCACGCTCCACAGGGATAAATATTCTTTTGGAGCCTTCCCGTGCATAAGGGAATTAGAGAGCTTACAGGGACGGAACGTTGACCTTTCCATACGAGATGACACGTCCTGCCGGTCCGGAACGCCCCGCAGCGTCATCATGACTATTCAGGCACGGCTTTCCCCTTGAACCGTCCGCAGGCGGCATGTAGGGTACGGCTGATGATCAAAACCGCCATTTTTGATTTTGACGGAACGCTTGCGGATACCATACCCCTGTGCCGGGAAGCCTTCCGCCGCGCCGTCCGGGAACTGGACGGCAGAACGTTGACGGATGAGGAAATCGAACGCCAGTTCGGGCCGGACGACCTGGGCGTCATCCAAAGACTGCTTCCCGGAAAGCCGGAACTGCACGAAAAAGGCAGGGAACTGTTCCTCCGCTATTACCATGAGCTGCATCCGGAACTGGCGCCCACTCCCTTCCCCGGGGCGGCCGGACTGCTGCACGCCCTGCGCAGCCGCGGCATCCGTCTGGCCATGGTCACCGGCAAACGCCTGGAAAGCGCGGAGATTTCCCTTCAATTTTTCCATCTGGCCGAGTTCTTCCCCATTCTGGAAACAGGCTCCCCTGAGGGCGGCGTGAAGCCGGACCGCATCAGGCGGGCGCTGGACCGCCTGGACTCTTCCGCCGGGGAAGCCATCTACATCGGGGATTCCCCCACGGACGTGGACGCATGCCGCGCCGTTCCCATCCGCATTCTTGCCGCAGGATGGGCCGCGGAGGCGGATGTAAAGGGGCTCGAAGAACGGAAGCCTGACTACCTCCTGACCCGCTTTGAAGACCTGGACCGCTTTTTCCGGGAACATGATGGGAATGAGGGCCTTTAATATTGCAATCCCGCAGGAAATCGGACACCATTACTCACCCCGTTAACACCAATCCTTCCATGACTCCCCAGAAAGAATCCGGAAAAGAGGGCCTGAAAATCCTGCTCATGCTCGCCAGCGTCATCGTCATCACGGCCGGGCTGCAGGCGGGGAAGCCGGTGCTGCTCCCCATCGTCCTGTCCGGCTTTCTGGCGATCGTCAGTTACCCGCTGACCACTTTTTTCAAGGGCCGTCTTCGTTTTCCGCACTGGCTGGCGGTAACCTTCACGGTGATCATGGACTTCGGCATTCTTGTGGGCCTGGCCTATCTGGCCCAGTACCTGGGGCAGGACCTGGCCCGGACGGTCACGGTCAAATACCAGCCCCTGATGATGGAGAAAATCCACGAACTCCGCGCCTTCCTCATTGAACGTGACTGGAACAATCTGGCGGACCAGATGCTTCAGGAACTCCCGGACCTGCTCAACGGGCAGCGCATCGTGGCGTTCTCCACGGGGGTGATGGGGCAGCTCGCCTCCATGCTGACCTTCACCACCCTGATTCTGATCCTGATGACCTTCTTCCTGGGGGAAGCCCCCCGCTTCCGGATGAACATCAACAAACTGGGCAACAACAGCGACACGGGAATCCGCAAATTTTCCAAAGCTCTGGCCGGAGTACAGAAATACCTGATTATCAAGACCTTCATTAGCGCAGCCACCGGACTGCTGGCCTTCCTGCTTTGCTACTACATGAAGGTGGACTTCCCGCTGCTGTGGGGCATCGTGGCCTTCGCGCTCAACTTCATCCCCACCTTCGGCTCCATCATCGCGGCCATTCCCCCCACCTTGCTCGCCATGCTCCTGATCAGCCCCACCGCGGGCATCATCGTAGCCGGCGGCTACCTGGTGATCAACACGGTCCTGGGGAGTTGCCTGGAACCCATGCTGCTGGGCCGCCAATTCGGCATCGTGACAAGCATGGTCCTGCTTTCCGTCATCTTCTGGGGCTGGGTATGGGGCCCCATCGGCATGCTGCTGGCCGTCCCCATCACCATGCTGATCAAGCTCGGGCTGGAAAGCTCCAAGGATCTCGCCTGGATCGCCCAGCTCATCGACAACCCCCCTACGCCCAGATTCCCGCTCCCTCCTCTCCATTCCGGGAAAACCAACGAAAGCACAACCAAGGAATAATCCATGCATTCATTCGCATATAAAAACGGCACGCTCTACTGTGAAAACGTCAACCTCCAGGAACTGGCGGACAAGGAAGGCACCCCCCTGTACGTCTACAGCAAGCAGACCATTCTGAACCATTTCCACCGCCTCAGGGAAGCCCTGGCGCCCCTTAACGCGGAAGTGGCCTACGCCGTCAAGGCCAGCTCCAACATCGCCATCCTGAACCTCATGGCCCGCAATGGCGCGGGGTTCGACATCGTTTCCGGCGGAGAACTCTTTCGCGTCCTCAAGGCCGGGGGGGACCCTTCCAAATGCACCTATGCCGGCGTGGGAAAAACAGAGGCGGAAATCCGCTACGCCCTGGAACAGGGCATTTACTGCTTCAATGTGGAATCGGAGACGGAACTGCGCGCCATTGACGCCATCGCCGCGTCCATGGGAGTAAAGGCTCCGGTAGCCGTGCGCGTCAATCCCAATGTGGAGGCGGGAACGCACAAATACATCACCACCGGGAAGGCTGAAAACAAATTCGGCGTGGACTTTGAACTCATTGAACCTCTTTACGAGATGGCGGCCCGCGAACTTCCGAACCTCCAACTCAAGGGCCTGCAGATGCACATCGGCTCCCAGCTCACCCAGGCGAAACCCTTCCTGGAAGCCGTCAGGAAAGTGGCTCCGCTGGCCGCCGCGCTGAAAGAAAAGCACGGCATCGAATTCTTCTCCATCGGCGGCGGCATCGGCATCGTTTACCAGGATACGCTGGATTCCGGCGTCAAGGAATGGTGGAATGAAGACTGCGCCCAGCTCACGCTGAGCACTTACGCCCAGGCCGTCGTTCCCACCCTCCAGCCTCTGGGCCTGCATATCATCGTGGAACCGGGACGCCTCATCGTGGGAAATGCGGGCGCGCTCATCACTCGCTGCCTGTATGAAAAGACTGGAAAGGCCAAAACCTTTAAAATCGTGGATGCGGGCATGAACGACCTCATCCGCCCCGCCCTCTACCAGGGGTATCATGAAATCATCCCGGTCAGGGAACACCTCTCCGAATCCTGCATTACCACGGACGTCGTCGGCCCCATCTGCGAATCCGGGGACTTCCTGGCCCAGAACAGGGACATGACGGACGTGCGCCAGGGAGAACTCCTGGCCGTGCTGTCCGCCGGCGCCTACGGTTTTTCCATGTCCTCCAACTACAATTCCCGCCCCATGGCGGAAGAAGTGCTGGTGGACGGAAACCAGTGGAACGTCATCCGCAGCCGCCAGACCTGGGAAGACCTCATCCGGGGGGAATCCATTCCGGAATAACCTCCCGCGCTTCATCTTTCCCCACTTTCAAAGGGGCGTCTCACGAAGATAAAAACCGGAGGAGGGACGTCCCTTTTCCTATTATTCCATGTTGACGGAAAAAATCATTTTCCCTTTCCTCCACGCTGTCGCTTCACTTTCATCCTTCCGGCGGCAGCGCCGCCTTCAGTAATACTAATTCGGTTCCATGCCATCATTGGCCTGCCAGGGGAACATGACGGCATGGAAAATCCTTCCACCCGGTACGGGACGAGAAAAAAGATATTTTCTCGCCTCCCTGGCCGTATACTGGAAATGAAATACTACCTGCGGACAGCATGCGGCATCATCCTGGGAACAATGGCCTGTGTGCAAGGCCTGGGAGCGACGGCCCATCATGACAGCTGCATTCAGGAAGGCTGGAAAGAAGAAATTCCCCAGCCGGTTTACCCTGACAAAGACCTCGTGGATCTTTACCATAAAACATGGGAAATCACGGCCGGACGGGTAAGAAAAGGCCCTGAGGGCCTCCCCGGGTCGCCCTACATGGATGAAAACTGTTACGAAGACCAAATCTGGATTTGGGATACCTGTTTCATGGTGCTCTTTGCCAAGTATGCGCCGAACTCATTCCCCGGAGAGGGAAGCATGGACAATCTGTACAAACCCATTTGGGATAAGGAAAAAACTCCGCTTCGCATTCACCTCGTGGACAATCCTCCGTTGTTCGCATGGGTTGAAAAGGAATACTACGACTTTACCGGAAACAAAAACCGCATCCATGAAATCCTGAATCGGAAACAGTACCTTCAAAAACATTTTGACTGGTTTGCCAATGCCAAAGCGGGAGAACGTTTCGAATGCTCTCCCCAAAACATCCACCTGAACGCCATTGGTGAAGATGGTTTTACATGGACGGGGGGCGCCAGCGGAATGGACAACACGCCCAGAGGCCGGGACGCAGGCGGCTACAATAAGATTCTATGGATTGACGCCATTTCCCAGCAAGCCCTGAGCGCACGCTGCATGGCCCAATTGGAACAATCACTGGGCAATGCAGGCGCAGCCGGGAAATGGGAGGCCGTCTACCGCAAGCTGAAAGACAAAATAAACGAACTGTACTGGGATGAGCAGGACGGGTTCTACTATGATGTGGCGATAGAAAGCAGGCAGCCCTGCCGCATCAGGACAATGGCCTCCTACTGGCCGCTTTTAGCCGGAGTTGCTTCGCCGGCCCAGGCGGAAAAAATGGTAAAATACCTTCGGGACCCGCAGGAATTCGGTGGAAACTACCCGACGCCCACCCTTTCCCGCAGGGATAGGGATTACCATGACCAAACCGGGGATTACTGGCGCGGCGGCATCTGGCTGCCCACCACGTACATGACTGTCAAGGCGCTTGAAGAATACGGCTACCATGAGGAAGCCGACATGATCGCTGAAAAAATCATCCGCCAGCAGCTTGCCGCTTACCACGGCATCAAACCGCACACGATATGGGAATGTTACAGCCCCAGTGCCAACGAGCCGTCTACCGAACATGGCCGCAGGGCCCGTCCGGAATTTTGCGGCTGGTCGGCGCTGGGCCCCATTTCCCTCTTTATTGAAAACGTTCTGGGATTCCATAAGGTTTCTGCACTCCGGAATGAAATCCAGTGGAGATTGAAAAGGGAGAAAGGCAGGCACGGATTAAAAAATCTTCATTTCGGGACGACTACCACCGACATCGTTTTTGACGGCAAAAACACCGTTGACGTCACAAGCAACAACCCTTATTCCCTGGTGATTAACGGTAAAAAATACGCCATCAAGCCCGGAACCGCCTCCATCACCCTGAAATAACACACCCGGCCGGACATTCCCGGATCTCCAAAAAAATCCGTGCCACGGCCTCAGCCCTGCAGCTTTCCGGTCCACCCCGGCACCGGAGACAGGACTTCTTTATTCCCTCCAGGGCAAATCCCGTAAAGCCGCCTTGTAAACACCCGCGGAATATACTATTTACGTTAAAAATTTTCCCTCCCTTTTTTCCTCATGTTTTCCAAAAGCCTCTTTCTAGCCGCAGGCCTCCTGTCCGCGTCCGCCGCCTTCTCCCTGCCCTCCAAACCCGTACCGGGCGACCCGGCCATCATCCCCCTCCCATCCGCGCTGGACGTGGAAAAAAACAAGCCGGGATTTCTGGTCAGCAACACGCTGCCTGTTTCCAAAACGGGAGACAAAAGCTGCATTGCCTCCTTCGTGACGGGGTTCTCCAACAACCTCCGGCAAATCAAGGTAAGCCCGGCTCCTTCCGCGGCCAATGCCGTACAGATCATCCTGAAAAAAGACGCTTCCCTGTCTCCGGAATGGTACTCCATCAAGGTCTCCACGCAGGGCATCACCGTCTCATGCACGTCTCCCGCCGGAGCTTTCTATGCGGCGCAAACCCTCAAGCAGTCTCTGGAAAAGGATGCCGCCGGCCACTGGGCCCTTCCCTGCATGACCATCACGGACAGTCCGCGCTTCACGTGGCGCGGCATCATGATTGACAGCGGCCGCAATCCCCGTTCCATCGCGGAGCTGAAAACCATCATCGACCTGCTCGCCTGCTACAAGGTAAACACCATCCACTGGCACCTGACGGAAGACCAGGGCTGGCGGCTGGAAATCAAAAAATATCCCAGGCTCACCTCCATCGGCGCCACCCGCCCGGAAAGCCCCATTCCCGGCAACCGCAACAAGGGAGACGGCAAACCCTTCACCTTCTTCTACACCCAGAAGGAAGTAAAGGAGCTGGTGGACTACGCCAAACGCAGGCACGTCACCATCGTGCCGGAAATAGAAACGCCCGGCCACGCCGCGGCCGCCATCACGGCTTATCCCGAATTCGGCAACAAGGACATCCCCGGCTACAAGCCCCGGGTGGCGACGCGCTGGGGGATCCTCCCTTTCACGTTCAGCCCCACGGAACCCACCTTCAAATTCATTGACGGCATCCTAGAAGAAGTCTGCCAGCTCTTCCCGGATTCCCCCTACATCCACATAGGCGGAGACGAAGCCCCCAAACAGCAGTGGAAAAACTCCCCCCAGGCCCAGGAAGTGATGAAGAAAAACGGCCTGAAAAACGAACAAGAGCTCCAGAGCTACTTCATCCACCGCGTGGAAAAGCTGGTCAACGCGCGCGGCAAGCAAATCATCGGCTGGGATGAAATCCGGGAAGGCGGCCTTTCCAAGACGGCCACCCTGATGGTCTGGCATGATCCCGGCATTGCCCGGGAAGCCATCAAGCACGGAAACAAGGTGATCATGACTCCCTTTGAAAGCACGTACCTGATCCGGCAGGAAGGGCCGCATCCGGAAGGCCCCGAATATGAAATGGCGACTTTCTCCACCATTCCCCTGCAAAAAGTCTATAACATGAATCCCGTTCCGAAGGGGCTCACCCCGGAACAGGAAAAAAACATCCTGGGCGTGCAGGGAAGCTGCTGGAGCGAATACATGACCACACTGGCCAAATGGCAGTACATGGTATTTCCGCGCATGTTCGCCATCGCGGAGCTGGGCTGGACGCAGCCTGGCCGCAAGGACTTCACAGACTTCAAGGAACGCCTGGACAGGCACAAGCCCTTCCTGGACGCGCAGCGCGTCAACTACCGGACGGACTCCGGAGAACCGGCGCAGCCGGAGGCGAAAATGATCCGCGAATGACCATGTCCCGCAAGAGCTCTGCAACCCCTGCGCGCGCCTGAGTTCAGCCTTGCCCTCCCGAAAAAAAACACCTATCATGTCCCCGTTATGCCAATAGCCACACCAGAACAATACATTACCATGCTTGAAACGGCCAAGAAGGAAGGCTATGCCTATCCGGCCGTCAACGTGACCACGATCGAAGTGATCAACGGCGCCCTCCGCGCCTTCTCCGAAGCCAAGAGCGACGGCATCATCCAGGTTTCCATCGGCGGCGGCAAATTCGCCTCCGGCACCTCCATCGGCAGTTCCGCCCTTGGCGCCATTGTTCTGGCGGAAGCCACGCGCCGCCTGGCTGAAAAGCACAACGTGCTTGTAGCCCTGCACACGGACCACTGCCAGCCCGAACACGTGGACACCTTCCTGCGTCCCCTGATCGCCGAATCCCGCCGCCGCGTGGAACGCGGTGAAGCCCCCCTCTTCAACTCCCACATGCTGGACGCCTCCACGCTGCCCATGGCTGAAAACCTCAAGCTTTCCCGTGAACTGCTGAAGGAATGCGCCGAACTGGGCATCGTCCTTGAAATTGAAATCGGCGTCGTGGGCGGCGAAGAAGACGGCGTGGACAACTCCGGCCACCCCGCTGACAAGCTCTACACCTCTCCGGAAGACATGCTGATGACGTATGAAGCCCTGGCCCCCCTCGGCAAATTCATGCTGGCCGCCACCTTCGGCAACGTGCACGGCGTGTACAAGCCCGGCCACGTCAAGCTGAAGCCCAGCATCCTGCGCGACGGCCAGGAAGCCGTGGTCGCCAAGCACGGCGAAGCGGCCCGCATGCCCCTCGTTTTCCACGGCGGTTCCGGTTCCGAACTCTCCGACATCCGCGAAGCCGTTTCCTACGGCGTAGTCAAGATGAACATCGACACCGATACGCAATACGCCTTCACCCGCCCGATCGTCTCCCACATGTGCGAACACATCAACGGAGTGCTCAAGATTGACGGTGAAGTGGGCAACAAGAAGGACTACGATCCCCGTTCCTACCTCGCCAAGGGTGAAAAGGGAGTCGCCGCCCGTCTCCAGGAAGCCGCAGACAACCTCATGTCCGCCGGCAAGACCCTCTTCGGCAAGATATAAACAGCCCTTCAACGGCTTTGATGCAATGCCCGGTTTCCCCAAAGGAACCGGGCATTTTTTTCGCTCTTCGGACTGCGGATAAGAAATCCGCCAACTGGACGACAGCGGAACATTTTCTTTGAACCATCCATTTAATGGGAGGTTTGGAAGAAAAAAAAGCAGGGGCGTTCTTTTCCCATCGCTCTGCAATCCTCCTTTCTCCTGCTGCTACCCTTTCTGCCTCAAAAAAACATGTTGTCTGCGGATTTCTTATTCGTTAATGTTCGTTCGACTTTAAGACTGACTCCTTTTCGACATGAGCAACGAACTCCGCATTTTTCCCCCCGAGGTCCACTCTCCACACAAAACAACGCTGAAAGCGGTCCTCTCCACAGCTGCAGGCCGGGAATTCCATCAATACATGGATATTGAATCCACCGGAAACGTGGACATTGACAAAGACGACTTGGCGGACGCCTGGTGCATCTTCTTCATCCATAAAATGATGGAAACGGGCGGCGAATTCTCCGTTACAGGGCCGGGGCGCCTGTCCCGTTCCCTGCTGGTCAATCTGGACCGCTACGCGGAAGCCTGGAACCGCTGGATGCCCAACGTCTTTCACCGCGTCACCATCCATGCCGCCGAGCGAGACGACTCCGCTGTTCCCCAACGGGACGAAGCCATTTCCTGCTTTTCCGGCGGTCTGGACGCCTGCTTCACCGCCTACCGCCACCGGAAAGGCTTGGCAGGCCCCCAGACCCTTAATCTGACGGCCTGCGTGATGTTCCAGGGAGCGGACATTGCGGAAAACAACCAGGAACACTTTGACAAGGCTTTCTCCAAGGCCAGAGAATTGCTGGAAGACATCGGCATCTGCCAATTCTACCGCATCCGGACCAATTTCCGGAACATGGGGATGGATTACGAAATGACCTACCATACCATGCTGATGGGAGGAATGCGCGTTTTCACCTCCCGCTTCGGTTACTTCATGGCGGGCAGCGAAGGGTCCTATGACTCCTTCTCCTACCCCTGGGCCTCCAATCCCATCACGGACCACTATCTAGGCTCCCACAGCAAGGAAGCCGTCACGGACGGCATGGGGCATGATCGTACGGAAAAAGCCGGACTCATCGCGCAGTGGGATAAGGCCATGGCCCTGCTGAGATGTTGCTGGGAAGGTAAAGACGCGTCCGGCAACTGCGGCGTATGCACCAAATGCCGCCTGACCATCATGAACTTCATGGCCATGGGAGTGCCCAGGGACAAAATAACGTGCATGCCGCGCAACGCCATGAATGAAGATATCTCCCAAATTCAGTTTAACCGCCCTTTCCGCGTCCTCTATGCCCAGGAAATACTCAAGCATGCCAAGGCCAACGGACTGGGGCAGGAGCCCTGGGCGGTCACCTTGGAACGGCGGCTGGCGGAAAGGGATCTTCCGCCAACCGGCATGAGACATAAAATCCGCCAACTCTTCCAACACTCATGATCACGATTAACCATCCATCCGTACAGACAGAGGGAAATGCGGTTACCATCTCCTATCCCATTCTTCAGGACGGCCACGCGCCGCGCACGCTTTCGTTTACGGTAGACTCCCGTTTCCGTGACTTTTTGAATCCCGGCAGGGCGGATGGAGCCCTTGTGGCCCTGCTTCCATGGATTTCCCAGCAGGGCGGTCAGGTTCGCGTTCTTCCCGCCATCTCCGCGCACCTGTACCACTTCGGCATACGGCTCCTCTCCCATATCCTGACAGGAATAGGGCCTTTCCTGAAACCCGTTGAACTGGCGGGAGAAGTTCACGCGGAAGTTCTTTCCCCCATTCCCGGCTGCCGCATTGGTACGGGCGGGTCCCTGGGGGTGGATTCCCTGTGCACTATCGCGGAGCTGGAAAAGGCGGGGACGCCTGTCACCCACCTGTTCCACAATAACTGCGGCTCCCATTGGGGAAACCGGGAACTGCTTGAAGGCAGACGAAAGCTCAGCCGGAATTTTGCTGAAAAAAACGGTATGGAATTCGTCTGGATGGATTCATCCCTGTACGATTTTTATGGCAACGAGGGATATTTGAACTGGTTTCCCTTTTTGGATTCCGGCAGTGTGCTTGTCCTGAATGGATTAATGAATTCATACTGGACTTCCGCCACCTATCATATCAATCATCCGGATTTCACCACCAGGGACCGGAGGGATTACTGTGAATTCCATCTTCAATCCCACATTCTATCCGCGGCGGAAACGGAACAGGTACGTTTCCACCTGCATGGCCTGGATTTGGCAAGGTATGAAAAAACAGCCATCCTTGCCAATTATCCTCCTGCCTGCGACTTCCTCAATGTTTGCCTGGAACGCGCTTTCAACTGCGGCACATGCTTGAAATGCCGCCGTACGATTTCCCAGCTTTATCTGCTTGGTCATTTGCAGGAATTTTCCAAGGTTTTCAACTTGAGGGCTTTTCAAGACAAGCCGCTGCGCTTCCTCGCAAAAACGATTGTTCATTCAGGCCACTTCCAGCAGGAAATGCTTTATCTCTTGAAGCATTCCACAGTCCTTTCCCCATCTGAAAAACGGCAGGTATAGTTCCACTGCATCAGAAAGCAGCCTTCCCTGTTGTCCCGAAGTTCCCAGTAACCCAACCTCCTTCCGATTCCGGTTTCCCATGGCTACTTCCCAGCTCATTCCACAACAACAGGTCGATATTCAACCCAATGGGACTTCCCGCCTGTATTGCGATTTTATTTCTCCCGGTTATAACTGCCGGGTATGGGTAGACCTCGCACCCTTCGACCAGGCCCCCACAGTGGAAAACAATTTTGCAGACGCATGGATCAGGATGCTCATTTTTGAAATGATGCATGTCGGAGGCCGTTTTGAAGTGAAAGGGGCCGTCAGTCTTACTCTGCTTCGGAATTTGGAGCATTTCATGGAAGCCTGGTCGCAAATGCATCCTGAGTATCTTAACGTGGTAGATATCAAGCCGGACCGGATTATAGACGACAGAAACGCGCCGGTGGACGATTCTGCGGTTGCCCTCTTTTCCCAGGGGCTGGATGCGACCTTCGCCTTGTACAGGCATGCATCCCCACATCGGAAACCGCGGTATGATTCCCTGGATGTGAAAGCCTGCCTGCTGGTACAGGGCGGAGACCGGGGACTTTACGAAGAACCCCTGTTCCTGCGCTGTTATGAAAAAGCTCTCTCTACGATTGAGGAACTGGGCATCACGCGCCTTCTGCGCTGCGGAAGCAATTATCCTGAAATTTTCCCTCTGGATACATTCTGGAACAACCAGCTTAACTGGGGATTTCACTGGCAACTGGTTCATCTGGCGGCTTTGACAGGCATGGCATCCTTTTGGCAAAGGGATTATGGCAATGTACTGGTGGGGAGCACCTATCCCTATTCATCCGGCGTAGTGGATTTTGGCTCCAACTTTGTGACGGCCCCCCTCCTTTCTTCCCGGCGATTCCGTGTGTATGAAGAAGGCTGGGGATTCACCCGGAGCCAGAAGGCAAAATTGGTCAGCCAATGGGAAAGAGGACTGCGCAACCTGAGAGTATGCTGGCACTCCAATCCGGATCAGGACAATTGCGGAGTATGCGAAAAATGCTTCCGGACCATCCTGAATTTCAAGGCCTCCGGAGCTTTTTATTTACGCGATATATCTTTGGATGAAATTCGCGACAAGGAGATATGGAATGAACACATCTTTTACGAATACCAGACCATTCTGGAAGATGCCGAAAAATGGGGAACTTCTCAGGAACCGTGGGCTCAGGCATTAAAGGAAAGGCTGTCCCTGGGTGTGTACCCGGCGCCCAAGCCATTGACTTTCCCTCAACGGATGGGAAAGAGAATCAAACACTTCCTGTACTATAAAAAAGAAGATGCGGCCAGCGTCCGCATCAAGATTCTTGGCCTTCGGATCTATAAACGTAAAAAAGAGGGTCCCCTGCATCAAAGCCGCGAATGATAAAGCCTGTCGCCATGCAAGCGCGCGGCGGCCATAAATATCCTCAAACCACCCGCTTCTTGCAAATCCGCAAGCCGCAGACCTTGACACGGAGCACTCCGTTCTCCTCCTTGCGGTAATAAAGGTACTTGGACAAAGCGGCGGCTTTCCCTATCTGCCGCGCATGCTTCGCCTTCCTTTCCCGGCAGCGGTCGAGGTCCGGTACAGTCAAAACCTTCTCCAGCCAGGGAAATTCACTCAACTCATTCAACAGATGTACGCGGGGAAAACGCTCCCGCAGGGACAACTCATAAATTCCGGAAATTTTGCCGTAAACATTGTCCATCAGAAAAACCTCCTTGCCCAGAAGAGCTCCGGAAATGCCCAGATGGAGCCTGTCCGTCAAGATGGCGTCAGGCTGGTCCAGCGCCTTCAAAAGCCAGCGGGTATAGGCAAAAGCGTGTTCCACCTCATCAATCACGCGTACGGAATACACGGAAAGGTCCGTATTCAAAGGGAGTTCCTTCAACGCTTGAGCGTGGCCGGTACTTTCCGGATCATCTCGCAGGCAAACGGCAAGCTTTCCGGCGCCGGGCAACGCTACCAAGGAAGTCTTGACATCCCTTTTCATGCGCTTGCCCCACGCCCGTTCCTCCATCTCCAGAAAAGGCAGCCTGACGGGCCGCTTCTTCAGCATCTCGGGCTCCGCGGCCACGGCCATGTCATCCGCCAGCAGGAATCGCGCCTTCCCATTCCTTGACAGGCAGTAGTCATAACTAGCCCGTTCCCGGCAAAACACGGTAAAACGTTCATCCAGCACATCCACCAGTTCATCACAATCCCTGAAGCTCTGGGGCAGGATCACGCACTTCCGGAGGCGCGGATCCGAAAAAAGGCGTACATAATGAGGCAGCATGCCAAAATAGGGGACAAAACCTCCCCCGCCGCCGTAAACCAGCGTTATTTCCTCCTTTCCTGCAGGGAGTTCCGGGCCGCATGAACTGAAATTCAGCTCTTCCCTTTCAAACAGGGCGACCGTGGAAGCGGCAATCAGGGCATCCCCCACATTCCCCTGGTTCATCATGTAATGGAACGGCCCCAGCTCACGCAGAAGCTCCATCATCGCGTGAACAGGGACAGGGGAACAGGAAATCCGGCTACAATCCATCGCCCTGATTCTACCTTACCGGCCATCAGGACGCAACTACATAGGACGGGGTCGCCTCTCCGGCGTTCCGGCACCTCTAGTTGCCAGCTTTGCGGGACTCCCTCACGCGGTCATTGGCGTTCAGGATGCGCTTGCGCAGGCGGATGAAATGGGGGGTGGCTTCCACCAGTTCATCAGGCTCAATGTACTCAATGGCGCGTTCCAGGGAAAAGGCGACGGGAGGGGAAAGCTGGATGCCGTCCCCCTTCGTGGCGGACCGGATGTTGTTCAGGTGCTTTTCCTTGCACGGATTGACCGGCATATCCATCTGGCGCGGGTTTTCACCAACGATCTGGCCTTCGTAAATATCTTCCTGCGGCCCTACGAACAGACGTCCGCGTTCTTCCAGCGCCACCAGCGCGAACGGCGTGGAAACGCCCGTTTCCATGGAAACCAGGGTGCCGGTGGTACGCGTGGTGATATCCCCGGCGTAGGGGCCGTAATCCCGGAACAGGTGGGAGAAAATGCCGTGGCCGGACGTCAGGTTGACCAGCTCAAACTCAAATCCGATGATGCCGCGGGTGGGAATATAGGCCTGGATGAAGGTGTGGCCCGTGCCCTCCTTGGAAATCATGTCTTCCATCTGTCCCTTGCGGGCGTGCAGAAGCTTCATGACGCCGTTGGCGTGCTCATCCGGAACTTCCACGTAAATCGTTTCATACGGCTCCGTAAGACGGTCACCTTCATCCCTCTTCATGATCACGGTGGGACGGGAAACGCACAGTTCGTAATTCTCGCGGCGCATGGTTTCCACCAGCACGGCAATCTGCATGGCCCCGCGGGCGGAAACGGAGAAAACGCCGGCCTTGTCCGTATCCTCCACCTGGATGGAAATATTCGTCCGCATCTCTCTCATCAGGCGATCGCGAATCACGCGGGAAGTTACATTCTTGCCGTCGCGTCCGCCGAAAGGCCCGTTGTTGATGGAAAACTCCATGGAAATGGTGGGCGGGTCAATCGCCACAAACGGGAGGGGCTCCGTATCCGCGGAACCGCCCAGGGTCTCACCGATGTTCACGTTTTCAAACCCCGCCACGCCTACGATGTTGCCCGCCACGCCGATGGCCGAATCCGTGGTGCCCAGGCCGGAATATTCAAACATGCGGGTCACCTTGCCGGAAATGCAGGTGCCGTCGCTCTGGTGAAGCCATACGGTATCCCCCTTCTTCACGGTGCCGGAGGTGATGCGGCCAATGGCCACGCGGCCCACGTAGTCGTCCCAGTCAATATTGGAAACGAGCATCTTGAACTCCCCTTCCGGATCGGCATCCTTAGGAGCGGGGATGTGCTCCACAATCTTGAACAGAAGAGGCGTGCAGTCCACAGGAGGTTCCCCCTCCATGGAATTCATGAAATAGCCGTCGCGGGCGGACCCGTACACAAAGGGAGCTTCAAATTGTTCGTCCGTGGCGCCCAGTTCCAGGAAAAGCTCCAGCACCTGGTCATGCACGGCGGCAGGGTCGGCATGGGGGCGGTCGATCTTGTTAATGACCACAATGGGCATCAGCCCTTCCTGAAGGGCCTTGCGGAGCACGAAACGCGTCTGGGCCTGCGGACCTTCAAAAGCGTCCACCACCAGCAGCACGCCGTCCACCATCTTCATCACGCGCTCCACTTCCCCGCCGAAGTCCGCGTGGCCGGGGGTATCCACAATGTTGATCGTGTAGCCGTTCCAGAGGATGGAAGTATTCTTGGCCTTGATTGTGATGCCCTTTTCACGTTCCAGGTCCATGGAATCCATGGCGCGTTCCTGCACGGCCTGGTTGGCCCGGTAGGCTCCCCCCGCCTGCAAAAGTTGGTCGACCAGGGTCGTTTTCCCATGGTCAACGTGAGCGATAATGGCGAGGTTGCGGAACTTGGAAGGGTCTGACATTGCGCGCGAGAGCTAAAAGCACTGGAAAATAAATGTCAAGCCTGCTCCATGAATACCTCCATATATTTTTAACGCGCGCGTGCCTCTCCCGTTGCAGGTGACGGAACTTTTGTTCTCTCCGGTGAATTTATAGCTTCCCCCCCTCTTCAAATGGGGCTATCCTGCTCTGGCATAAATAATTTCTAAATTCTAGACAACGATGAAGATTTGGTTAGATGGAAAGCTGGTGGAACAGGAGGAGGCCAAGACCTCCGTTTTTGACCATGGTACGCTCTATGGAGACGGCATTTTTGAAGGTATCCGGTTTTACAACAAGCGCGTCTTCCGCCTGGAAGACCACATGGACCGCCTGTACAACTGCGCCCATTATCTGCTGCTGGACATTCCCTATACCCGGGAGGAACTCTCCAACGCGGTATGCGAAACGGCGGCGGCTTCCGGCCTGAGCGACGGCTACATCCGCCTGGTAGTTACCCGCGGCATTGGCAACCTGGGGCTCAATCCCTTCAACTGCAAACGCCCCAGCGTCTTCATCATTGCGGATAAAATCTCCCTGTACGATCCCGCCGTGTATGAAAACGGGCTGCCCCTGATCACCAGCTCCGTGCGCCGCAACCGTCCGGACGCCCTCTGCCCCCAGGTCAAATCCCTCAACTATCTCAACAACATCCTGGCCAAGATGGAAGCTGTGCGCCAGGGCGTAGCGGAAGCCCTGATGCTGAACGATCTGGGCAACGTGGCCGAATGCACGGGAGACAACATCTTCATCGTAAAAGACGGAGCCGTCTTCACGCCGCCCGTCACGGACGGCTGCCTGGACGGCATCACGCGCCGCGTGGTGCTGGAAATCTGCCGGGAACTGCAAATCCTGGCAGAAGAAAAAACCATGAACCGCTTTACCATCACCTGCGCGGATGAATGCTTCCTGACCGGCACGGCAGCGGAATGCGTCCCCGTCACCAAACTGGACGCCTACCAGCTGGGTTCCGGCAAAATCGGTCCGGTGACCGCCCGCATCCTGGCCCGCTTCCAGGAACTGACCCAGACCACGGGAACAGCCTTCTAAAGCCTGGCATTTCCTTTTTGATAGCAAAAACGGCCCCTCCTGTCCGACGGGGCCGTTTTTTTGCGCCACTGCATCAAAACCCGAAAGCGGCGCAACGCCATTCCATGAAATGTTCAGCTTGAAATCCACAGGAGGAGTGAAGCCGGAACATGAACGGATCAAACGCCTGTTTTTACAGTACGGACCATCAGGAAACACGGTAAAAGAACACATCACCCCGGCATAAACGGAATGCGCTCACCCGGGAATGAATGCCTCCCGGCCTTTAGGGCATACTCCACTCCAGAGCGAAGCGAAAGGATTCTTTAAAAAGCCGTCTCCGCCTTATCTCCCACGCACAAGGACAAAACCGGACACGTTCCGCTTCTGCCCCCATACCGGAACCGTTCCAGCCAGGAAAAAGGCGGGATTACTTCTTCTTCGGCAATCCGGTTTCCGGATCAAACTGCTTGGCCTGCTGGGCGTGCTCCTTCGTCTGGTAGAAACGGACGTAATCAATCAGGAACTTCACGGGATAACCCTGGCCATCCTTCGGAGCCTTTTCACACCAGTTGCCGCCCACGGCGGAATTGAGAATGAGGTAAAACGGCGTACGGAACGGATTGCCCGCCTCATTGGCATAATTAGTGGTATTCAGATCAATGGATTTCACCAGCTTGCCATCCACCATCAGCTTGATGGAATCCTTGTCCCACTCCATGACATACGTATGAAAATCATCGGAGAGGTTATCAATCTTCACCGTGCCTCCGCGGGAAGCATCCTTCTTGGACACGCCGTCCGGGCTCAAATGGAAGGTGGAATAAACCACATCCGGCTGCTGGGAAATATTCTCCAGCATATCAATCTCTCCATTGACGGGCCAGCCCCACTTGTTCTTGCCAAGCAGCCAGATGGCAGGCCAGATGCCCTTGGTTCTGGGAACCTTGGCCCGAACTTCCAGTCTGCCGAACATGAAATTCTTCGTCTTGATCGTCGTCACGGAACCGGACGTGTAGGGCATGAATTTGGTATTCTTAATCCAGTCCGACGGACTCTTCTTGTAATTGATATTGGCGAACTTCTCAAAGTGGGTCTCCAGGACCAGGCAGCCGTCTTCCAGCCTCATGTTCTTGGGCCGTGCTGTATAGGTCTGCTGGGACCCCTGATTGCGTATCACGCCCAGCTCCGGCTTCCACTTCTTGGCGTCTATCTTGGACCCGTTGAACTCGTCACCCCAAACATAAACCCATCCGCCGGGAAGGGTCTTCGGAGGCTTGGCGTCTTCTCCCTTTACGGACATGCACAGGCATGCGGCCAACAACACGGCAAACAGGCTCTTCTTCATACGGACCAATACTGTACTTGGAACCGCAGCCTTTCAAACAAAATACGTCCGGACGGGCGCCTTTTCCCTCCCTTCCCTTGCAGGATGGCGGAAATACCCTGTAAAATGGATAGAAACTCTCTTCCGCCGCATGCTATGATTACGGTATGAAGACCACTCCTTCACCCCGTGGCCGGGCCCTTCTTCATCAAACCCCCGTGGGGGCCATCGTCATCGTGGAAAACGGAACGGCCGTCACGCACGTTTTCTTTAGCCGCTTGGTGCAACCGGAGCATGTGGAATGGGAGGAAACGCCCCTGCTGCGCCAAACAGCCAGCCAACTGGACGAATACTTTCAAGGTGCCCGCCGCATGTTTGACGTGCCCCTTTCTCCGCAGGGAACGGAATTTGAGCAAACGGTCTGGAAGGCCCTTCAAACCATCCCCCATGGGGAAACCAGAAGCTACGGCGATATCGCCCGGCAAATTGGACAGCCATCAGCCGGCCGGGCCGTGGGGCATGCCAACAACCAGAACCCCATCAGCATCATCATTCCCTGCCACCGGGTCATTGGAGCCAATGGAAAACTGACCGGTTATGCGGGCGGCCTGACTATCAAGCAATATCTGCTGGAACTGGAACAGGGTGCCGTGGCTCCCTTCATGCTGTTCCCGGATGCGGAACGCGCCCGATGGAATACCCCTGCCAGCTCGTGAAAACGGCGGAAAAGCTTGAATTGGCCTACTGCTGCGCGGCGTCCGCCGCCTGCGGAGGCGTCATGGACTTCAAGGCAGCCTTGGGAGACTCAATGCCGAGCCACTGAAGGGGCAGCAATTCTCCCGTCACCTTGTAATGCTTGTAAGTCAACCCGGCAAAAACGGCCAGGAAAAACATCAGGACGGCATACAGGGCCATCCACAAATAATTCTTCCGCGCCGTACGGGTGGCCTCGTCCGCCAATTGCTGCAAATTCCGCATGGCGGCGGAAGGAGCTGCCTCTTCCTCCCCCGCTTCGGTCGGCTCGGGAATGAGTCCCGGAGAAGGCTCTTCGGCAAACCGGAGCCTGGCATCTCCCAGGGCAATTTCGTCGCCATCGTAAAGAGAGGCGGCGCCCATGGGCGTGAGCCCGTTGATCTTGATTCCATTAGTTGAACCCAGGTCTTCCAGAACATACGCGCCCTCCTTGAACTGAAGCAGGGCGTGTTCTCCGGACACGGACTGAAAAGGCAGCACTATTTCACAATGTTCGTCGCGTCCGATGCGGGCGAAATATTCGCCGTTCTTCGGAAGAACGATGGTTTTCTCGGAACCGTCGGGCAATTGGATGGAAAGGCGGGGCATGATTCACGGGCATCATGCCATGCCGACGCTGATTTTCAATCCAAAAGACCGTTTGCCCGGCATGCCCGGGAAAAAAGCGGTTGCATGCGCCTCTCCTTCAGAAGGCGGATTCCATGAAGTTCCATCATGCGGCTCCATTTTTCCAGACTTCTGACCAGCAGGAGTTTCCCAAAAGATATTCTTAATAGATAATTCACACACTTTAAATCCCCTATATAAAACGTCCCTCCGGATAGGGAATTGACATCCCGGACCCGCGGCGGCTAACATCAGGCATGAACGCCACGCAAGCATCAGCTTTCAAGGGATACAATCTGCTGACGGCCGCCAAATCGGTAATTTCCAAATACGCTGTATTTTCCGGGAGGGCTACCCGTTCGGAATATTGGTACTGGGTATTGGGGCAGACTGCCGTCCTGCTCCTGTTGGACATGGCCTTCACCATCTTCATGATCATCCTGTTTGCCTGCCATCATCCGCAGCAAATGTCATCAACTGAAACTTTTACCTATGGCATGGCAGGTGCCGTTCCCCTTCTGCTATGGAGTCTATTTACCGTGATTCCTTCGCTGGCCGTCACATGCAGGCGCCTGCATGACACCAACAAAGGCGGAATTATGCTGCTGCTTTATCTGGTTCCGCTGATAGGGAGCATTATTCTTCTCATTTACTGCTGTGAAGACAGCCAGCGGGGAACGAACCAATACGGACCGTCGGAAAAATACCCGGGGTTGCCGTAATTTTCCGGAATTTCCTTTTGCCAAACAGCTTTCCGGTTCACTGGAAAAGTTAGCGGCACATGCCATGGAAAAGCCGTACAGTCCTGCACTTGTCTTGCGTTTTGGGGGGAAATGCTTCATATTCAGAACATGTTTGTTGACAACATCCGCATATTTGCCAGGGCAGGAAAGGGAGGAAACGGGCTGGTCAGCTTCCGCAGGGCCAAATTCGTGCCCAAGGGCGGTCCGGACGGAGGAGATGGCGGCGATGGCGGAAGCGTCATTCTGGAAGTGGACCCGCACACGAATGATCTGCGCTCCTTTTTCTACGACCCCAAATTGATCGCCACGGATGGAGTAGGCGGACAAAGCGCCAAAAAGCATGGCAAAAACGGCAAATCCGTCATCGGGAAAGTTCCTCCCGGCACCATCATCTACCGCAGCAATGCCTCCTCCATGGCGGAGGCGACCTGGCTGGAACGGGAAGGCGAAGGCATCGAGCTGGAAAAAATTGCGGACCTGACGGAAATCGGCACCCGGTTCACGCTGTGCCAGGGCGGCATCGGCGGCAAGGGCAACTGGCATTTCCGCTCTGCAACCAACCAGGCGCCTACGGAAGCCGAGATGGGAACGGAAGGGGAGGAAGGCGTCTTCTTCATGGAACTGCGCCGCATTGCGGATGCCGGACTGGTGGGCTACCCCAACGCGGGCAAAAGCACCCTGCTGGGAGACATCTCGGAAGCCAAGCCCAAAGTCGCCAACTATCCCTTCACCACGCTCCAGCCCATCATCGGCGTAGTGGAATTCGACAGCTTCCGCCGCTGCGTTGTGGCGGACATTCCCGGCATCATTGAAGGCGCGCACAACAACCGCGGCCTGGGGCATGAATTCCTGCGCCACATCACGCGCTGCAAGGTGCTCGTCTTCGTTCTGGACATGGCCGGCAGCGAAGGCCGCGACCCCATTGAAGACCTTCAAAACCTCCGCACGGAAATCAAGCTGTACAGTGAAGACCTGGCCAAACAGCCCTGGTTCGTCGTCGCCAACAAAATGGACCTGGAAGGGGCGGAAGAAAACCTGGCCAACTTCCGCATGCGTTTTCCTAAGGTGGACGTCATCCCCCTTTCCGCGCTCAACGGAGAAGGCATTTCCCGGCTCAAGAGCAAGCTTGACGAACTTGTAGGCTATAAATTCGTTCGTTAAAACCATCCGTTCAACCCTCTCTCCCTTCCACATGACCGCTCCGCTTGCCGCAACGACAGACCCCGACCAGCTCTTGTGCCGTATCGCCGGAATTGGAGACCTCTTCGCCATTGAAGGGGAATTCGTCACCGGCAAGGAAATCCCCAGCGGCCACATCAACACCACTTACAAGGCCACCTACCGCAAAAGCGACGGGACGGAAGACTCCTACATCCTCCAGCGCATCAACGACTATGTCTTCAAGGACCCCAGAGCCGTCATGCGCAATGTGGAGAAAGTCACGCGGCACATCAACTGGAAAGTCCTGCGCCGCCTGAAGGACTCCGCCGGGCAGACCCTCAACCTCTATCCGGCACGCGGCGGCCGCAACTACATCGACATTCCCGGCGACGGCATCTGGCGCTGCTACAATTACCTGGCAGGCACGCATACCTACGACGTGGTGGAAAACACCCGCCAGGCGTACCAGGCCGGATTTGCATTCGGATCCTTCCAGGACTTGATCAGCGACATGAATCCGGACGACATCGTGGAAACCATTCCCGGATTCCACCACACCCGGAACCGCTTCAACCGCCTGATGGAAGTGGCGGCGCAGGATCCGCAGGAACGCCTTTCCACCTGCCTTCCGGAACTGGACTTCATCAAGGCGCGCGAGCAGGACGTGGACCGTCTGCTGGACCTCCAGGCCGGCGGCGTGCTTCCCACCCGCATCACCCATAACGACACCAAAATCAACAACGTCATGCTGGACGAAGATACGGACCACGCCGTCTGCGTCATTGACCTGGATACGGTCATGCCCGGCCTTGTGCTGTACGACTTCGGCGACATGGTGCGCACCGTTACCCCGCCTACGGAAGAAGATGAAGAAGACCTGGACAAGGTGCGCATGCGCATGCCGATGTTCCAATCCATTGTGGAAGGGTATCTGGCCGCCGCCCACGGCTTCCTGACCCAGGCGGAAATAGACCAGCTTGCTTTCTCCGGAAAACTCATCACGCTGGAAATCGGCATCCGGTTCCTGACGGACTACCTGGAAGGAGACCAATACTTCAAGGTTTCCCGCCCGGACCACAACCTCATCCGCTGCCGCACACAGCTCAAGCTGGTGGAATGCATTGAACAGGAACTTCCGTCCATGGAGCAATATGTCAAGCGCGTGGCCAAGGGGATGTCCAGAAAATAGAGTGGGAGCTCTCCCTCCTTCTTTTCCATTCTCTCCGGGACGGCTATGCCGTCCCTTATTATTTATATTATTTGAACACTGCGGCGATTTCCATAATCCAAGAAACATTCCACGCAATCGCCACAGACCATGTTTGAAATACCGGATATTCAACTCAATCAATATGGCAAGCCGGCAAGGATCATGTATCTGGCCCCGTATGCCCCCGACGCTCCCGATTTCTCCAAAAAACCCTACACGGGCAACGGAGGCTATCCCCAGTACCACTACAACATTTACAAGGCCATTCAGGACATCGGCTATGACGTCGTCTCCTCCTCCAAGCCCTATTCCGTGCAATTCGCCAAAGGAAACGTGGACTATGTATTCTCCCTGATGAACAGGTTCGGCATGTCCAAGCCTGAAATATTCATCTCCTCGTACTGCGAATTCATCCAGATCCCCTATTTGGGCGCCCCGCCCAACATCCGCGCCATTGCGGAAGACAAGCTCCTGACCAAGCTGGTATTCCGCTCCCTGGGCCTGAACATGCCGGAGGGCATCGGGCTTTCCGGGGAAAAAGGCATTCCGGACAAAGCGCCCTTTCCCGGCCCCTACTTCGTCAAAAAACGGTTTGGAGCCGCTTCCGGCGGTATCCGGGAAGACAGCATCTGCGGCTCCTGGGAGGCGGTAGCCGCGTGCGCCCGGCGCCTGATGGAGGAAGGGCATGAAGTGCTCGTGGAACAATACTGCGAAGGCATTGACGTCACGGTTCCCGTGCTGGGGGGTGAAAAACCCGTCATCCTGGGATACGTGCAGCCGAAATCCGACAAACCGGGCAGCATCATCACGGAAGACCTGAAACTGCATGACCACCTGGGCTACCAGATAGTCTCCGTGCACGACCTGGAACAGGACATCGCCAACGACGTGCAGAAAGTCTGGGACGCCCTGGGGCCGATGGACTATTTCCGCATCGACTACCGGATTGACTTTGAAAAAGGCGAACGGCGCATCCTGGAAATGAACATCTGCTGCCACCTGGGCAAAAGCGGCTCCATCTGCCTGGCGGCCGCAGAACACGGCTACTCCCAGGCGGACCTCCTCAAATACATCATCGGCTACAGCATGAACAGGCAGAAAAACCTCTGCCAATACGGCACGTGGCTCATCTGACCCGTATGGAGGCAGCAAGCCACGCTCCAATCATGGCAGAAATGGAAGGGATTCATCCGGTATCCGGCTGATTGCTTCAAACACTCCCTGCCAGCTTTCCCTGGACGCTTCCAGCCCTCCCAGAGCCATGCCGCGTTCCCGGGCAGCGGAGGCCATATCCTCCCGGTAATGCGGTTCCCACGCCATCTTGGTGGCGTATGTGATGAAATCCCCCGGGCTTTCGCACAGCCATCCGGTCTTCCCGTGTTCCACCATCTGTTCCCAGCCTCCGCGCTTGTCCACAATAAGCACGCTTCCGCTCGCCATGGCCTCAAAGCCCACGCGCGGCCAATTCTCCGTCGTATCCGTGGGTTGCAGAACGATGTGGCATCTTTGGTAAAACTCCTGCTGGGATAGAGACCTCTGGTCATGGAACGTCTCCACCCAGTCGGGCGGCCTTCCGGTCTTCGCCTCACTCCGCTGATCAAAGCCAAGAAAAGTTCCTCTCTTCCGGACGGGTGAAGCAAAATGCTCGTAAATGTGCCACGTGTCCTTGCTGAATTTGTCCTCATCCTGGCGGGAAATGTGCCCCGCGCCAAACCAGTCCGTGGATCGCTGGACAATGAAGGGAAAATCAGTCGTGTCAAAATACGGCTTGAACGTCATGAACCGGATGGACGGATCGGCATTCAAGGCTCTCAGGCGCGGCATCACGCTCTCCCTCACCTGGTCATTCTGATAAAGAAACAGGGAAATATCACCCCTCTTCATGGCTTCCTTTTCCCGTCCGAAAAGCCAGGTCATGCAATTGACAAACACTGTCTTTCTTGTCCGTTTCCGTATCTCCGGCAGCGCAGCCAGGAACTCTTCATTGCAAAAACTGATAACGGGCGCGCCTTCCGGAATAGCTGACCAGTCGTACCCCTCATGTACCGTGACGCCCTGCCCAACCATTTCCGGATAGAGCTCGGCACGGTGCACGTTTTTTTGGGTGGGAATGAGATGAATATCCACACACATGTGCCTCCAAACCTTAATCTGGTGGTAAAGCTCGGCTCCCGCCCCTCCATAGAGGGACGGAAACCCGATGATGTAGAGAGAGTCCATAGTTAGTTATTCCATTGTAGAGGACATATCCCTAAGAATTAACATATGAATTGTTACTTATTGCCATGTCTAATATTTTTAAGGCATTATCACATCCATCAGTAAAATAATTATCCTTATTTTGAAATAATATCCATTTCCTAACGATGCTGAGTTGATCTTTTGTATAGGAATGATATATATAATCTACTTCTTTTTGTACGTAGTCCCGTATTCTTTCTGAAAAACAAATTATAATAAGTTTATTCATCATCCATTCCTCAGTGTCTATCATATAATTATTTGCTCCTGATATTTCCTCCATTAGGAATTCCTGATAATAGAAGGGAAAAAATATGAAAGGGCACAGGTCGATGAAAAATTGATAAACTCTGCATTGTGATACCATTGAATGGCAGGAACATCAATCCAACGTTTATTTAAAAATGGTTTGACACATTCTGTTGCTTCATCATCAGGATAATCCGGATTTCCAATGAGCTCCCGAATGTTGGTTGTCGGAAAAAAAGAATTTCCAAGAGGAAACTCTTTTTCCACTTCCTGAATCATATTATTCAGACTCTCATGGGAATAATAAGCCATATTTATATTAATTTTTTTGCTGCCCTATCTACCAAGTCAAGAGCATGAGTACAACCGGATTCATCGTTGTGCTTTCTATTTTCGAATAAAATCCAATTTCTGACTAAGTCAAGTTGTTTTTTTGTATACGAATGATAGATATCATTTGTAGTTTTTATCCGCCAATGCACTTCTTCTCCCCAAAAATTAATTCCAGTTAGTACATTCATCATCCATTCCCTCGTGTCACTCATGTACCTTTTTTCATTTGCTATTTCCTCAAGATAAGAAAGCCTTATGATTGACGGGAGAAAATAGGCAAGAGCACTACTTGCAGCAAAACTCACAAACTCGGCGTTATAGTACCATTGTATAGCAGGAACATCAATCCAGCGTTGGTTCAAAAACGGTTCGCCGCATTCTCGCCCTTCATCATCCGGATGGTCGGGGTTTTCAATGAGATCGCGAATACTACTTGTTGGAAAAACAGGAGTTTCCAACGGAAATGCTTTTTCCACTTCGTGGATCATATTATTGAGAATCTCGGAAGGATAAATCATAGCCATGTTAATTTACGCTTTTTCTTTATTCTCATGCAATAATAACTCTCCGATTCATGCTAGGGCCAGTTTCCTGCCCACAGTGCAGACTTCCTGCCTAACTATTGGATCCATATTTTGCAGGCAAATGTACTTAATATCATCATATCTCTGCCTAGGGGAAAATAAAAGAACAGGTCTAGCATTGATTGAATTAAACTTTAATCAAACATGTAACAAGCTTATGAACTGTATTCTATAAAGGCTGCTTCCATTCTACTTTAAAGGATAGAAGATAGAAATTATATTTATGTTTAGTACTTAAAACATAATACTTGTTACAGACCTCGAACCAAATCCTGCTTTTTCCGATCCACTTTTTCAAAATGCCATCGATATTCATCAAACCGAAAGCACTGTTCTTCATCAAACGATGTGACTGGTGGGCGATACGGTTGGAAAAACAAATACCATATCCATTCATATTTTCCGTCTTCCCTTTCCTCTGGCCACAGAACAGGATAATACAGATAATCTTTATTATTCCATATGTTCAAACCGATCTGCTTTCCCAGCAAATGAAATAAAAATTTCACGCATAATAATTCTGGTCGAGAGAGTTTTCCTACGCCTTCTTCTTCAAAAGATTCTTTCGATTCAAATCCAAGGATACCTAAATCCGATTCACCGATAGAACGCGACCAGAAAAATCCGGCCCCATCTGTCACGCCATCTGCAACAAACACCTGTTTAGCCTCTTCTTCCGTGACAATACTTATCACTTTGCGTACATTCACACCCTCATTATTCCACACTATATCGCCTGTTCTAACTGGCAAGCCTTCGGGATAATAAATAGTTTTTTGCATAGAATTATTTTTGTTCTATATTATAAAGGGCCTCCGCCACCAGCGGGATTAGGAGGGGGAGGGCCATCCGGGGCACTTCCTTCTGGTGGAGTTTGTGTGTTTTCCAAAGTAACAGGACCATTCCAATTGCATATGCATGATGGAAATGGAGCCTGATTCATCGTCCATACTTTAACGTGACCTACAGTATCACACTTGTGAGCTCCTCTTTCTCTGGATCCTGGTTTGGCAATGTCATGCCGTTTCGATCCAGCCGGGGGCTTACAGGGTTTACAGCCTTTCCGGGTAGCGATGACAACAGCCGCAGCCGCAGCCGCAACTCTTGCAGCTCTTCGAGATATATTAGATGATGATGTAATGCCTCGAGTCGCTCTTGCTATATCCGCGAGATAAGAAGGAGAGTTGGTCATCGCAGCATCCGGTGTTTTCACTGGGATACTCCCAGTATAATCGATAAACGTGAAAAGATTATTATAAACCATTCTATATAAATTGAAATTACCATCCTCTCCAATGGGCTCCCTATTCAACCATCTACCGTTTAAAATATTATAATATCTGTAATTATAATATACCAGACCTAATTCATCATCCGCATATTCACTGGAGAAACGGAAGGGATTATCCTTCGCCATATTGCCTTCCATCCTGAGAACATTGCCGTATGGACCATATTCATACAGGGCGCGGCATTCTCCCTGGGTATCGAATAGGCCTGTAGTATTTTTCAGCAGGTCATGCGTATAAAAAAGGTTTTCTACATAGGTTCCCGTTTCGTCGAATGTGGTCATTGCCAGGATTCGTGTTGCCGTGGACTCCATAGGATCCCATAGATAGGTTTTCCGAAGAACGGGTTGCACCGTTTCCGTTGCATTGGCTGCATCCAGTTCCGCAAGTTGGAGAAAACCACAGTAAATAAACCGTTTCCGGGACACCAGCATTTCTCCTTCATAGACTGTTTTTTCCACTCTCCTGTTCAGGTAGTCGTAACGGCATTCCACCCGCTTGGTATCCTGCGTGAATCTGACCGCCTGGTTCAGGGCGTTATACTTTACCTCCCACTCGCCTGTAGAGGTTTTTACCTTAATCTGGTTGCCGTCTTCGTCGTACTCCCGTATCAAAGGCCTTTCTTCTCCATCCGTAATGGAAGTGTACTGGTTGAGGCTATTCGTCTCATAGACGATTGTAATTTCTCCCGTTTCTTCCTGTGAGGGTTCCCGATCACCGGAAATGTACTGGTTGAGATTATTTGACAAATAAACGGTGGGAGCCGCTTCCGCTCCTTCCTGTGAGGTCAACCGGTTACCGATATTGTCATAGGAGTAGCTGTACGTTCCGCCCCGGTTCATCACGTCGGCAACCAGTTCGTCCCGGTCATTATACGTGTAAACATGAGTAAGATCGGGATTGGGAGTATTAAAGTAATCCTTCTTTTCCAGGGGGCGCCCCAGTGCATCATAAGTATAGTCGACTTTAGCTAAATAGTCGGCGCTCCCGGGACGCTGGTAGGCTATTTTAGTCAGCAAGTCACGCTTTTCCTCCCGGGTATACCATCTCTTGAGGGCGTTGGGATAGGTGAGCGTTTCCAACAGTCCATGAACTGCATGATAGCCGTAGGTAAACCGGTCGCCTGCATGCCTGAGGGAAACAGTGCCAAGGCGTTTGTACATATCATAATTCCAAATGGTTTGAAAAACAACATCACCTTTGTATTGCAAACTATAGCCAGGAAATCGACCCAGACTGTCCCTTTGATAGTCAAGCCGACTGGCCACCAAACCTGCCGTATTTTCCTGTACCGCTTCATTGTATTGGTTATAGGAAAACGTGCGCGTACCGGAATCATCCGTTACCTGCGTAAGGAGATTGAGATGGTTATACGTGTAACCTATGGCCGGCGTGGCATCATTGTGGGTGACAGAGAGCAAATTCCCCGTCAACTCATCATAGCCGTAAGTCGTCATAAGATGAGTTCCCTGCTCATCAACCGTCCGGGCTTGTGATTTGGTCACCAGCCTGTTCCACCCGTCATAGGAATAGGTTTCCCCATGCCCGTCAGCATAGGTTTTTGCCGTCATGAGGCCGGAGACTTCATCATAGCTCCACACGGTGGTATCGCCATCCGTCCGTTCACGCGGATCACCTGCAATGGTTTCTTCCGGAGCCCGGAAAGTTTTGAGTTCTATCAGCCTGTCTGCATCGTCGTAAGCAAAAACAGAGGGCTGCGCTGCCGTACCATATTCAGCAGTCTTGCGTCCGCGCAAATCGTAAGCATAGCAAGCCGTTTTCCCCAGTGCGTCCGTGATGCAGGAGGGCAATGCCGTCGCCGGATCATAGGCAGTCGTAACCGTATTGCCGGCAGCGTCTGTTCTCCCGGTTTCGCGTCCGGCAAGATCAAACATGATCGTGGTTTCATTGCCGCGTGTGTCCGTCAGGATTTCCTTTTTCCCCGTGGCCGTGTAGGAACGCGCCGCGGTCGTAGTCATGTTTGCGAAATCCTTTTTGGAGACTTCATACCCGTCAATGACAAGTGCTTCTGCAATGACTATGGAATCAGGAACCTGTTTCCTGATTGTACGTTTGCCGGGAGCCGTATATTCCATCCATTCCGGAATCTCATTGCCTCTCGTATCCGAAGAGATGATCTTTTCAGCAACGACTGGGGACAGGAAAGAGACCAGCGTAGACGTGCTTTTCGAGTAAGGCAGCCCGTAACTATTGTAGTTAATTACGGTCTTCACACGGTATATGCCGTCTTCCCTCCGTTCACAGGCATAGGAGTATTCTGTTATACGGGAGTTAGCCGGGGCAGGTTCTTCCGCCAACTTCCATGTCTCTTTCACTACGTTGCCGAAGGAGTCATAGTCGTAAAGCATCGGGGCCATGCCGTCCGTCCCTTTCCGCAACAGCCTGTTCTTTGTATCAAAACTGTACCGTTCATGGATGAGGCCGCCGCTGGCACTGGCCCGGGAAAGACGGACCACGTTGCCCCAGCCATCCGTTACAGATTGTTCCATGAGGACCGGTTCCCCGCCTTCCTGCGGTATAAGGGTGGAATGGAGAATCCCTTCTTCCATGCATTCCGTTTGATAAAGCAAATGCCTCTGTCCCGTTCCGCTTTGTTCCAAAATGGTTCCATCCGCATGGCGGCGGGTGACAAGCGTAGCTCCTGCCGGCGTGGTAGCGGTTTTCGTCAATCCATTCTCACTATAGGCATAAGTATGGTCTCTCCCAAGCACGTCCGTTTCACGAACAAGCTGCCCCAGCAGGTTGTATTCCCGCCCTTCACTGGCGGCCATGGGACCAACGTCCCGCCGTATCGCCAGGGTTCTGCCAAAAGCGTCCCGCGTGTAGCTGACAATGGTTTCCGGAGTAGTTTCCGTAGCCGAACGAATGGTTTCCACAAGCTGGCGGGCCGTGTTATAGGCATACGTAGTCATCACTCCGTCTTCATCCTTTTCCCACAAGGGGCCGCAACACATCATTTCACGTTCCGTCACGCGTCCGTTGCCGCGCGTGCGCTTGATCCATCGCCTCTCCTTGTCATATTCGTAGTCCGCCGTATCTGTCAATGCCCAGGTTCCATCCATCAGAAAAGCGTATTTTTCTATCCGGGTGTTGGTGCCCTGTGCGGACACGTAAGTCAATTTGCGCTTGCTCTGCCCCGGCACAGCTTCTCCCCCAACCCGGGTTTCCGCCGTAATCCTGTACAGGGCGCCGTATTGACTGTCTGCTTCATACTCGTAAGAGGTCTGTACCCCATTGACGGCCTGCCGCATCTTCAACCGGCCCCTTGCATGGACATTGGAAGCTGAGGGCATCCATGTTTCCGTTATTTCCACTTGCTCTCCTTCCGCACCCAGGGCAGCCGTCCGCTTGGTCACACGGCGCACATCATTGGCTTCCTCATAGGTGTAGTGCGTGTCCCTTAACCGTACAGCTTTGATGGTAAGAACGACATATTGGTGGATGATATCCGGATCCGGACGGTCCGAGTACCGGTAATAGGTGTAGGTGCCTTTTCTTTCCCCTCCGGACCAGGGTTCCATGCGAACTGTTTCACGACCAAAAGCGTCGTAGGCCCACGTCTTGACACTCCCGTCGGGAGCAGTTTCCCGTGACAGTTTTCCTATGCTGTTATAATCGTAAGTGGTTTCCCGGGCATAATCAGTGCCGTAGGCTTCAATTCGGCTGGTGCAAAGGTTCCCCTTGGAGGTCTGTTCATAAGTTTCACACACGCGAGAAATGGGTGTTCCTGTTTCTCCGCGCTGAACGGTAGTGATCAATTTCCATGTGGTGGAAGTGACAGTCTGTTTTTCCCGCAGGGTGTAAATGGCGTCTTCTTCTTCACCCTGGGACATGCACCAGGCGCCTCCCGTTCCCTGCCAATAACGGGTGACATAGGGGGAACGGCCTTCAGCCTGTTCCGTGACCGTGAGTTTGCTGGTTGCCGTATCTCCGGAAATGGAGAAAGTCTTAAACGGAATACCCGTGACGGGATAAACGCCATTCGCTTTTTCCCCCGCCTGCTCCGGCAGATAAAAGGCAATCACATAGCCGTCAGCCGTCACATTTTCTATACTGGCAAGGCCATCCCACAGGTTCCATATCTGGCGGATGTTTCCGTCACTCCCCCGCACGATGTCCAGATATTGGGAAAAATCCTGCGCCGTATAGGAAGAACCAAGCTTGGAAACATACCCGGTAGCGTTCTTTAGGGAAGAGAGTGAAGCCCCTCCGTACAGAACGGAATTTCCCCTGTTATTGCTCACGCGCATTTCCGTAGAAAAAAGAGAAGCTGCATTGGCAGTACGGCTGCTCTCTTGGGCGTAAGTCATGGAAACGGAGCCACCCCGTTTCTTGGACCCGCCACTGGCCGCGCCAGCATAGCAGTAATAATTGACATTGGTACCCCCATTCCTGATCTGAAAAGCCGTGTCCGCTCTCAAGCTGCCTCCGGGAGGCGGCTGGATACTGCTTGCCATCGGGTGCAGGTATTGAAGAGCGGCGGGCGTCCATAATTTGGAAGAAAAGTTGTAAGCTACAATTTCCAGCATGCCATAAGGCATTCCTTCCATCCCCCGGAAAGCTCCGAAATTGGTGCGCCACACCATGCTGGTTTTCCTGGTCTGAGTGGTTACGCGCTTACCGGCGGAAGAAATGCTGCCGTACAGGGAGGCGGAAGAAAACCTGTTGCGAGCTGTGGGAGGGGGTTCCGCTCCTCCCGTGTTATCCATGCATCCGTCTGAAGAGGAAGGATTGCCCACCGGCTCATCACCGTCTTCATCTCCCCCATTGTTGCCGTCCGGACATGGATTGCTGGAGCTGCTGTTGGGAGAACTGCTGCTCCCTCCGCTGCTGGAACCGCATGGATCGTCTTCGCCTTCGTCGTCATTGTCCACCGGTTCCGTTTGCGTATCCGGAGGGACATAGGAAGAGGAAGAACCAGTCTGATGGTCAGTGACGACCACGTTCATATCAAAGGTAAGCTTGGCAACATTCTTCTTATGGTCTTTGAGGGTAATGTTTTGATATTCCAAATGAGCCTCATGCTTCCCTCCCTCGATGTCAAATGAGGTTTCCTTCGGATCATAGGTACCGCCTCCTTCCGGCCCGCGCGGACCGAGGTTCATGATCTCCTTTTGATCCACCGTCAGCGTCGCCAAATCATCGGCGCCCATGGTGACAAAGCATTTGGCCGTTTCAGAAGGCCCCAGCGGGCGCACCTCAAATTCCCAATTCCAATTCCGGTCAAAAGCATCCGGAGCGCTTTCATCGATGGGCGTCGGTTTTCCTCCGCTGTCGGAACTGCGCGCCCCTGTAGGGAATTGATATCGTCGTTAAATTGTTCTTTCATGGTTGAAATAGATTAATCATTGATTATCAATCATTGATTGATTCCAACACGGGAATGCCAGCAATAACTTTATCAATTCATTACCTATGCCAACTAATTTTTACTCTTCAACACGCCCAAAACGGAATAGACGCTATCCAGGGGCCATAAGAATATCTGCCATTTCATTCACTCTGGCAGCCAAACTACTTCTTTCCCATGAGAAAGAGGGGATTTTCCCCACTACTGAGGAAGCTTCATTGAATACCGGCTGACTTCCCATCGCCCGGAATAATGACCAATCCTCATTCCGGGCATAAACCGGTCCTTTCCCAGCAGAACACAGCACGGGAATCGCTTGAGACGAAAGGGAAGAATAACCTTCCCTCGATACATTTTTATCATTCAGGAGAGCTGCTCCTTCAAGTTCTCTAAAAGGTTGGCGCAGCCGTCCTGGAGTAATTCCACCACATGGTCAAAGCCTTCCTGCCCTCCATAGTAGGGATCCGGCACTTCCTCATCCAGAAAACGGGTGGTGAAAAAGCACATGGGAACAATCTTTCCTTCCCATTGCCCTCTTTTGTCCAGCCGTTTCAAATCCCGCAGATTCTCCCGGTCCATTCCCACAACCAGGTCGAACTGTTCCAGATCATCCTTCCGCACGGGGCGTGATTTGACTCCCGGATTCTGATAACCGTATTTTTCCAGGGCCTGGACCATCCTGGCATCCGGAGGACAGCCGCGATGATAGCCGATCATGCCGGCGGAATCGCTTTCAATCAGGCTTTCCAAACCTTGTTCCTTCACCATCTTCTTAAAAATGATTTCCGCCGCAGGAGAACGGCAGATGTTGCCCAGGCAGACAAACAGGACTCGGTAGGGTTCGGAAGCATTCATGAGGGACAATTCTTTTTTTCAGGATAGGCAAGACGTTTCCCCGGATCAAGAGGGAAGAGTTTCCTGTACGGAAAACAGACACACGCCGGGACAACGCAGGGAGCAAAGCGCAGAACGCCGCCGTGCCGTCCCAAAATAAGATTCCCCTGTGTTTCGGCTTGCGTCAGAGGGTGTCTGGCTGTAGATTATCGCATGGCAGATCTCCCTCTTGGATTAAGTTTTGATGACGTGCTCCTGCTGCCCCGCCTGAGCGCGATTCTTCCCGGTGATGCGGACATCAGTTCCCAGCTTGTTCCCGGTTTTGACATGAAAATTCCCGTGCTGTCCGCAGCCATGGATACCGTTTCCGAATCAGAACTGGCGATTGCCCTGGCACGGGAAGGCGGCCTGGCCGTCATTCACCGCAATAATCCCATCGACATCCAGGCGGCCATGGTTTCCCGCGTGAAGCGTTTTGAAAACGCGGTCATCCCGAACCCCGTCACGGTGAACAAGGACATGACGCTGGAAGAAGTCCATCAGATCATGATGGACCAGGGTTACTCCGGCTTCCCCGTGGTGGACGCCAGCCGCAGGCTGGAAGGCATCGTCACCGGACGCGACATGCGCGGCGTGGACGATTACCAGAACATCCGGGTCAAGGACGTGATGACCCCCCTTTCCCGCCTGATTACGGCGGCTCCCACCACCACCATTGAGGAAGCGCGCCACATTCTTTACACCCACCGCATTGAAAAGCTTCCCCTGGTGGATGAAAACGGCGTGCTGGCCGGCCTCATCACGGAAACGGACATCCAGAAGCGCGCCATGTTTGCAGACGCTTCCAAGGACGAGCACGGCCACCTGCGCTGCGGCGCCGCCGTGGGCGTGGGCCCTGATTACCTGGACCGCGCCAAGGCGCTGGTTTCCGCCGGAGCGGACGCCCTGTTCATTGACGCCGCCACCGGCCACACCACCCGCGTCATGGACGTGGTTTCCAACCTCCGCAAGCTGACGGACCGCCCCATCGTGGCCGGCAACGTGGTGACGGCGGAAGGAGCCTCCGACCTCATCAAGGCGGGCGTGCAGGCCATCAAGGTGGGCGTGGGCCCCGGCTCCATCTGCACCACCCGCGTTATTTCCGGCGTGGGGATGCCCCAGTTCACCGCCATTCAGGAGGTAGCCTCCGTAGCGCGTCCCGCGGGCGTCACCGTCATTGCAGACGGCGGCATCCGCTATTCCGGGGACATCGTGAAAGCCCTGGCCGCCGGCGCTGACCTGGTGATGCTGGGCGGCCTGCTGGCCGGCACGGAAGAAAGCCCCGGCAAGGTGGTCCACTATCAGGGCCGCCACTTCAAGCAATACCGCGGCATGGGCTCCCTGGGCGCCATGCGCCGCGGCTCCGGCGACCGCTACGGGCAGAACAGTTCCGGCAAGCTCGTTGCGGAAGGCGTGGAAGCGCGCGTTCCATACAAGGGCATGCTGGCGGACGTGGTTTTCCAGCTCATGGGCGGCCTGCGTTCCGGCATGGGCTACCTGGGCGCACACAGCCTGACGGAACTCCGGGACAAGGCCCGGTTCGTCCAAATCACCTCCGGCGGCCTGAAGGAAAGCCATCCCCACGACATCACCATCACGGAAGAACCCATCAACTATTCCTGTTAAACCCTCTCTCCCATGGACGACAAGCACCTCGTAGCCGTCATTGACTTCGGCTCCCAATACACCCAGCTCATTGTGCGCCGCGTGCGCGAACTGGGCTACATGGCCAAACTGTACGCGCTGGAAGACCTGGACCAGATTCACGAACCCGGCGCCGTCATCCTTTCCGGAGGCCCCAAAAGCACCACGGACGCAGACGCTCCGGACATTGACTTTGAATGGCTCAAGAGCCTGAACGTCCCCGTCCTGGGCGTGTGCTACGGCATGCAGCTGCTGAACATCAAGCACGGCGGTTCCGTGAAGGCCAGCAACAAGCGGGAATACGGCCCCGCCGCCCTGCTTCCGGAAGCCTGCACAGGCCTGTACCGGGACATGTCCCCCTCCTCCCAGGTATGGATGAGCCATTCGGATACGGTGGACCACCTGGCGGAAGGCTGCCAGGTGATCGCCCGCAACGCGGAAGGCGTCCCCGTCTCCCTCCAGTGGGGAGAAGCAACTTTCGGCATCCAGTTCCATCCGGAAGTGACCCATTCCCATGAAGGGCGCACCATCCTGCGCAACTTCCTCTCCTGCGCCGCCAACCTCAAGAAATTCGATATCGGCGACTTCAAGAGGCAGCTCATCCGGGAAATCCGGGAACGCGTGGGCAGCAAGCAGGTGGTCTGCGGCGTCTCCGGCGGCGTGGACAGCACCGTGCTGGCCGTCCTGCTGCATGAGGCAGGCGTGAACATGCGCGCCATTTTCGTGGACAACGGTCTGCTTCGCAAGAATGAGGCCGATGAGGTACGCGCCAATTTCGCCCGCATGAACGTGGAAATTGAAACGGTGGACGCTTCCGAACGCTTCCTGACGGCCCTGGCCGGGGAAGGCGACCCGGAAAAGAAGCGCCGCATCATCGGCGGCCTGTTCATCGACGTATTCTGGGACGCTGTGGGAGACGCGGAAATGCTCGCCCAGGGCACCCTTTATCCGGACGTGATTGAAAGCGCCTCCAACGCCAAGTCCAAGGCCTCCGTCATCAAGACACACCACAACCGCGTGGAGCGCGTGCTGGAACTCCAGGCGCAGGGGAAGGTGCTGGAACCCCTGGCGGAATTGTTCAAGGACGAGGTGCGCGAACTGGGCGCCTCCATGGGCATCCCTCACGACATCCTGTGGCGCCACCCCTTCCCCGGCCCCGGCCTGGCCGTGCGCTGCCCCGGCGTAGTCACCAGGGACCGCCTGGACATCATCCGGGAGTGTGACGCCATCTTCATCGGCAACCTGAAGAAATACGGCTGGTATGAAAAGGTCTGGCAGGCCTACGCCGGCCTCATCCCGGTGAAAACGGTGGGCGTGAAGGGAGATGAACGTTCCTATGAATGGGCCACCAACCTGCGCGCCATCGTGTCGGAAGACGCCATGACGGCGGACTGGGTAGAACTGCCTCCGGCCCTGCTGCGTGAAACCAGCAACCGCATCCTCAATGAAGTGAAGGGCATCAACCGCGTCCTTTACGATATTTCCACCAAGCCCCCGGCCTCCATTGAGTGGGAGTAATACTATACCGCCCCTAAAAGGGAGGCTGTAAAGTCCCATGAATACAGGTCTTTCGATCTCTATTGCATGGCGAGAGGATAAACCCAGCGAGGTTAAAGTTTAGTTTATCCTTAACCTTTTGTTTGCCACAAAGCGCAGGCACCGTTCCTTGCCAATGGCAAGGGGCGGTGCACCGCTGCTCCCTGCTGGTAATTTGCAGAATAGCATCGTATATCACTTCCTGCGATGGAGGAGTAAAAAAGGTATTTATAATAACAAGAAGGCAATATTGCATGATTGAAATTGAATCTAACAAGCAGGCTTGGGGTAAAATATCAGAAGAGCATTATCATCACTTTAAAGCTTTACTAAGTGATGATAATCTTCACTTGAACTATTATATACAGGAAGAACTGGGTGACATATCAGGCAAGGAAATAATCCATTTACAGTGTAATACCGGTGCAGATACATTGATACTTGCCAAAACAGCTAAAAGCGTGGTCGGGGTAGATTTAGTTCCTGACAACATATTTTTTGCAAATAAACTTGCCGGCGATCTTAATTTTAAAAACGTAAAATTCATTGAAGCCGACATCATGACTTTATCAAAAGTTCATGGTGAAAAATACGATATTGTCTTTACCTCGGAGGGAGTATTGGGATGGCTTCCCGATTTGAATGTATGGGCGAATACCATTCGCAGTCTTTTAAAGGATAACGGCTATTTGTATGTATTTGATTCACACCCATTTTTTCTTTCCTTTGATGAGAGCAAACTGGACAAGGAAGTTTTCGAGATTAAATATCCCTATTTCAGTAAAATTCCCTCTGTGGATAGTTCCATCGGCGGATACGCCTGTGAACCGAAAGATGGCGTAAAATCCTATTTCTGGATGCATACGGTTTCGGATATTATTAATTCATTGACGAGGGCCGGTCTGCACATTGAATATTTTAATGAACATGCTGAAAACTTTTATGATTCTGGAAATATGCAGGCTTCTTCTTCAAAGAAAGGGCTATATGCGTATAGCTGCAACAGGGACAAGTATCCCATGTCATTTAGCTTGAAAGCATCTGCATACCCTGCAAAATGAGCATTCATTCACGATCGCTCGGCAGAATGGCTGCCACAGTCCATAATCAACAACAAAGGGAAAAAGACAATGACTGAACTGGAAAAATGCATGGCGGGCGAATGGTATGACTGCCATGACCCGGTATTTCTGGAATTCAAGAGCAAGACCCACCGGCTCCTGATGAAGTACAATTCCCTGCCTTACGACCATAAGGAGGAAAAGCGCCAGGTGTTGAAGGAAATGCTGGGCAGCATCGGCGCCAAAGTATCCATCGGTCATTCCTTCACCTGCGACTACGGGCGCAACATCCACATCGGGAACAACGTCACCGTCAATACGGGCTGCACGTTCGTGGACTGCAACAGGATCACCATCGGCAGCAATGTGCTCATCGCTCCCAATGTGCAGATTTACACCGCTACGCACCCCATTGAGCTGAATGAGCGCCTCACTCCCGTGGAAACGGCGGAGGGCATGGAATACATTCGCCATACCTTCGCCCTTCCGGTGACGATAGAAGACGGCTGCTGGATTGGCGGCGGCGTCATCATCCTGCCGGGAATCACGATCGGAAAAGGCAGCGTCATCGGCGCCGGAAGCGTGGTCACCAAAAACATTCCCCCCGACAGCCTGGCGGCGGGAAACCCCTGCAGGGTTATCCGTAAAATCAACGGGAATCGCGAACAATGATTAAACTGATCGCTTTTGACCTGGACGGGACGATAGGGGAGACGGTCCCCATGTGCATCCGGGCGTTTGAAAAAGCAGTTTCCCCCTACGCGGGCCGTACACTGAGCGAACGGGAAATTACGCAGACCTTCGGCCTGAATGAAGTAGGAATGATTAAAATGGTCGCCGGGGAAAAATGGCAGGAAGCCCTTCATGATTTTTACCCGGTTTATGAAAAGATGCATGAGGAATGCCCGGAACCGTATGAAGGCATTCGCGAATTGATCAACACCTTGAAAAAGGAGGGAATATTGATTGCCCTGATTACCGGAAAAGGAGAAAAGAGCTGCCGCATTACGCTTGAACAATTCGGCATGCAGGATCTGTTCTGCTCTGTCAAGACCGGCGCGGAAGACAGGCCGAACAAGGCGGAAGCCATTGGGGAACTGCTGCATGACTGCCACCTGGCAAAGGATGAATTTTATTACGTCGGGGATGCGGTATCGGATGTAACCGCCTGCAGGAAAGCGGGCGTGACCTGCCTGTCCGCCGCCTGGGGAACTACCGCGGACATCCGCGGCCTGGAAGAAGCCAACCCTTCAAAAGTATTTTTCAGCATCAGGGACCTGTCGCATTTCCTGCTCCGGACGCGGGAAAACACATAACCTGTTCCGTTTTTTTATTTGCCTTAATCAATCGCGCCCTGCAATCCTGCCGCCATGGACACCGGTTCCATCATCCTCACTTCCTTCCTCTCCACCATTCCCGTTTATCTTTTCTTCGCCACGGGTTTCTATCTGCGCCACAAGCAGGTCATCCAGGCGGACCATGACGCGCCCATCATGCGCATCGCGATGGATGTGGCCTATCCCTGCCTCGTCTTCCACAGCATCATGAAGTACATGGTGCTCTCCGGGAATGAAACGCTCAGCAGCGTTTCCTTTTCCCTCCAGGCTATTGCAGCCGGAGCGCTGGAACTTCTGCTGGGCATCGCGTCCGCATGGCTGGTCGCCAAAATGCTGCGCATGCGCATCGGCACGGGCCTGCGCACCTTCACCCTGACGGCGGGGGTGCAGAACTACGCCTTTTTCGTCATTCCCATTATCCAGATGCTGTTCACGGCCAGCAATGACCCCACGCTGGGCGTCCTTTTCGTCCACAACGTGGGGTGTGAACTGGTCGTATGGAGCATCGGCGTCATCATCATCGCAGGCGGTCCGGGCAACCTGAACATGGGCGTCTTCTTCCGCGGCCCCCTGCTGGCGGTCATCGTGGGCCTGGCACTCGCCTGGTCCGGCCTGGGAACCTATGTAGCCCAGCCGCCTCTCATGAAAACCTTTGAAATGATCGGCAACTGCGCCACGCCCCTGTGCCTGATCCTGTTCGGCTGTTCCATGAGAGACCTGTGGCACAACATGAAGTGGGAGCCCAAACCCATCATCTGCGGTCTGCTGACGCGCCTGGGACTGGCTCCGGCGCTGCTGCTCCTGATGGCCTATTTCCTGCCGGTGGACGACTATATCAAGCGCGTCATCATCATCCAGGCGGCGATTCCCTCCGCCGTCATCCCGGTCATTCTGGCCAAACGCTTCGGCGGCCATCCCGACCTGGGCACCCAAATCCTGCTGACCACTACCGTGGCTTCCTTCCTTACGCTGCCCTGCTGGCTGGCTCTGGGTTCCTCACTGGTCGTACCGTTGTATTAAAGGCGGCGCGGCAGCGTCATCGCCCGGCTGGGACACGGGCCAGCTCCGTGCTTCCGGAACCTTTCCCGTTCATGGATGCGGTTCCCTTGTTGGATACTCCATCAGCAGAACCATTCCAGTCCTGGAACGCCTTTATTCTTTCTGGGCCCCACCACATTTCCATGCTGAAGCTTTCCCACCTTTGTGTTGACTCCCCCGGCGGATGTGTATTGAATGGGCTCCATGAAGTTTCCTGCTCCCCTTTGCACTGCCGCCGTACTGCCGGTCCTGTTTTCCTGTGCGGAGCAAGTTTCCCGGATTGAACATGTGCGGGAGGTTCCCTTGAAAACCACGGTGGTTCCTGCAGAAGATGTAGGCATGCACCGCTCCCAGGCTACTTACCTGCTGCACGGCGCCGTCTCCCAGCAACAACGCCTCCAGCGTCTGGGCCAATACTACTTCGTCACCTGGAATGATGCGAACCCGGAACAGGCGGCCACCCTGGTCATGATGTACCGACAGGGAAAAACAGGTTCAGCCGTCCTGACAAAATCCATTTCCTACCCTGCCGGGAGAAAGGGAGGCACGCAAAATTCCGTTTTTGAATTCATCGGGGATGAAGCCAAAACAAAAGGGGAGATTCTCGCATGGAAGCTCGTCCTGAAGGACAACCACGGCAAAACAATCTCCGAACGCCATTCCTACCTGTGGGGAGACGACCATTGACCCTCCGGCAAAAACGCCGAAGGGCCAATGAAAAGTAACCGGATATAAAGGATTGGAACTACGGCTTCCGGGTACAATCACCCAAGGCGTACCCCCTGGTCCTTAATCCCTAGGAATGTCTTCCGCCAACACCGGAAGACTTACGCTTCCTGCCGTTTGGCACGGCGCTTGCGGACGGCGGCGGCAAGGTTTTCCAGCACTTCCACCGTACTGTCCCAGCCGATGCACTGGTCCGTGATGCTCTTGCCGTACACCAGGTCGGAGCTCAGCGGCTGGGCCCCTTCCACGATGTTGCTCTCAATCATCACAGCCACCACCTGGTCGGAACCGTCGGAAATCTGTTCCGCGATGCTGGCGGCCACCGCCGGCTGTTTGCGGTAATCCTTGCAGCTGTTGCCGTGGGAGCAGTCCACCATAATGCGGTTGTTGATGCCGGCCTTCTGCAAGGCTTCCGCTGCTTCCTTCACATGTTCGTCATCGAAATTCGGGCCCAGGGAGGAACCGCGCAGAATCAGGTGGCAGGATTTGTTGCCCGTGGTGGAAACGATGGCGGAAACGCCCTGCTTGGTCACGGAAAGGAAGCAGTGCGGGCAGGAGGAGGAAATGATGGCGTCCACGGCAATCTGGAGACTGCCGCTGGTGCCGTTCTTGAATCCCACGGGCATGGAAAGCCCGGAGGCCAGTTCACGGTGCACCTGGCTTTCCGTGGTGCGCGCGCCAATGGCTCCCCACGTAATCAGGTCCGCGATATATTGCGGGGTGATGGTGTCCAGGAACTCCGTGGCGGCGGGAATCCCCATGTCACCCAGGCGCAGCAACAGCCCGCGGGCCATGTGGAGGCCGCGGTTGATGTCAAAGGTATGGTTCATGAACGGGTCATTGATGAGGCCCTTCCAGCCCACCGTGGTGCGGGGTTTTTCAAAATACACGCGCATGATGATCACCAGATCCTTTTCAAAGCGCGCCATCTGCTCCTTCAGGCGGGAGGCATAGTCCACTGCGGCCTGGGGATCATGGATGGAGCACGGCCCCACCACCACCAGCAGGCGGTCGTCGTGGCCGGAAATGATGTTCTCCGCATTCTTGCGGGTCGTAGCCACCATTTTGGCGATTTCCGTGGTCGCCGGATAATCCTTGATCAGGATGGCGGGGGAAATCAGGGGCTCGATGTCTTGAATGCGTACGTCGTCTGTTTTGAACCAGTTCATGTCTGGGACTTATTGAGGGGTTTTTGAGAGTGGTTGAAAAGAAAAAAATACGGTTTGGAGGCAATATGCCTGAATATATCGCGGGGCCTCGCGGCCATAAGCCGGAAGCCCCGCAAAATAAATCGGTCCCGCCTCTCAACAGGCGGTTCCGGAATGCGTTACCAGGAAGTCACGTTGTCTTCCGTCATTTCCGGATTGTTGATGTGGCCATCCTCCGTGCTGCCCTGCTTGTCCTTGCCGACGCTGTAAACGGCCACGTTCTTGGTCACCATGCGGGAACCGACCTGGACGCGGGGGGTGCGGTCGTCGGGATTGGCATTCAAAATGATGTGGTAGGGGGATTCCCACGGGTCCATCAGGCCCACGCGGCCACGGCTTTCAAAGAACAGGCCGGGAGAACCTTCCACATCCGTGGTCGTGGTGTTGAAATAGGCCGTTTTCTTGGGATTCAGCTTCCTGTCTTCATCCCCGCGGTCCATGTAGTTGGTCAGGATGCTCATGATGCGGCTGTCGTCGTCCACGGCGGTCGTCATGTAATACTGTCCGTCCTTGCGGGCCTGCTTGGCCATTTCCCGTCCGCTCCAGGCTACGGGAACGCGGCCGTTGTCCAGCATGTAGTTCTCAACGGCTGTCTGCAAACCGTTGCAATCGCTCCGCGCCGTGGTAACCCGTGATTTTTCCATCACGCCGTTCACCACCGTCATGGCAATGCCGGCCAGCGTCAGGATAATGGCGATCACCACAAGCAATTCAATCAACGTGAATCCCTTGGATTTACGGTTCAAAAAAGGTGCCTTCATACTTTGCCAAGAGTAGCGCAATTACGGTTCAGGGCAAGCGGAAAACAACCGGAACCGCCAATTTCAAAGCGCGTTTCCGGAGCGGCAAACATGCGGCGCATGGCCCCGGCATGCAAACGCCCCGGCTGTCGGAGGACGGCCGGGGCGTTTAAAAAGAACATTCTTTTAATTAGCGGGAGCGGGAGCTTCCGGAGAGACAGGAGCGGGAGCTTCCGGCACAGCGGGAGCCGGAGCCTGTGAAGAAGCGGCTTCCGCCTCAGCGGCGCGCCTGCGCAGCTCCTCCTGCTGGAGTTCTTCCGGCGTCTTGGCGGGAACGGAGGCTTCCTGCTTGGCGGCGGCCTTCATCATTTCCGGGCTCAGCAGGCTTTCCGAGCTCTTGACGTGCTGGCGGTTGATCAGCATGCCCAGCACCAGGCAAAGAATCATGAAGGCGGAGCCGAAGTACACCGTAGCTTTTTTCAGCACATCCGTAGTCCGCGCGCCGAAGGCCTGGTCCGTGATGGCGGCGCCGAAAGCGGCTCCCAGCCCTTCCTGCTTGGGTCTCTGCATAAGCACCACGCCCAGGAGGAGAAGTGACACAATCACCAGAACGGCAAAGAGTAACTGAATGCTGATATTAAGTGAATTTGCTAAAAAAAGGTTCATGAACGCGGGGAGTATGTGTGAATTCAGATGGTTTGTAAAGTCTAGGAAATGATTTCGTTATGCTCGTTGCAAACGATTTTCTTGGGAACGATGGGCTTGTCCGACAGGGCAAAGCTCATGATAACCACCCGTTCGCCCGTCTTGATCAAATGGGCCGCGCCGCCGTTCATGATGATGTTCCCCGTACCGGCAGGCCCCTGCAGGGCATACGTTTCCAGACGGTTTCCGGACGTGACGGACGCCACGAGGACCTTTTCTCCGGGCCACAGGTCCACAGCGGCCATCAAATCGGCAGGAATTTCAATACTGCCTTCATATTGAACATCGCCACGGGTAATCATGGCGCGATGGATTTTTGATTTTAACTGCTCAACCAACATGACGTCCGAACAACAAACCCCCGATCGCTCTTTCGGTCAAGCCGTCATCCTCCATTTTACGGTTTTCTGTGTCTTACTTATCCCGTCTCAACACCTCAGCGGCCTGGGCGGCGTCCAGCGCAAGCTGGCTTTTCAGTTCTTCCAGGGAGGGGAATTTGGTTTCCGCCCTCAGGAACCGGACCGGCACCACTTCCATTTCCTGCCCGTAAATGTCCCCCGGCTGGCCGAACAAATGCGTTTCCAGCAACAGTTCCCCCCCCTCCCCTTCCACCGTGGGACGCACCCCCAGGTTGGCGACGCCCCCATATTCCGCGCCGTTCACCCGGGCGCGTACGGCGTAAACGCCATGAGGAGGCTGCAACCCGCAGCCGGGCTTCATATTGGCCGTGGGGTAGTCCAGCAGGCGTCCCAATTGGCGTCCATGAATCACCGGGCCCCTCCAGCGGTAGGGACGGCCCAGCATGCCGGCCGCCTGTAAAAAATCCGCCGCACGCACGGCTTCGCGAATCCGGGTGCTGCTCACGCGCTCCCCGTCCCGCAGGATGGGCGGAACGGCCGTCACCCGGAACCCGTAGCGGCCGGACAAAAGGCGCAGGGTTTCCACATCGCCCGCGCGGCCTCGGCCAAAGTGCCAGTCTTCCCCCACGGCAATCTCCGCCACGCGGCAGGAGGCGCAGAGCTCCCTGATGAATTCCTCCGGGCTCATGGAAGCCAGCCGGGAGGAAAATTCCAGCGTCAGCACCATCTTCACCCCCAGCTCTTCCATCAGGGCGAACTTTTCCGCATCCACCGCCATAATGGCAGGCGGCACGCTTTCCGGGCGGACACGGGCCAGCGGATGAGTGCGGAACGTCAGCACGGCGGCAATGCCTCCGTCACGGGCCGCGCCTTCCACCGCTGCGGCAATCACTCCGGCATGCCCCAGGTGCAGCCCGTCAAACATCCCCATGGCCCAGTGCACGGGGGAAGAAACACCCTTCAGTTCCTTAAACTCCCGGTAAATGACCATGCTGCTACCTGGCAATCAGAATGTCCGCCAGCTCCTCCAGGGAAAGCATGGCCCGGAACAGCTCTTCCCTGGGGGCGGTTTTCAGGGTATCCACCGTAACGGCGCGCTCCAGCGTAAAAGAACCGGACCTGATGCGCCGGAGGGCGCTCAAATGCGCTCCGCAGCCCAGCGCCTTCCCGATGTCATACGCATAGGAACGCACGTAAAAACCCTTGGAGCATTGAACGGTAAAGTCCACTTCCGGAACGGCCACGCGGGAAATTTGATGGCCGAACACCTCCACGGGCCGCGGCTCCCGCACAACTTCCTGCCCCTTGCGGGCCAGCTTGTACAGCGGGACGCCGTCCTTTTTAATGGCGGAAACCATCGGGGGAATCTGCTCAAAAGCGCCGTCAAACCGGTCAAACGCCTCGCGCACGGCCTGTTCCGTCACGCCGTCCACGGAATACTCCGCCACCACTTCCCCCATGGCGTCCTGGGAAGAGGTCTCCACTCCCAGCGTCAGGGTTCCGGCGTATTCCTTGTGTTCGCACATCAGCTTGTCCTGAAGCTTGGTCGCCTTTCCCACCACCAGCATCAGCAGCCCCGTAGCCATGGGGTCCAGCGTGCCGCAGTGGCCGATCTTCTTAATCCCCAGGGAGCGGCGCGCAATCGCCACCACGTCGTGGGAGGTCATGTCCTGCGCCTTGTCAATCAACAGGACGCCCGAGGGAGCTTGCATGGAATCTGAAGCGTTCATGAAATCTGCTGTTGGAGCACGCGTTCCACTTCCTCCTGCATGGCCTTCAGGATGGTGAGGCGCACTTCTTCAATGGGTCCCCTGATGCGCACTCCGGCGGCCATGGCATGTCCGCCGCCTCCAAAACGGGAGGCAAGCTCCGCCACGGATATTTCAGGGGTCTTGGACCTCAGGGAAATGCGGATACGGGGATCGTCCTCCGCCTCCTCCAGATAAGCGGCCAGCCAGACTCCCTGCACGGAACGCAAAAGGTCGATCAGGCCTTCCGTGTCCTCCGGACGGCTGCCGATCCGTGCCTTCGCCTCATTCGTCAGGCAGAACGTGCAAATCCTGCCGTCCGGCGTCAGCCTCATGCCGTTCAGAGCCTCGCGCATCAGCTGCATCTTCACCCAGGGCTTTTCCTGGTAAAGCTGGCGGTTGATGTCCTGGACGTCAACGCCCATCCGGATCAAATCCGCGGCCAGCTCCATCACGGCCGCCGTCGTCATCTGGTACTGGAAGGAACCCGTATCCGTGCTGACGGCCACGTATAGGGCGTCACGCATTATCGGGGTAACGGGAACGCCCAGATACTTGAAAAAATAATACAGCACCGCACCCGTGGCGCACTCGTCCGGCAGAACGCATTGCACGTCCCCGAACAATTCATTAGTCTGGTGGTGGTCGATGTTCGCCCACACCTTCACTCCCGCCAGGGCCTTCAGACTGCGTTCGCCCAGCCTCTTGAACGCGCCGTTGTCCACGGAAACGGCCACTTCCACGTCCACCGGCTCATCGGGCGTGGGGATGATATTTTCCACGCCCGGCATAAAGGCCAGATTGGAAGGCACGCCGTCCTCGTTCATCATCACCACCTTCTTGCCCATCTGCTTCAGGGCTTCCCCCAGCGCCAGCGTGGAACCGATGGCGTCACCGTCCGGATGCACGTGCGCAATTACCGCAAAGCTGTCATGTCTGCGGAACAGGTCCGCCAAAGGCGCAAATTCGGGACAATGTTTCCAATCTTCCATATGTTCTGCCGCATTTTTATAGAAAAAGCCGCACTTGGACAATCACCAAGTGCGGCTTGAAAAGTCGTACCTAATCCCGGAAGAGGATTACTTCTTGGACTTCATGACCACCGGAGCCACATCCACGGCGGGCTGGTTCAGGTCATTGAACTTGGGAAGGGGGGTCAGGGGGGGAGCACCCTGATCCTGACAGCAGCAGGAAGCCATGATGCTCGCCGCAAAAGCGGCAAGAGCCATAACGGTAATCTTCTTCATATGCGTGGTTAAATGATGGGTGATAAAGGATATGGAAATATCTTGGAGCATAAAAGCATACCATGCGGGCGCCCGTCAATCAAATTTGCTAAAATCTCCCAAGGGGGCGCCTTTCCGCCTGCTTCTCCCCGCAATCGGGCCTTTCTCAAATGGCAAGACGCATAAATCGCTCGCCTGCGGTCCTCAGGAATTATAGTCTCTGCCAAGCCGCTTCCCTTCCATGCCCTTCTCCGTCAGAATACTCCGGCTTTTCGGCACCCTGCTGCTGGGCGTCTGCGCGCTCGGCGTAGCCGGCATTACCTGGGCGTACCTGATAGAACCCAATCTTCTGTTCGTCCGGAAGGTGGACTACCGCGTCCCCCAGTGGAACGGCCGCGGAAAACCCGTTAAAGTCGTCATTGCCGGAGACCTTCACCTGATGCCCACGGCCTTTGATGAAGTGAGGGCGCTGCGCTACGTCCGGAGAATCATGCAGCTTCAGCCGGACTTGATCCTGCTGGTAGGGGATTATGCCCGCGGCGCCAGCAGAAACGCCAGCATGAGCCCCGCCGCGGCCGCCCGGCTGCTGCGGGGGCTGGCAGCGCCCTGCGGCGTCTTCGCCATCCAGGGGAACCATGACTTCACCTTCGGCTGGGACAACTGGCGCAAGGAACTGACCCGGGCCGGCATCACGGTGCTGGAAGACCAAAGCGCGCTTGTCACGTTCAAGGACGGCAGGCAGCTCCAGCTATCCGGAATGCTGGACACCTCGCGCAATTCCAAAAAACGGCTCCCCAAGCGCCAGTCCCCGGATATACCCCATTTCCTGCTTTCCCACCGTCCGGAAGCGGATCACATGCTTTCCCATGGGGACGCGGACATCGTCATCAGCGGCCATACCCACGGCGGCCAGATACGCCTTCCCTTCAATCTCCTGTGGTTTGAAGCCAGCCCGGAACACGCCCAGCCCTACACCTACCCCTGGCATATTTCCGGCGGCAACACCTATCTGATTACCAAGGGGCTGGGAACCAGCACGCTCCCCCTCCGCTTCAACTGCCCTCCGGAGATCTATCTGCTGGAACTGCACTGACGCCGGCAGCCCTTTTCATGCCGGACTAGACGGCGGCGGGAAAAGGATTTTTCTTTGTTTCTTGATTTTTCGCGGCCATGGACCAGCATGGAGAATGGTTCCGCTGTTTTCCATGATGACTACTTCCACCAATACCAAATCCACCCTCAGAAAGAACGCCGTCCTGTTTGGCAACGGTTTGATCCGCACACTGGGAAGCCCAAGCAGCATTGACCTGCTCAAGGAAACCGTCTGCCCTCCCTGCAACGGCGGTGAAGGCTGCAAGCAAGACATCTATTGCCCGTTCAGAGACCAGGGGGACTATCTGCCTTTTCCCCTGATTTACGAGTATTTGATCCTGAAAAAACAAAAACGGCATCCGGAAGCCGACATGGGCAAAGTATCCTCCGATGTGCGTGACCGGCTCAAGAAGAAACTGGAAGAGTTCACCCCGCAGAAATATCCCGGCTCCGTTTTACACCAGCTTGCCGCCCTTCCAATAGACGACTATCTGACCACCAATTACGACACGTTCCTGGTGCAGATCCTGGAATCACAGCATTACAAGACAAGCCAGCGCCGGAATTCGGAAACCAAATACAGCATCCGCCGCCATGTCTGCATGGAGAAGGAACGCCGCTCCCTCCGCATCTGGAACATTCACGGCACCTATAATGAAAAACCCTCCTCCTTCACGATTCAATACGGGTATGAGCACTATTGCGGCTGCATCGGTAAAATTGACAGCTATTTAAAGGGAACCTACACTTACTGGGTCCAAAAACAGAAAAAAGAAATAGCGGGCATCCCGGAAAAGCTGCGCAAGCCGCAGCTTCAACTGGAGGAATCATGGATTGACCTGTTTTTCTTTTCCAACGTTTACATCATGGGGCTGAATCTTTCTTCGGAAGAAATAGACCTGCTGTACATCCTGAACCTCCGGTCACGATGGCTGCGCGATTCAAAAAAGGCGCGCTGCATCCAAAACCGCATCGTTTTCTACGGCCAGCCCGCCAAAGCCATGAAAGCCCTTCTGGAAGAATTTGATGTGGAGGTTTGCTCTTCTTCGCCCACGCCTCCCGGAAAAAACGCGAAAGGTACGGATTACGAGAAGTATTACCGGGCGGTTTTACGTGATATCCAGTACAGAATAAAACAGGCACATTAACCCGCATCCGGCTTCAGGAGCATGTGCCATCCTCCTTCTCAAACTGCTTTTGCAGCCTGAGAATTTTATTCCTGGTCATCCGGTAAACAGGCCGGTAAAGGTGCTTTTTCAGGATGGCCGGGAGGGTTCTTCCGGGCAGCGGGCCATGCAGCAGCCCGGCTTCACGCATGGCGCGTTCGTAACGTTCCCCTTCATAGCGCCAATTATACCGCCAGGGCTTGTGCACCCCCTGGTAATGCAGAATGCCCGGTTCCAGCGCCGCTTCCACCGCCTGGCGCGGCGTCACTCCTCGCCAGAACCGTTCCCTGGGGTCGTTCTTCAGGATGCGGCGCGTCAGGCCGTCATGCCAGTTCCAGCGCGGATGCAGCGGCACGGTCAGCTCGCACAGGGCGCCGTTCAGCGCGTCCTGGTCCGGACAGGTCAGCCTGTCCCGGTGACTGACGGCATAATCCAGCACGGCCCTGACCAGGTTCTTTTCCCGGAAAACGTCCACATTCATCAGCAGCACGCCGGAATTGAAATACCCCGTGCAGGTCAGCGGCATCTCCAGGCGCTCGTTGAAATGGGAGCCGGGCCTGGAAAAATTCTCAAACACCACTCCCACCGCGTTGCCGGACATATCCGTCCGGAACAGCTCCGTCAAATCCCGGCAAACCAGAACGTCAATGTCCAGATACAGGATGTTGCCCCGCTCCTCCTTCAATAACTCCGGGATGAACACGCGGCCCCAGGCGGGCACGGGCCACTGTTCCGTATGGGGAAAGTCGTGCTTTTCCAGAATGCCGGAAACGTCTATGAACTCCAACCGGCACTCAAACGGGGCCGCCAGGCGCTCAACGCTGTTCCGGTTCTCCCCGTCAATGCCGTCGGAAAGGATGTAAATCTTGTAAAAGGTTTCCGGAGCAGCGGTGCTCAGCAGGGAAAAGACGGTAACGCTCAAAGGCAGGATGCCCCGGTTGTCACTGGCCAGGACGACGGCAAATTCATTCTTCTTCATCGGTCGATCGTTCGGGTGGTGTCAGCGGCGCAGCAGCCGGGCGCCCGCTTTGCGCATTCTCTTCCAGTAATAGGAAAAGTCCAAGCCGGATTTTCCGGCCAGCCAGGTTTTCAGCAGTTTTTCTTCCCGGCGGGACAGGCGGGAATCCTCCTCTCCGGGACGGTACAGGTTTTCTTCACGGAGCATTCGGGACACTTTCCGGGTGACCTCTTTCTGGACGGCATGGGGGGCGTACTTGCGGATATTCCGCACGCCCATCACCAGCATTTTCAGAAAAGCCGCCCTGTATTCCTCCAGGATTCCGGCTCGTTTCCACTCTTCCAGCACCAGTTGCGCCACCGTCAGGTAATCCAGCGACTGAAGGGAACTGCCGGACGCAAAGCCGCTGGTGATGGACCCGGCGCGCTTGCGGTAAACGTACGCCGCCCTGCTGACCACACAGGCCCTTCTGCACCGCGGAAAGGCGGCATAGTGGAAATACAGGTCCTCGCAGGCAACGCCCTCGGGGAACCGGATGCCGTGCTCCTCCACAACGGAACGCCGTATCATCATGCCGCCCGCTCCATGGTGTATTTTACCGATGGTTTCCGGCGTACAGGGAATCCATCCCTTTCCGGGGGGCGCGATGTCCTCCGGCAGGAACCGGTCCTCCCTTCCGGGGTCGGACTCATAATAATACCGGAACCCGCACACCAGCTTGTCGGCGTCCAGCGCCTTCGCACGGCTGTACATCTCCTCCAGCAAATCCGTTTCCAGCCAGTCGTCTGAATCCACCAGCACCAGGTATTCTCCCTGCGCATGGCTCATCGCCAGGTTCCGGGTGCGGGAAAGGCCGCCGTTTTCCGGGGCCTGCACCACTTTCACCCGCTGGTCCCGCTCCGCAAACTCCCGCAGGATGGACAGGGACCCGTCCGTGGAAGCGTCGTCCACGCAAACCACTTCCAGCTCCCGGAGCGTCTGTGCGCAGATGCTTTCCAGGCACTGGGCCAGATACGGTTCCACATTGTAAACCGGAACCAGCACGGAAATGTTCACGGGAGCCATCATGACGCCTGCGGAGTGGCCGCCATTTTTGCAGGTTCAAGCTCTTCCTGCGGGGGCAGGAAGGGCTCCAGCGTGGACCACGCCTGGTCCACCGTAATTTCCTCAATGGAGCCGGGGGAAATCAGGTTGGAAATGCACCGGGCCGTAATGGCGGACTTGCGCGTCCGGTGGCAGAAAATAGCGGTCACCGGGACCCCGGCATAGGCGCACATGTGCGTAGGCCCAGTATCATTGCCCACACAGGCCAGAGAACGGAGCGCCATCTGGGGAATATCCATCAGGGTGGACTTGCCCAGAAAACTGACGGCCAGGGGGGAGCTGGCGGCAATGGCCTCCACCTCCGCGGCCTCCGCCCGGGTGCCGATCACGACGGAGGAAATGCCCCTTTCCGCCAAGCGCCGGGCCAGGGCGCAGAAATTCTCCACGGGCCAGCGCTTGTAGGGATGGCTGGGGGAACAGCCCGGAATCATCATCACGTAGCGTTCCGGAAGCTCGTCAAAATGCAGCCCTTCCCCGTGCATGAAAGAGAGGTCCGTCAGGACGCGTTCCAGGTGGAACGGTTCCTTCACCACCCTGCCAAACCGGAAGCCGCCTTTTTTCAGCAGCCTGCGCCGTTCCCCGGAATTGCAGGCCACCCAGTCCATGTCATGGTCCAGCAGGAAGCGCACGGCGGGATAATAACGCTTCCTGGTGCGGGAAGATTCCTGGAGGTCGTACACCACGTCAAAATTCCCTTTCACGATGGAACGGATGGCCCCCCACGTGGCGCCCAGCTTCCGGTAGGGCAGGCGGTTGTCCACAATGAAATCGTCAAACACCCCGAGCTGTTCCGCCATGGGAACAAACATCCCCATGGTCATCAGGGTGATATGCGCCTCCGGATGGAGCTCCCGGAGCCGCTTCATCGTCCCCATGGCAAGCACCACGTCGCCAAGGGCGCCGTGCTTGATCATCAGAATGCGCTGTGCGGGCATGGGCGGAAAAAGGAATGCGGGTTAAACGTAGCTGTCCTCCCTGTCCAGATACTTCTGCACGTACTGGCGCACGCCGTCCTCCAGGGAAGTCATGGGAGCTGCATAGCCGGCGGCGCGCAGCCTGGAAAGGTCCGCCTGCGTATAATACTGGTACTTGCCCTTGAGTTCTTCAGGCATCTCCCGGTAGGCGATCTTTTCCTGGAGCCCCAGCGCATTGAACGCCGCCTTCGCCAGATCGTAGAAGGAGCGCGCCTCCCCGGACCCCACATTGAACAATCCGCTCACCTCCGGATGGTCCAGCAGCCAGAGCACCACGTTCACGCAGTCACCCACCCACACGAAGTCCCGGAGCTGCCAGCCGTCCCGGTAGTCGGGATGGTAGGACTTGAACAGCTTCACCGTTTCATTCACCTTCACCTGGGGGAAAATGTGGGCCACCACGCTCTTCTGCCCCCCCTTGTGGTATTCATTGGGGCCGTACACGTTGAAAAACTTGAGCCCGGCGTACTGGGGAGGAACCGGCCGCCCTTCCTTCACCTCCCGGGCCACCTTGCGGTCAAACAGGGCCTTGCTCCAGCCATACGCGTTCAGGGGGCGCAGGGCATTGACGTGCTCCAGGGAGGAGTCATCGTCAAACCCCATGGAGCCGTCCCCGTACGTGGCCGCAGAAGAGGCGTAAATAAACTGCTTGCCGTACAGGGCGCAGAACTCCCACAGGCGCCAGCTCAGCGTGAAATTCGTCCGGATGATCAGATCAGCGTCCGTCTCCGTGGTGGCGGAAATGGCCCCCATGTGAATGACGGCCTCAATCTCCTCCGCATGCGCCTCCATGTAGTCAAGCATGTCCTCCGGAGGAATCACGGCGCACAGCTCTCTCTTGGCGATGTTTTTCCACTTGTCGGAAGAGCCCAGCTCATCCACCACCACAAGATCCTTTTTACCGGCCTTTTCCAGAGCGGCGACAATGTTTGAGCCGATGAAGCCGGCCCCACCCGTGACAATAATCATAAGAGAAGAATAAATGAAGAAGTTGTACGGCCTTTTGTACCACATCCACCCGGCCCTAGGCAACTGCCATTTGAGGCGTTCCCGAACTCCAAATTCTCAACGAATTTACAATCCGGATACTCCAACCCCTGGCCGGTCCACGCGGAAAACCGTTGGAACGCAATCCCTGCGCATCCCGCGGAATCCCCGGCCTTCATCCCCTCTTTTCATGCTGACAACGTTAAAAACCTTCGGTAATATTTATCTTGCAAAAATTATCATTGACCACGGATTGTAAATCCGTTACATACATTATAAGCTTATGCGTCCCGACGTTTCCATCATCGTTCCCTGCTACAATGTAGCCGCTTATGTGGACGACTGTCTGGACAGCCTGGTTCGGCAGACCCTCCGGAACATTGAAATCATCTGCATCAATGACGGCTCCATGGACGATACCTGGGCGCACCTGCTCCGCTGGAAGGAAAAGGACGGCAGAATCATCCTCCTGAACCAGCAGAACGCGGGCGTTTCCGCCGCAAGGAACGCGGGGCTGGATGCGGCGCGGGGCCTTTACGTCGGCTTTGCGGACCCGGACGACTACGTGGACCCGGAAATGTACTCCCGCCTTTTTTCCGCGGCCCTGGAACATGATGCGGACATCGTGGAGTGCGGCAACCATGTCTTCGAGGACTCGTCGGACCGGCTCATTGAGGCCAGAAGGAGGTCGCCCTCCTGGCATTTTGAAAAGGACGCCTCCCCGGCCAGCTTCTTCCGGGACTCCATCTGGGGTAAAATGGACATCTGCGTATGGAGCAAGCTGTTCCGGAAAAGCATGCTGGACGCCCACCGCCTCCGCTTCAATGTGAACCTGAAATCCGGCGCGGAGGATGAAACCTTCCGGCTGATGGCCGTCCCCCACGCCTCCCGCCTCCTGTTCATTCCGGACTGCCTGTATTACTACCGCCTCATGCGGAGCGGTTCCCTTTCCCGCCGCTGCAATGACCCCACCTACTTCAAATGCGTGCAGGAATTCCAGCGTCTGCTGTACATCGTGGACTACTGGAAGGAACACGGATGGCAGAATGAAGGCCTGTTCGCCTATGGCGTGCGGAAAATCAGGCCTTTCTTCGTTTCCAAGCATCCTCTTTTCCACCAGATGACCGCCGTTCAGCAACAGTCCCTGCTGGACTGGTGGCACCTGTTCTACCGGAACGCGGAAGGGGCTCGGTTCCTCTCCGTCCTGCCGGGCCGGGACAGGCAATTGGTGGACCTGCTGAACTCGGCGCAGCCGCCATCCAACGGCTGGGGCCGCATCCTGCTGGCGGCCTGTTCCCTGCTTCCCGGACAGAAGGGACGCTATTACTCCTGCAAAAGAATGCTCGCGGAACATTTTTCCCAAGCGCATTCCAACGGTTTCCAAGGGAAAAACGCCTCGCCGGAAGAGCCGTTTGACACATCGCCGCCTTCCCTGTAAATTGCCTTATCCCTACCTTCCGGACAATGAACCGCTTTCTCTCATTCGCAGACTCCCGCATGGCGGCCGCCCTGGAACGGCTGGGCAGGCAGGCGGAAGCGCTGGAATTTTTCGATGAGATCACGCTGTTCACGGAACATGACCTTTCCGCGGAATTCACCGGCCGCATGGGCAAATACCTGACGCCGTCCTGCCGGGGATTCGGGTACTGGTCCTGGAAACCCTGGGCCATCCACCACGTCCTGCAGGACATGCAGGAAGGCGACCGCCTCCTGTACCTGGATGCAGGCTGCCATATCAACATTAACGGAGCGAAGCGTTTCCGGGAATATGTGGACATGCTGGACCGGGACAGCCGCGGCATGCTGGTTTTCACCAACGGGCAGCCGGAATACAAATGGACCAAGGGGGACATCCTGCGCCACTTCGGCGTTTCCGGGGAAGATGTCCATGTCACGCACACCCAGCAAATTGCAGGGGGCCACGTCTTTCTGAAAAAGAACCCGGTCACGGAAAGCCTGATCCGGGACTGGCTCCATGTCTTTTACGACCATCTGCACCTGGCGGACAATTCTCCCTCCGCCTCTCCCAACCTGCCGGGCTTTGTGGAAAACCGGTATGACCAGAGCATCTTCTCCATCCTGTGCAAGCTGCAGGGCATCACCGCCCTGGACGGTACGGAAACCTATGCGGAGGACTGGGAACAGCTTTCCTCCTTTCCATTCCAGGACAGGCGCGACATGGGAATCCCGCGGACCGCAAAAAAAGGCTGGCTGCAAAAATGCAGGCAGCTTCTTCTTCCCGCCAAAAAGGGCGGATTAGGAATCCGGTAAGGATGCCACAGCTCGGAAAAGCTCTCCTTTTCCCCCCTCCGGGATGGTCCAATTGCCGCTCCATCAACATTCTCCCCATCTCCCTTTCATGGTCGCGTACCTCCCGGGAGCCACGGCCTCCCGGCCCTGATACCTATCGCCTCCGGAACGCAGCAACGGCTATTTAATATTATTTATACTATTATATACAATGAGTTATATCTATTATAGCCAGAAATCTTCCGCTCCCAGGCGCCGAAGCCGCAAAACACCGTCAATCAAAATATCCTTTCACAGCCGCGGCCCCTCCGTGAGCCAGCTTCCCCTGCTTCTTGTTGAAAGAAGAAGCCTCCCTGACATCAGGGCCAGCGTCTGCCGGTTCACGGAATAACGGCAAGCGAAATCTTCCCAAAACGTTTTTCTTTCAGATTTGCAGGCTTGACGCCGGATTCCTAATCCTCATACTCCCCTATGTGACTTCTCCTCAACGCAGGACAGTATTCCAAGTCTCCCACAGCGTATCGGCCAGCTCCGCTCCCTACCGGTTGAATGATGCCCTGAACCGGAATATTTCCGATATGGAATCCGTCCTTCTGCTCAGGAGGCGCAAGGGAATAGACGGCCTGGAAATCAGCAGATCCGCCGCCAGAAGAGCTACGGACGCGCTGCGCCGCCATCTGGCGCATGGATTTGACGCCCTGCTGCCGGAAAAAAGGAGGGACCTGCCCTTCTCCCTGAACGTGCTGGGCATGGGGTTCGACACCGCCCAGATGGAGAAAGCCGACCTGGTGCACCTGCACTGGATAGGCGGCCGAACGGTGGATTTCACGCGGCTGAGCCACATCCGCCGCCCGCTGGTCTATACGCTGCACGACATGTTTGCCTGCACCGCGGGGTGCCACTGCACCATGGACTGCGACCGATTCCGGGACGAATGCCGCGGCAGTTGCCCCCAGCTCGGCACTCCCCGCCTCTTCCGCGGCCTTCCGGCGTGGCTGTTCTCCCGCAAGCGCCGCTCCTTCGCCCGCATACCGTCCCTGACGCTGGTGACGCCCTCCCTCTGGCTGAAAAGGGAAGTGGAAAAAGGCTGCATGTTCCCCGGAAGAAGGATTGTCCAGATTTACAACCCCGTGGATACGGACCTCTTCCGCCCGGCGGAAGACCGGGAGGCCATCCGTGCGGCCCTGGGCATCCCGTCCGGAGCCTTTGTCATTGCCTGCGGCGCAACCGGCCTGTTCAATCCGGTCAAGGGAGGCCATTTCATCCCCCTGGTGCTGGAGGAACTGTACCGGCGCGGGCACAGGAACCTTCATCTGCTGCTCTTCGGCAACCAGGAAAAGAACGTGGAATTCCCCTTCCCCAGCACAAATGCCGGCTTCATTACGGACATGAACAAGCTGGCCGGGCTTTACAGCGCAGCGGACATCTTCCTGAATCCCACGCTTCAGGACGTCCTTTCCAACGTAGCTCTGGAATCCATGGCCTGCAAGACCCCCTCCGTCACCTTCCGGACGGGCGGAGTTCCGGAAGTGGTCCTGGACGGCAGGACGGGGCTGGTGGCTCCCCAGGGAGACCTGAATCAAATGGCAGGCCACTGCGAACGGCTCATCCGGGACGGAAAGCTCCTGCTGGCCCTGGCGGAGGAAGGCCGCCAACACGCCGAACAAACGTTTTCCTACCCCGTCATTGCCGCGCGGCACGCCGCCCTGTATGAAGAAACGCTCCGGGAATACCGTCGCGAAGGGTGAAAAAGGCTGATGTTTAACCGCCGGGCAACCTTCCCCCAACACGCCCGGCCGGCCCCTGCCTTTGTCATTGACAAGAAAGAGCCGCCCCATACACTCTCAACCACTCCGACCCGCCTTCTCCCATGAAAACGCTTAAAATCTCCTTTTTACAGTCCACTCCGGATTTCGGCAGGGAAGGCATTTACCAGCTCCTGAAAGACCGTTACCGCGTGGTGGAAGACGATTCCGACTTCGACTACCTGATCGCCACCCCCTGGTTTTACGTCAACCGGGAAGCGTTTTACGATTTTCTGGAACGGGCCCCCGGCCATATCACCGTCATGTACGGCTGCCATGAAGCCATCGCCCCGGACTTCATGCTGTTTGACTACTACATCGGGCTGGATGCGGTGCCCGGAAGCGACCGCACCGTCAAACTCCCCTTCCTGCGCCACCATTTGCAGGAAGTGCACGGCGGCAAGGCAGGCCTGGACGTCCGCGCCCTCCTGGCCTCCAAAACGGGCTTCTGCAACTTCATTTACGCCAACCGCAAATCCCATCCCAACCGGGACGCCATTTTTCACAAGCTCTCCTCCGTCCGGTTCGTCAACTCCCTGGGGCCCCACCTCAACAACACGCCGGGCGACGGCCACCGGTCGGAAGACTGGTACGCCTCCTCCATCCGGATGAAAAAGCCGTACAAATTCTCCATTGCCTTTGAAAACGCTTGGTACCCCGGCTACACCAGCGAGAAAATCGTCACCAGCATGCTTGCGGGCACCATCCCCATTTACTGGGGCAATCCGGACATCGGAAGGGAATTCAACTCCGCCGCGTTCATCAACTGCCACGACTTCCCCACCTTGGACGACGCCGCGGCCTACGTGAAGAAAGTGGACGAAGACGACGGCCTGTGGTGTGAAATCATGTCCCGCCCCTGGAAAACCCCGGAACAGGAAGCCCTCTTCCTGGAAGAAACGGAACGTGAAACAGCCAAACTCTACCGGATATTCGACCAGTCTCCGGAAGAAGCGCGCCGCAAGGGGGACGGCACATGGATTGCCTACTACCAGCGCTTTTTAAAACGCGGCCACAGGCTGCGCCTGGCATGGCGGCGGCTGAAGAACCGCCTGCGCCACTGATCCAGGCTCCCGGACAGTTCAACTCCATCCCGGCTTCTCTCGCTTCCTCTTCACTTTCTCCCCCATCCCTGTATTTTCCTCCTTTCCGCCTCATGAACAAATGCCTTTCTGAAAACTTTTGTTCACCTTCCCTCCATCAGGCCGGAAATGCCGCCCACGGAACCTACTTTCCGCACATCGACGGCCTGCGCACCTTTGCCGTGCTGGCCGTCGTCCTGTACCATTTGCAGGAATGGATCTGCCCGGGAGGGTACACGGGCGTGGACATCTTCTTCGTCATCTCCGGCTACCTGATCGGCAGCGGCCTTGTCCGCAGCCTGAAGGAAGGGAACTTCTCCCTGTCCTCCTTTTACTACCGGAGAATCAGGCGCATCATGCCCGCCTATTTCTGCCTGATTGCGGTCGTGCTGGCCTTCGGGTGCGTGGTGCTGGCCTGCGACGACCTGCGGACCCTGGGGCGCACCGTGAGGTCAAGCGCCCTCTTCATCACCAACATTTATTTCAGCAGGACCGCAGGAAACTATTTCAGCCCGGCCGCAGAAGAAAACCCGCTGCTGAACCTGTGGTCCCTGAGCGTGGAGGAGCAATTCTACCTGACGATTCCGCTCGCCCTGTGGCTGCTCTGGAAATTCAGGAAAAACGCCGTCAAGCCCGTTCTCTGCGGAGCCCTGGCGCTCTCCCTGTTCGCCGCCGTCTACCACATGGGGAATCTGGAGCATAACAAGGCCTTTTACCTGCTTCACTGCCGCGCCTGGGAACTCCTGGCAGGCTGTCTCCTGGCCCTGGCTCCCGTCGCTGCGGAACAGGGCCGGGGAATACGCTGGCTGCGGCTGGCGGGGTGGGCCGGCATTCTGCTCCCCTTTGCCTGTTATTCCTCCTCCACGCCCTTTCCGGGTTATACGGCCATTCCTTCCGTCGCGGGGGCGGCCCTTCTGATCCGCTACGGAAGCCACGGCTGGTCCGGGCGCATCCTCAGGCATCCGCTCAGCACGGGCATCGGCAAAATCTCCTACTCCCTGTACCTGTGGCACTGGCCCGTCATCGTGTACTGGACCTACTTCTGCTTCAATGAATGCGGTCCGCGGGACTATGCGGGCATGTTCCTTCTCTCCCTTCTTCTCGGTTTCCTTTCCTGGAAATTCGTGGAAACCCCCTTCAGGACAGCCGCCGCATGGCGGAAGCCCGCAAAAGCGTTCCTGCTCACGGCGGCAGGGTGCCTCACGCTGGATTTTGCCGGAGAATGGCTCAAATGGACGGACGGCGCACGGGACTACTGGCACGTGGCCGCCAACAACATATCATTCCCGGAATACTGGAAGGGGCCGGCCTTCCCGCCCTCCTTCGGCATCACGCCCCCTGACCGTGCGGTGGTGGAAAAGGGAAACGCCATCCAGCCCCATCATCCGGAGCTGGGAGACGTGACGGACTACCCCTTTGTACTGCTGGGTAAAACCGGGCAGCCCCCTTCCTTCCTGCTTATGGGAGACAGCCATGCCATGGCCAGCTCTCCGGGCTTTGACGACGCCGCCCGGCTCCTCAACCGGTCAGGCCTGTTCTACCGGGCGCGGCTATGCCCCCTGAGCGGCATTTCCGAGTCCGGAGACGCGGATTCCCTCACGCTGCTGCGCATGATGTACCCGCACTGGGAGCACAACATGGACCTGATTCTGGACTGGCTGGAAAACACTCCCCAGATACACACCGTATTCATCCACAACCGCTGGATTGAACTGGTCAACAGCCACCGGGACATGCGCCTGAAACAACTGGTTGCGGACGGCCTGCTCCACACCTGCGCACGCCTTCGCAAGGCCGGCAAGCAAATCGTGCTGCTGGGTCCCGTGCCTGAATGGACCTTCGGCCCGCGCAAACTCATGCGGCGCAATGCGCTGCTGAACGCCAACCGCGCGGACCGCCTGCTGGGCGGAGACTTCATCACGCGGCAACGCCCCGTATTCGCCCTGCTGGAGCACATGGAATCCACGGGCCTGTGCCGCTTTATCCCGCTGCACGGCGCCTTCCATAAAAACGGGCGGTGGCTGGAAGAAGACGAGGGGCACCTGATGTACTGTGACGACAACCACCTTTCCCCCTACGGTTCCAGGAAAATGGTTTCCGGCATCCTCGACCAGCTTTTTCCGGGGATGGAAAGCACGGTGTCCAACTGACGGAAGCTCCGCACGGAAAAACGCCCAATCCTTTGACATTGACAAGGAAGGAAGGCCCCCTACACTGACGTCATGCAGCGCCGCCGCCGCGATGCTTCCGGACGGGTTGCCCGACGTACGGCGGAAAGCCCGCGCGCCGCTTCAACGCCTCCATTCCCATGACGGATTCCTCCCGCCCCATACGCATCAAGGTCATCAGAAAATCCACCAAGGCCTCCCCGGATAAAACGGAATCCCTGCTGTGGGGCGACTGCCTGTTCTGCACGGACGCCGCCATGACGGACTATGACTGGGTACTAGTATACGATGAATTCCCCAGGAACTCCATAGGCACCATCAAGGATGAAACGGAACCCCTGCTCTGTCCCCCGGACCAGACCATCCTGATCACGGTGGAACCCCCTTCCATTAAAATCTACAGCCGGGCATACACCGGCCAGTTCGGCACCGTGCTGACTACCCACTCCGTCCGGGACCTCCCGCACCCCAACCATACCCTGGGCCGCGGATGCCTGGAATGGCTGTACATCAAGCCCATGCAGGAGATTCTGGACCAGACGGAATTTCCGAAAACCAAGATGCTTTCCACCATCTGTTCCGCCAAGCAGCACACGCATACCATGCATAAAATGCGTTATGACCTCACGCGCTACCTGGCGGACCGCCTGCCGGAGCTGGACTGGTTCGGGCATGGCATTCAGGAAATAGAAAACAAAACCGTCGCCATGGACGGCTACAAGTACCATCTGTGCGTGGAAAACCATCTGGAACCCCATCACTGGACGGAAAAACTGTCCGACGCCTTCGTCGCCATGACCCTTCCCTTTTACGCCGGGGACCCGCTGGCGACGGAATGCTTCCCGCAGGAAAGCTTCATCCCCATCCCCCTGGACGATCCGCAAAAAGCCTTTGAAATTATCCGCAAGGCCATGGACGGCGGGGAATACGAAAAGCGGCTTCCCGCCATTCGCGAGGCTAGACGCCTGGTGCTGGAAAAGTACAACATGTTCGCCCAGACAGCCGCCGTCATCCACAACCACCGGGGAACGGGAACCGTCCGGCCCGGCGCCACGCTGAAAGGGCGCCACGTCCTGCGGAAAAACCCGCTCAACGCCCTCCGGGAGCTGGCGGATACGCTGGCCTATAAAATCAGGTCACGCGGCAGGCGCGGGACCGGAGCCGGAGTGTAGCCCGGCTGCCGTCCCCAGGATAAGGGCCAAAACTCCCCCCCTACCAGTAAATGGAAGTGCTGGACGGCATTTTGCCGATGGCCTTGCGGCAGGCGGACCGGGCCGCCTCCATGCGGTGGAAGGATTCGGAAGGAACGCTTTCCCCCTGGTATTCAGCCAGCTTCCTGCCCGCCAGATTATGCACGGTCACGGTAACCTTCGTCCTGTAGCCGGGCCGCGTATTGGGACCGGGCAGCGTGGTGAAATAATTCCCGTTGCGAATCAGCACATGCTCCTGCGCCGTCTTGCTGACGGTCGCCACGGCTCCGTAGCCGTCTTCTCCGGGGTACATGACCCGGAAACCCTTGGACGAGAGGGAGGCGGCAGCCGTATCCGCCATCTCCCAGTCGGAGCACTGGACCCTGATCTTGCGGTATTTGACCCGGCGTTCGGCGGCGGCCCGCTGATTCTGCTCCATCTCCTTGTTAAACTGCGCCCATTCTTCCGCCGTACATGCAGCCAGGGAGGCAAACACGGCCGCAGCGGCCCATCTGGTCCAAATTCCGTATCTCATCGCTTTAACAGGCATACGTTCTCCCTTCAGCCTGAACCCGGTTCAAGCCGTCTGAAAAACAGATTGTCAACGAAGCCGTAAAACCTTAATCGGATTTGCGGGAGGCGTGCTTCCTGGCCCGTTCCTCCTCCTTCTGCTTCTTCAGGTCCTCCTTCATCTTGGTCTTCTCCTCGGAATCCAGCTTGCCGTCCTTATTGGTATCATACTTTTCAAGGAGGGCGGCCTTCTTTTCCGCGGAAGTCATTCTCTTGGGAGCGTCTTCCTCCGCCATGGAGGGCATGGCGAACGCGGCGGCCATAATAATAAGCAAGTACTTCATCATTAAATGGGGGTTCTTAAACAATCCTCTTCTACTCCCACGCGCTTCCCTTGTCTCTCTTTTTTTAGTAATGCATGTAAATTACACTGCCATGCGCCCTTTCCTCCTCGTGAACGGCTCTCCGGCCTAGGCTTTCACGAACGGGAAAAACAGAGGGATCACCACCACCATGACCAGCCCCATGATCACCTGGAGGGGAACCCCTACCTTCACGTAATCCATGAACGTGTACTTGCCCGCCGGCATGACCAGGGCATTGGGCGGCGTGGAAAAGGGAGAGGCAAAACACATGCTGGTGCCCACGGAAACCGCCAGCAGCAGCGGATAGGGGCTGATGCCCATGCTCACCGCGGATTGCAGGGCGATGGGAGCCAGCAGCACCGCCGTGGCCGTATTGCTGATGAACATGGTCAGCAGGGAGGCCGTGAAATAAACGCCCGCCATCAGGGCGAACGGCCCGAATCCCCCCAGGCCGGCCACCAGGCCGTGGGAGATGGCCTCCGAGGTGCCGGTCTTCTCCAGCGCCACGGACATCGGCAGCATGGCGGCAATCAGCACGATGCTCTCCCAGTTGATCGTCCGGTACGCCTCCTCCACGTTGCGCAGGCATCCGCACAGCACCATCAGGACGGCGGCGATCAGCACCGCGGCCACCGCGGGCACCCAGTTGAACACCATGGCCGCAATCATCAGCAGCATGATGCCAGCGGCCAGCGGAGCCTTGTGCGTCAGGGTCACCTTGGACGCCTCCGCCAGCGGCTGGCCCACCACGACCCATTCAAAGGTTTTCTCACTCAGGCGCGCAATATCCGCCCAGGTTCCCTGAATCAGCAGCGTATCCCCGTACTGGAGCTTCACATCCTTCAAATTGTGGAAAATGTAATGGTTGTCCCGCTGGATGGCCAGAATGTTGACCCCGTACTTGGCGCGGAGCCCGGAAGACTTCACGGGCATGTTGATGAGGTCCGAGTTGCGCATGAGCAGCATCTCCGCAATGCCTATCTCGTCAAACTTCAATTTGCTCTTCAGCAGGGAATCCGTATCTTCCGACGTCTTCCGGTTAATCATCACCGCCCCGTATTCCCGGGCGAAACGGTCCACGTCCTCAAACTCCCCCATCACGTAAATGACGTCTCCCCGCGCCACGCGGGTGTCCGAGCCCGCCATGGTCTGGCTGACCGTTTGCAGGAAGGAATGCCGGCTGGAATGCCTGCGGCGCACTTCCACGATGTTCACGTGGTAGCGGTCCGGTATCTGGAGGTCGTGCAGGGGGTTCTCCGTCAGGGCGGAATCCTCCAGCACCCGGAGACGGTAAAGATTGCTGATGATCTGGTACTCGTCTATCAACTGGCTGAGGGACTTGCCCTTGGCCTCGTGTTCCGTCTTGTCGTCATGACGGCCCAGGAACTTCCTGCTCAGGGGAATCAGCAGCAGGACGCCCGTCACGATGCAGATGAGGCCGATGGGGGTGAACGAGAAAAAGCCCAGCCCCTCCATTCCCGCCTCCTGAAGCTGGTTGTTGATGACCAGGTTGGGGGGCGTGCCGATCAGCGTCAGCATGCCGCCCATGCTGCTGGCAAACGCCATGGGCATAAGCAGGCGGCTCGTCTGGATGCCGCCGTCCGCGGCCAGGCTCACCAGAATGGGCAGCATCAGCGCCACCGTTCCCGTATTGCTGACAAACGCTCCGATTCCGGCCGTAACGAGCATGGTCAGCACCAGCAGGCGCAGCTCGCTCTTGCCGGCCAGCTTCATGATCCTGCCGCCCAGCATCTTGGCCAGTCCCGTCCGGAAAATGGCTCCCCCCACCACGAAAAGCCCCACCATCATGACTACGATGGAGTTGGAAAAGCCGGAAAGCGCCTGCTCCGGGCTTAAAATCCCGAACACGATCAGGCACAGCAGGGAACACAGCGCGACAATATCTGAACGGATTCTCCCCTGGACGAACAAAACGGCGGATACTCCCAGAATGAGCAGCGTGGTCAACATGTCAATAAACGGCAGAGATGAAAAATCGGCAAGAGAGAATATCTAACATGTCCTGCGCGCCTTGTCGATAGGCTGAACAAGTCATCCGCCTCCCCATCCTCCGCGCGCATGCTCGTTTCCTGCTTCTCCTACAGGGCGGCGATTCCCTTTTCCCGTTGAACATCACGAACCCGCAACCGCGGAAACAATAAAAAACGCGTTCTTCCGGAGAACGCGTTATGAAAGTAAAAGTGGTGGTAGAGAACCATTCCAAATATTGGTATTCAATAACTTTAGTTCTATATGTACACTTTTATGTACACTTGAGCGTCATTTTTCCATAATCTCGCTATCTGTGATGGCCTGTGATAGCCCATGAAACATATATTCTTATCTTTCCGATGTCCAGAAGATGAAAAACGCCCCCGCCTATTTGGTCGGGGGCGACACTCCATGAGGTTGAAGTTCCTTCAGAATATTAGTGCATTGCTACTCTTCGGATGCCCTGAATATTATATTCTACTTGTCTATTTATTCTTTTTTGAGTGCGTTCTAATTCATCAATTCTCTTGTTGGTCATGTCTTGCGCTCTTTGAATGTTTGCATTTATCGTTGTAGCTAAGTTGCTAAAGTTATTTACCACAGCAGCCATGAAGCGATCTGTTGATTCCCCTTGCCTGCGGAGGGTCTGCAACGCTTCATTGATGGCGGCGTTGATCTCGGAAGCATCAAGCGTGTTGTCGTCTCCGCCTATACCTTCCAGAAGCCGCTTTTTGCCGGCCTCCCATGCTTCTTGAACAGCTTCCACCCTTTTCTGCTGTTGGGGCGTTGGATGCTGGGGAATCCCTTCAAAGGGGGCGTTCTTGATCAGCTTCTCTTGCTGTTTGACTGCATCACGAGTTGCTTCTTTCATGGCGGCATCCCTGACTTTCTGTCGGGCCTCTTCTTTTTTCCGGGCATCCTGTATAGCTTTTTCTTCTTCCTGTCGTTGAGCGTTTTTCTGCTTTGCTTCTGTATTCCTTTGTTGTGCTGTATCTCTGGCACTTTGGGCTGCATTAAGCGCACGGCGTTCGGCCAATTCTTTTGTGGCCTGTTCAAGAGTATCTTCCGCTTTGTATTGTGCTTCTAAAGCTTTTGTCTGTTCTTCCCTGGCTTTCCTTAAAGCTTCATCATTGGCTTTATAGGCATTTTCCCTGGCCGTTTCTGTAGTAATATCATAACCAGCTTCTTTTAAAGCTTGATCGGAATTATCTCTTTGTTTTCTTGCCGCATACAATTTTTCCCAATCAGGGAATGTAATTTTTCCGCTTTCTATTTTAGAAATTTCTCCCTCAATTTGTTTCAATTCATCCAAAGAGAGAATAGGCGTATTTTCTAAGACTGCCAGACGGTCTTTTATTTGATTTAATGATTCAACGGCCTTGCTCAATTCCTTTCCCGCATTTGTAACGCTACCTTGCGCCGCTTCCTCTGCTTCCGTTCGATGTCTGGCATTTGCATCCATTCTTATTCCTTCTTGAACGCGGTCCAGCTTCCGTCTTGCTTCCGGGCTGTTAGGGTCTCCGTATTTTCCATTATAAAAATCAGTTTCAACATCTAGCAGGCGGGCGCGGTCTTGTTCATCAAGAATTTTTGATTGCAAGTCAATCAAACGCCTTTGTTCCCGTACGGCTTCCCGTAAAGCTTCAACTTCAATTTTCCTATTATCGGCAATTCTGGCCGTAAGATCATTTTCTTTTTGTAAAATAGATTCATTATTCAGTTTCGCCTTTAGCTCATTTGCTTCTTTAATGAGCTTATCCATATTTTTCTTTTTTTCCTCCGCTTGCCTTTCAAGTTCATCACTTTTCGACTTAAAATGATTCACCAAGGCAGTAATGCCGGCGGTAAGCCCCTGAAACAGCAGCAAGGCCCAGCCAAGCGGCCCCATAGCCGCCTTGATGGACGTTCCGAACAGACGAATGAACGGAATTGCCCCACGGAGGGAAGAGGACATTCCCAGGATGCGGGCGGCCGCTTCCGTCACTTGCGCGGATAAGCCCCGGACCTGGCGCCGGGTAAGTTCTCCGGCCTTTCCGGCAGCGGTGATACGTTTTTCCAAGTCCTGGATATTCTTCAGGGCGTCCGCCTGGGCTACGTTGTCGCCGGCCTTCCGGGCTTCTTCAAGCTTGGCAATATAGATTTCCAGTTCCGCCCGCAATTCCTCATAGGACGCGGCGGCGCGGCGGTTCCCGGCTTCCAGCCGTTCCACGGTTGCCGCTGCCTGCTGTTGCTTCCGGGCCTCCGCAGCAGCCGCTTTTTCCGCGGCCTTGTCGGCGGCGTCCATTTCCTTATTGTAGCCGTCGAGGATCTTTTGAAGGTTTTCATCAAGGTTTTCGCCCCACTTCGCCCCCAGGTCCAAATCTGACATTTTGTTATTGAGGACTTCCGCGACGTCATCAATCTGTTCAAATTTCTTCTTGAGTTCTTCCGCCGTCAATACGGCTCCGGTCGCGTCATCGATAAACGCTTCCAGTCCGGGGTTGTCCTGGAACGCCGCCCGCATGCGAGAGCCGGCATCTGTCATCTTATCGGCGAATTCCCCCAGCTTCTCATTGGCGTTTTCAAGGGCCTTGTCATAGGCGGAAAGGTCGCCTCCGGCCTCTATCCTGCCGAGTTCTTCAATCTGCTGCTTTGCCTCTTCGATGCCCTTGGCGTCAACGGAGTACTTAAGCCCTACTTCGATTTCTTTCTTGATTGTCCTGGTGCTTGATGGTCTTTAGGTGTTTCTTCTTTTCCCCTCCCCCCGTCCAGTTCCGGGCAGGGAGAGGGGGGCTTGGTTCTTTCAACGGTTAGAGGGAAGCTTCCTGTTTTTCGAGTTTCTGGCACTCCTGTACTTGCTGAAAAATATGGTCAGGAATTTCCCCTCTGGAGAGGGCGAGCTTGTTAAATTCGAGCCTCTCTTTTAACATCCGGTTTTTCCTCTTATGAAGCTTGTATGCTTTCTTTGAAAGTTGAGTCATTTTCTGATTATAGTAATATTGATTAATATCCGAGATGAAGCCAGCGAGAACAACAGGTTGACAAATCCCCGCCTGTTCTGATGTTTTCAGAATGTCGGGCAAAAGCTGATGGATCTCTTTCAACGCAAGTGGGCATTCATACCAGAACTCGCGCATGGATTCAAGGTAACGTACTTGAAGTTCCGCCAAGACGGATTCTGTATTCTCACTATTTATTTTATTTTCTTTATTATCGGGTTTGTTCTCAATCATATTATTGATATTGGGTTATTGTGTTATTTCTGCCGCCCCGAAAGGAGCAGGCAAAATCTTGAAGGGCCTCCATGCTTCCCGGTAGAAGTACCAGGCCCATTTTTCTATCAGGGCTGCCGCCCGCGCTTCTGATGGCTCCCACACGATAGGCAAGCGGTATCTTACCTCGAAAGTTCCCAGGCTCCCCAGAATGGCCTTGCTGGTCGTCTTCCTTCTGGACAGGTGAAAGGGCAGTTCGTCAGGATGCCCCACAATCAGCAGCCGGGCAAAGTCATATCCCCGGAGGCGGTGGCATTCCCGCTCGAACCTGTCACGCCCCGCCGTCAGGCTTCCGATCAGGTCAACAATGCTCTTCCTCTCCACCGTGAACCGGGTTTCAAATCTGTCCAGGGAATAATCCCCGCTTTGCAGCGTTCCGCGCCGGGAGGAGAAATGCTGAAAGGTGAGGGGCGTTTGCTCTCTGTTGTCGATGATGATAAGGGGCGTTTCCGGGGTCATTGTTGTCTCTCTCTCGCGCGTGTGTATAGGTGTGTTTTTTCGCAAAAATTGTAAACGGCGTAGTAACTTATTGATTTATCAATCTGAATTTGTGTACAAACGTTTGTAAACCAATCCAGAAGGATTTTCATTAAATCTTAATTATCAATACATTATTTGTGTAACAATTTGTAAACCGCAATTTGTAAACCTTTTCCCATTTGATAGTCAATGCGTTATAAAATCCAGCGGTATTTTTACGCCTCTCGCCGTGGTGTTTACCCTGCTGTTCGGCCGGAAAAGCTGCTCTTCCATTCCCTTCACGTTCAGGAGAACCTTTTTCACGTTCACCCCCTCCCATTCCGAACCCTTGAATATTTCCCCTATCTTCCGGTTCTTCCTGGTGGCGGCAAGGTAGACGTATTTCTTCCCGTCCGCCGCTTTTCGGACGTACAGGCCGTAGCGTTCAAGGACGGTGGAATCTTCCGATACTTCCGCGCTGGCCGCTTCCTTGATGAACTCCCGGAGGGTGCGGTTCCCCATCATGGGCGGGGAATACCCCAGGAGCCATTCCAGGCAGCGTTCCCCGTCGTCGTCCAGCACGCGGGCGTAATCACTCCCGGAGGCCATGGCGGCGCATTCCTGCATGTCCCGGGGCGTCAGGTCTTCCCCGCTGGTGACAAAGTGCGCGGCGGCGTACACGGTGGAGAACATTTCCGCGCGGCGCCCTTCTTCTCCCTGGTCGGAAAGGTATTGCCTCAGGGTTTCAATGTTGCGGCGGATGGCTGGCGCATGGTGCATGATTCGGGTCACGTATTTGCGCCCCAAGTCCCCGGACCGGATGACGGCGGCCAGTTCATCATGCCTTCGGAAAACGGGTGCGGCTTCGGAAGGTTCCTTCTTTTCCAGTTCCAGTTCAAAAATGCGTGATTGCTCGCTGGCTTTTTCAATCATGGAGCGCACGGAGAACAGAAGGAAGGCGTTTCTCATGAGGTAGGTGACGCTTTTGCCGTCCGCGCCTCCCTTGGTGATTCCAACATCCCCGTCCGTGGCGGTTCTCAATAGGGCAAGGATTCTGACCATGTTGGCCGTCTTGGCGGGGTTGTCGGAGTCCGCTTCATCAAAGATGACCGGGCAGGAATCGCTTTCAAGCTTTTGCCTTAATCCGGCGTCCGTAGTTTCCAGCCCTTTGAAGTACCGAGCAACGCCCCCAATGAGAAGTTCAATGCTTTTCCTCAAGGTGGTTTTGCCGGTTCCCGCCGGGGCGTTGATCCAGCCATGGGCGCGGAAGTGGAGATACCCGGAAAGAATGGCCTGCGTGACGAGGCCCAGGCAAAGGAAGGCGTCTTCCTCGCGTTTCCATGAGTGCGCCTCGATGAACTCGGCAACGACTTTTCCTTCTTCGTCCGTCAGAATGTCATCTGACGGGGCCAGAAGAGGCTTGCCGGGCAGGTAGAGGGGCTTTCCCGTCCGGGCATGGTCCACGGGCAGGAAGGGGAGTTTCTGTTCGTTTTCCGGGGAGAATAGATAGACGGCATTTCCCGCATGGTACACGGCGGCCCCGTCTTCGTCCCATACGCCGCATTTCCGGATGGAGTCAGGGTCAAATTTGCGGTTGCTGGTTGTTTCGATGCAGTAGTCGATGGCCCTGTCCATGACCTGGCGGGGCGTTAGCTTACCGTCCGGATCAAGCGTCTTCTGCCACCATTCCACAGGGGCCAGAAAGCGCATGTTCACCGGCGTATGTTCCTTGGTGTTCCAATGGAAGAGAATTTCCGAGCGGCGCGCGTAGTAAACGAATTGCGCCCCCTGTGTTCCCAGGGCCAGAAAGGGGGGCTTCATGGCCTCTTCCCGCTCTTTCTGCAGGGCGGCGGCTTCTTCGTCCATGGAGCGCGCGCCGGGGGTCAGGGGCGTCGGGGCTAAGGGCGTGTTCATCCTTGTGCGAGAGTGGGCACGTTAGAAGTTTTCATGGAACGCATGGATGAAAACAAGCTTTCATAAAGCGCATGTTCACCGGCGCATAGAAGCATGTTCCGCGCGTCTTTGTAGGGGGGAGTCCAGTCGCGGATGACGCAGCCGGCGGCGGTCAGCCGTTCCCGAAGTTTGGCGGCGGCCTCGCGTCCTGCCTTGTCCGGGTCCAGGGCAAGAATGATGTTTTTACCGGCAAGCGGGGTTTCCCATCCGGTTTTGAAGCCTGACGCCCCGGGAATGGCTATTACGGCGGGAATGGTGGCTTCCAGGCTTCCGCGCCCGTCTTCGTAGGGGCGGCCCGTGTAGGGGTCAACGTCCTGCTGGTAGGCTTCCCGGAAGCATTCAAGAGCCTGACCTACGGCTAAACAGTCGCTTTCACCTTCCGTGACGATGACGAACCGCTTGCCGTGAGTGGAATCAAGTCCCCAGGGGGCCGCTGCGTTCCCTATGGGCCACAAAAAGCGCAATCCGCGCGAGTTGCCTTTCGTGGGGTTCATGGTTCCACGGGGTTTCCATTGCCCGTTTTCAAGCTTCAAGCAGGGGTTGGCATGGTGGTCCCTCCGGCGCAATTTGGCTCCGGTGTAGCGGGTATTCCCTTCTTCATCTTCCGCCGTGTACAGGTATAAAAGCCGGTTGTCCGGCGTCACCCCCAAAAGGCCCCGGCCCAGTTCCCGCGCCGTATGGATCAGCATCATCAGGGGATGAATGCCCAGTTCGCAAGCCAGTTCTCCAGCAAGGCGTTCATCTTTTTGCAACCTTTCCCGGCAGGCGTCGAGTTCGGCTTCATCCGGTGCGGAGACGAAGCGGGAGGGCTCCGCCGGAGGGGCGGCGGCTATGGATAGAGACGGGCGCGGCCTCACGGGGCTTTTGCGAAACGGAAGGGGCGTTCCGTCATCGTTGGGCGGCCTCACTCCTAAAACGTCACAGACGCCCCGCAGGACGCCGGGAAAGTCTCTTTTCGTGTCCAAGCCGTTCATGCCGGCGTGAAGGTCGAAGATGTCGCCGCCCCGGTCACAGGACCAGCACTTGAAGCGGCCATCTCCCTGGTATTCCGTGACGTGCAGCTTGAAACGCGCATGCGTTCCAAACGGGCACGGATAGATCATGAGGCTTCCGCGCTGCTGGGGCTGGCCCAAGGTGCGCCGGCAGTATTCATTCAGGGCGTCCGGGGTTTTCAGGTCCGCGAGTTCAAACTTCATGTTTTCCCTCCTTTCCCTTCCCCGTCATAAAGGCGTCCATGTCCTCAACGTTGTATCTCGCATTCCCCGATTTCCCGCCCCGTTCTGGTTGTAAGATACGAACACAATGCGATTCTCTTGCCTCGGATAAATACCGCCCCATACTGGATATGCTCATATCATACCGGGCGGCAAGCGTCTTCTGGCTGGCCCATACGGCTTCTATGCTTGTGGGGGCGTCTGTTTCCCTCATGTCCGTTTTCAGGCGTTCAAGAAGCCATTCAGACCAAGCCAGAGCGGCGGTTACGGATATGGGCATCATTCCCATTCCATCCGCTTCCAGCTTCTTCAACGGATTTTCCGAGAGGGCATTCATTTTCGCCCTCCTTTCTTCAAAAATTCTTGAGACCTTTTCTCAAGCCACGCTGTTACGTCGTCAAGTTTGTAACGCGGGTGTGTTCCTTTTCCTCCCAGCCCGCCGGAAAAATAAACACGGGGACAACCTTCCTTATTAAGTCGAACTAGAGAACCCTTGCTAATGTTCAGGGTCTTGCGTAGTTCCTCGCTGGTGATGTATGGTGTATTCCTGGAGCAGTCCTCCTGGTTGAATTTTATATTTTTTCTTACTGCACTCTGCTTTTGAGTGCTACCGTTTTTAGAAATACATCCGTTTTTCATGAAATGTCAAATTATTTTTTAGTCTTTTTTGTAATCGCCTAACCGTCATCCATTAAGGTTCCATCATTTTTTTATACCTTCTGTTGATACTCTTGAGACAGTCCTTGAGCAATCGGGAAGCAAGCTCGGAGGGCACGGGTGCGGCTTCCGGTGTCGTCCTGTTGGTTGGAATCCGTTCGATGTCCGCAAGAAACAACATAGGGAACAATGAGGGGTTTACTTGGCAAATCACGCACAAGTCATCAGGCCCCGGCAATTCCCGTAAGCCGTCTTTCATCAGGGCCGCCGCTTCCTTGAGTTTGCGGACGGCCTCGGTGACAAGGGCGGCGGCCTCTTTCGCTTTTTTCTGCGTTTCGCTCACAGATGAACCCATGGCGGAAATGTGGATGTCTTTTTCAAGGCATTCGGCTATGGCCGCCATGCTCATTCCCTGCTTCATCCATTTTTCCAAAGTGTCCTGACTGGCAAACCCCATGCGCTGAAAAGGCCGCTGATAAGGAGTTTTTACTTTTTTGCCGGAGGGAAAAGTGATCAGCTTCCCTTTCTCCGCATATCCCTGAACGGCCTTGCTCCATTCGCCGGCGTCAGGTGTTCCCGATTCCGATTTTACTGTGTTCATGTCGAAGTTCGTTTGCGATTTGTTCGTAGTCTTCCGCCTCCAATTCAACATTGAATATTGCCTTATCTACCAATATATCAATAAGTTGAGGCACGTTTACATGGCATCTTTCCGCCAGCCTCCGCAGTTTGAAACTCCGTTCATGGGAAAGGAGGAGTGAATAGGTTTCCCGAATGCTCTCTTTCCGGGTCTCCGTATTGTTCCCCAGCGCAGCGGCATAGAGCCATATTTTCAAGGATGGTTCTTTCATTGGCGGTCCGCGTGTTTTTTGGCATCCAGGAACAGGAGAAATTTCTTCTTCTCCAATTCGTCTTTCATGATGCCGATAACAATCTTTTTAAGATACTCTTCACAGGATAAACCGAACTTCTTCGCCTCTTCCGTGAGCGCATGAAGAACAGGGGCGGGAAGAGGGATTTCCATTTGATCTGCGTTCATCGAACAATGCCCCCTTTCCATTTCGTCAGGGCCGCGCGATCTTGCACGTCCTGATTGTCCATTTCTACGGCCCGCCAGAACAGGCAGACGGCAAGCCATGCCATTCCGGCAAGGATGATGCCGCGGGCCAGGCTGCACAGAACCGCCCCTGCCAAGGGCAGAACCGTATCAAACAGCGTTTCAAGTCTCATGCCGCTTCTCCTTTCCCGGTTGGAGATTCCTTCAATGACGGGCACGCCCGCCTGTTAATAATGCCGAGTATGTAAGCATCCAGCGAGAGGCCCTTCTTAGCGGCCTCCTGTCTCAACGCCTCCATGGCCCCGGGGTCAAGCTCTACCATGATTTGATGTTGCTTCGTCTTCATGACAAGACAAATATACAACACACGTTGATTTATTACAAGCAACATGTGTTGTATGTTGTCATATTTCTTGCAACCTAAGTTGTAAGAATGTATTAAAAAGCCATGCAGAAAAAAGAGGTGAAAATATGGCTCAAAGCTATAGGGAAGAATCGTGATTGGTTAGCAGAACAATGCAAAACAGGAAAAAGAATCGTAGATTCTTGGCTTTCTACTTCAAGAGCTATCCCTTCACACGCTCAAGCAATGATTTCGCTTCTCATGGAGCAGTACCCCGCCGCGGGAAACGCCCCTGCAACGTATCCAAGCGCGGCAGAAAATGCAATCACCCTCACAGTAAATGATGCCACCTTTGACGCCTGGAACAAGGCCGCCACGGCGGAAGGCAAGCTTCTCCGTCAATGGTGCGTGGACGTGATCAATGAAAGCCTTGAATAAACCGGCCCCCATCCCACGCCCAAAAGAAAACGCCCCGTAACGTCTTGTACGTCCGGGGCGTTCCTGTGTCCAGGGGGGGAAGCGGTTATTGCTTATCGGAAAAAGAATCAAACTTCCTGGCCAGGGCGGAAAGCAAGTTGACCGCACGAGAAAGCAAGGTGATGACTTTAGCACACCAGAAGCAGCCAAGGCAGGAAAAGGCCCCAGAAAATAGTTCAAGAACGGCAAGGGACGGACTGCTTTGAAAAGTAAACAAGGCCAGTACTACACCCGCAATCAGGGCAATTATTCCGATACCCCGGAACATATCTTCAACCGTTATTTCCGTTAAAGGCTTTTGAGCAACATTGATCTCTTGGGCTTCGTCTTCAGAAGAACCCCAAGCGGGATCATATAATTTTTCCCTGACTTCTTCTATCTTTTTACGACTCGGAACCGTTTCTCCCTTCTGCGCCAAAACCGTTTTGAACTCCACCCATTCTTGGCCTCCTACTACACACACTAAAGTTTCTGGTGTTATCATTCCACAATTACATTGAACTTTAACTGATTCCAAGTAATACGGCCCCTTTGTCTTTCCTTCCGCCGTGGCAATGTAGTACTGTTCCATGCTCCCTATCATTCAAGCTAGGGGTGTTCGTTCAAGTCCAAAATGGAAAAGGGGTGCAATTCATCTCCCCTCCCACTCCTATTTTGTAAACGAGACGGCTATTTTGTAAACGAATGTAAACGGGTTTGTAAACCAACTAGCATTGATAAATGAATGTCTTATAAATACGGTTTACAAGTTACAAAAAAATATACCTATATATGCGCGCGTAGAGGGAAGACATGCTTTCAGAAAACGCTCTTATCTGCTCCAGAAGACGTTCTCCGCTTCCTGGATTTGCTCAAGCTGTTCCGGAGCAAGGGAGATTTTACTTTCGAGAGGCACCCCAGGGACGCCCGCTACATCCTGCCGAACTCGGTCGCCGAATTTCTCGGGGGCGAAGCGGGCGGCCACTTTCAGCCGCGTTTCAATGGCGAGCTTCTTGGCGGCGACGGAGGCGGATCCGCATTGCGGATCGAGGGCAAGCCGGGATGCTTCATCCGCCAGTTCAATACATTCTTCAATCATTATTGCCGCCCCTGCTACGCGCGCGCATAGAAAGATGTCTCTAAACTTTGGATATTCATTTATCCAACGATATATGGAGGCGCGCGCCGGCATAGCCGGATCTTCACAAATATTCCGCAGTGTTTCACCGCTGGCCAGACGGAGACATATTTTTTCAGCCAGGGCGGGCGAGTATAGGGACGGCCGGCCCGTTTTTTTCTTTCCTGTCAGCGTATTCCTCTGTTTCCTGCTGGATAAAATCTAAAGCGGATGGCGTAAAAGGGGAAGCTTCTTCTCTGAAATGCGCCTGATTTGGTCCGGCGTGCCCCGTGGCTGGGCGTTCCACCATGGAGACAGTACACAAAGGCGCGGAAAAGGAGGAAGCGGCCTAAAAACGGGCTTTCATTGTCTTAAAGCGAGAGGTGTTTCATTGCTTCCGCTATGGCTGCGGAATCAGGACGGAAATATACCCGTTCAATCTCTTCGGAATCGTGTCCGACAATGACCCGGCAAAGGTCGGAAGGAACGCCAGCCAACCTCAACGCAGTAACGGCAGTTGCCCTCAAGCTGTGAAAGCTCAAATCAGCCTGTCTTCTTCTGTCCCCGTGACGAGGGGCGTTATTCATGTTTTCAATGAAGCCATGTTCCTTCAATAGTTCATGGAACTCCAAAGATAGCTTGCCTGATGTATTGTCTGCCTGTGCATGTTTCATAGCTGCCAACGGGAAAACATAATCACTCACCCGCCCCTCATAACGACGCTTCAAAACGTCCTTCAAGGAAGAAATGATAGGTTTATTCATTCTTCTCTTTGTTTTCTCCGTTGTCATGGCAATTAGCCCTCCCTCAAGATTGATCTGTTCCCATTTCAATTTGGCAATGTCTCCCAATCGCTGGCCCCCCGTATAGAGACACACACGCACCATGTCCGGCCATTCACCCGGTAAAATTTCTGTCAGGCGTTTTGCCTCCTCCATGGTAAAAGCTCTTCGTTCATGCTTGTCCGTCTTATCCAGCTTTCCGGGTGTTACCCTGTGAAAGGGATTGCTCCCAATCAGTTTGCCGTCTATGGCCCTGTTAAAGGCCGCCCGTAAGCAATCAGTTAGATTCTTTACTGTTCCGGAAGAAACCCGTTCCAGCTCCTTTTCCATGAAACGGCGGGCATGTTCAGACGTTACCATGTCTAACGGCATGTTTTGTGAATCTCCAAGCAATGCGAGAAACCGCTTTACAGCTACCCGATCATTCTTCAGTGTCCCATTCTGGCGGCTCTTCATCCATTCTTCCAGGTATTCCTTAACACCCTGCATGTACTGCTTGCCTCGCAAAAGTTTTCTTCCCGCCCTTTCCCCGGCAATGGCTTTCACCTTCTCGGCATCCACCCGTTCCCCGTTGGCGGCTTTTTCCAGTTCTTCGGCTATCAAACGGGCTTTGGCTTCGTTCTCCCTCATCACAGCCATTTTGCTTTTTCCTGGAGGAATAACGGAAGGGGTAACGGCTATTTTCGTTGTTTTCCGGATCTGCTTTCCCGCAACGCTGAAAAGGGCAACCCATGAATTCTTTCTTTTGATCAATCCGGCCATGTCTAACAGTGTTTTTTAATGATGTACACTTGGAGAAGATGAAAACGTACACTTGAGTGTACACCTATTTCATGCGTACTCATGATAACTCATGCAAGCAAGAAATGAAAAAACCCTTGAAGAATCAAGGGCTGTGAACAAATATGAAAGTAATAAAGTGGTGGGTAGAGAAGGATTCGAACCTTCGAAAGCGAATGCTAACAGATTTACAGTCTGCCCCCTTTGACCGCTCGGGAATCTACCCACTTGAAGTGATGTGCGGCGAATGTATAGGGATTCCGGCGCCTTAGCAAGTTTTTTTTGTAAAAAGTAGGTATGCCCAAGGACCGGAAAATCTTATGCCGCAATCATGCCTCCGGGCGGCAAACCGGGAGACGGTTCCTCAAGCCGCCGCCGCGCCGGATGGCGTGCCCGGGAGGCGGGAAAAGGTCCGGCAGCCGGAAGCGCCGTTCCTACGGCTCTCCCACATACACCGGCGCGCGGCTGTCCGGGGAATCCGCGTCCAGCTGTTCCAGCTGGGGCAGGATGTTCTCCATGCTTTCCCAGACGGCGGGAACAATCTTGATTCCGGTCCCGAACTGGGCCGCAATCATCAGGGCGTCCGACGGGCGGGCGTCCAGCTCCACCAGCTTGTCCATGACCTCGTTGGCGGCCTCCACCGCCACGCGGGCGTAAAAAACTTCATCCTTGCGGCCATTGATGAGCACCAGCCTCACCCGGCACTCCATGGCGGATAAAAAATGGGACAGCAGGGAGGACGTGTCCGGCCGCACCGGGCGTTCCCCGTTCAGGCTGCGCTCCAGCGCCATGCCGTCCGCCAGCTCCATGAAGATAACGCCCGCCTTGCCGGTCAGCGGATCACGCAGGCACACCCCTGCCCCGGCCCGGGTATAGAGCAGGGCGTACGGTTCCAGGGTGATCAGCTTTTCATCCGGCATGGCGTGCGGAAATCAAATGTTAAAAACCGGGATTGATGACTCGCTCCGTATACCGGGTAGCGACCTTGACGTATTTCTCCGCCCACTTGCGGTTATTATCCGCGGATTCCGGGCCCAGGTCCTTCACCACCTTGGCGGGGGACCCCAGCACCAGGGAATTGGGCGGAATGACGGTGCCCTTGGTGATCAGCGCGCCCGCGCCCACCACGGATCCCTGGCCGATGACCGCGCCGTCCAGAATGATGGACCCCATGCCGATCAGGCAGTTGTCCTCCACCGTGCAGGCGTGCAGAATCACGCCGTGGCCCACGGTCACGTACTTGCCTACATGGCAGCCGAAGTCGTCCGCCAGATGGATGCAGCTATTATCCTGGATATTGGAGTAATCTCCAATGACGATCTTGTTGATGTCCGCGCGCAGCGTGGTGTGGTACCAGATGCTGGCGTGCTCTCCAATGGTGACATCTCCGATCAGGTCGGCGCTTTCCGCCACAAAAGCGGTATCCGCCACTTTGGGCCAGAAGTTCGCGTAAGGTTCTCTTGCCATATAGGTCATGTATTAGTTGAAGATAAGACAGCATTCCAGCCTAAAAACGTTCATTCCACGGGTATGCCGCAGCCGGAGGCGGCCAGGGCCGCGCGCCTGGGGAAATGATGGATGGGGCCGCAGGCGGCCTGCCGGGCTATCCCTCCTCCCGGATGCCCTTCTTGCTGTTCTTCTCCCGCTTCTCCGCGTCCTTGCGCAGGGAAGCGGCCTTCTTTTCATTGCCGCCCTTTTCATAGTACCCGGCTATCTTCCTCTGGATGGCAACCTCCTTCTTCACCTTGAAGTAGTCGTCCGACTTGGTCCGGATATAGCGGTTGTAGGAGGATTCCGCCTCCTTGGCGAGCTGAAGAACGGCCTCCGGCTCCTGGGAGACATACTGGTAATACTGCCCCATCAGCGCCTCGAACACTTCCGCGCGGCGCGCGTAATCCTTCATGGACTTGCGGTACAGGGAAGCCACGCCGGCCTTGTCCCCGTTCTCCATCAGGATGTCCGCCTGCCGCTTGATGGCGGCGGAAGTCAGGTCGCTGCGGCCCTCGTCCGTCTCCTTTTCCAGCTTTTTCAGGTCCCGGGCCACATTGCGCTTGTTGGTGGAGGCGTCCCGCATGGGGAAAATGTATTCATCCTCCACGCGGGCGGCCATGGCCAGGTAATCCGGCCGGGAGCGGAACTTGCGCTTGATCATGGTCACCAGCGCATCCCATTCCTCCAGCTTCGTGCCGCTTTCCGGACGGCTCATCAGCGCGATCAGGCGTTCCCAGCCCAGAGGGCTTCCGGGGGTGGCCTGCGTGGCGGCTTCCAGCATCACCCGGACGCAATCCGGCTTCTGCATCTCTTCAAACAGGTCCGCTAGGGAAAGGTAATCCAGGGAGGTGTCCAGCCGGGAGCCGTTCACCTTCTTGTCCATGCCCTGTAGAAGAGTGGATTCATGCTTTGACTTGCGGTTGTGCGGATGGGAAAAATGCCCCGTATTGTACCCATACCCGCCATAGGACTGCCAGGTTTCGTCCGTCGTCAGCAGATTGATCCAGGCGTGCGGGCCGCGGTTGCCGTCCCCGGTGACGTAGGCGGAGGGAATGCCGTTGCACTTGGCGGTATTCACGGCAAAATAGGCCTGGTCCATGCAGATGCCGCCTTCATCCAGAATCTCCTGGAAGGTGTAATTCGTGTAAGGGTCCTTGCCGAGGGCGGCGCGGTCCATCCGGTAGCGGATCATGGAATAGGCGCCGCCCCAGCCTTTCCGGGTAAGGCGCACCTTCTTGCGCGCCCAGTCCATCTCCGACCTCGGCAGGCGCACGTCCACCACGAACAGCAGCTCGGAAGGGCTTAATTTGGTAATATCCGTAAGAAGCTCGTGGGCTTCATCCATCTCCACGAAGTACTCGAACACCTGTTCCAGCGTCAGGGGAGTGGTGGAAATGTTGGTGGAAGAAGAGGCCCGCAGCCTGGACGGACTGGAGGCGATGCGGGGGTCCAGCATGGCGCAGGCCAGCGCCAGGGAGGAATACTTGCTCCGGGGCATGGCGGAGGTTTTCATCCAGAACTCCGCCCACTTCCGCAGGATGCCTCCCCATTCCTCCCTGGGAGTCTGTTCCCGCGCCATCGTGCGCAGGAAGAGCCGCAGGGGGTCGGAGGGGTCTGAAAAAAGCCATGGATAGAAATACCTGGGGGAACTCTCCTGGATCTGTTCCTGAATGGTTTCCGCCCCCACCTTGCTGATGAGCTGGTACAGCTCATTGGCGCGCATGAGATAGGGGCTTTGATCGTACATGGACACGTCGAATTTGCCGAATTTGATGACCTTAACGGCGTCACGTTCCAGATTGGACCGCAGGAAACCGGCGTACAAGTCATAGCGGCCCGTCTCCAGGGCCAGATTGAAGGCGTCCGTAAACAGCTTTCTATTGGCGGCGTTATTGGCCTTCAGGCTGACCAGCAAAACGGGCTTCTTAAAAATCTCCAGCCGCGGATCTTCCTCCTGGACCACGGGCTCTTCCTTCAGTTCCGCGGGAGCAGGCTTCACCGCTTCCGGTTCCTTCTTCTGCCGTTTTCTGGCGGCTTCCTCCGCGGCCAGGCGTTCCGCTTCCAGCCGTGCTTTTTCCGCCGCCTCCGCACGCGCCCGTTCCTCCGCAGCCTTGCGCGCCGCCTCCAGCTCCGCAGCCTTCCGTGCGCGCGCCGCTTTCGCTTCCGCCTCCCTTCTGGCCGCCAGCTCTGCGGCCCCCGCCTCCCGTTGAACGGAAATGCGGTGGTAAACCACTCCGCCGCCGGCAAGAGCCAGCACCAGGATAATGGTCATGACAATTCCCCCGGAGGAGGATTTTTTACGCTTGGGAGAACCGGGACGCAAGGGATTGACAGGATTCATGGGATAAGGCTTGAACGGGTTGGAGCAAATTGGGCAGGGAAGGAAAAAAGATTTCCATCCCTGTTCCGTTTGACATAAAAGCGCAATACCCTCCCAAGGTCAACTTGAAACAACGGTCTTTTCCGGAGAGTCCATCTTCCGGAACCCGTTAAGAATCAAACCAAGGGATTTTTCCTTGTGTTTTCATAGCCATTTTATAGGATGAGGTTCTCACGTGTTCCCAAAAACATGAGAAAAATACAAGTATCCTGCTGATTATTCCATCATCTTTATCCGTCTTTCGCCACCTATGAATATTTCTCATGCTCTCAGCCCGCTTCTGGCCGTCATTTCGGGAGGCCTCCTCTCCGGAACGGCCCTCAGTGACAACATCGTGCTGCCTCCGCCGGACAAAAAGGGCGGCAGGCCGCTCATGCAGGTTCTGAATGAACGGCATTCCACCAGATCCTTCGCAGACAAGCCCATTCCGATGGAAATCCTGTCTTCCCTGCTCTGGGCGGCTCAAGGCGTCAACCGGGACGATCCTGATTACCGTACGGCGCCGTCCTCCCAGAATTCCAACGAAATAGAAATCTATGCCGTCCTGCCGCAGGGCGCCTATCTTTACAAGCCGGAAACCCACCAGTTGGAGCGAGTGGTTCAGGGCGATATGCGTGCCGCCACGGGAACGCAGGAATTCGCGGCTACCGCGCCGCTGAACCTGGTCTATGTGGTGGACCAGTCCAAACAGCCCGGAGACTTTGACGCCAAAAGAAAACTGGTCACGGCCTGCACGGGCGTGGGGTTCATCGGAGAAAACGTCTATCTTTTCTGTACTTCCGCGGGCCTCGGCACCGTCTTCCGCGCCATGATTGACGCCGACTATATCCAGCGGCGCTTGAAACTCCCCGTCTTTAAAAAAGTCCTGTACGCCCAGAGCGTCGGTTACCCGTCCGATTCCTGAAAGAAACCATGAACCGGAACGCTGTGATACTCGCCGTTCTGGCGGCGCCTCTTCCCCTTGCCTGCGCAGAAATCTTGATGGACCCCCCCGCTCCCATCAAGGTAAAAGACGCCAGAAACTGCTACCGCCTCAGCCCGGAGCTGTACCGTTCCGGACAACCCGGCGGCGACGGGTTCAAGGCCCTGGAAAAGCTGGGGCTCAAATCCGTCCTGAACCTGCGGGAATACCACAGCGACGCCGATGAGGCGGAACATACCGGACTGCGCCTGTACCGCATTAAACTGGCGGCAGGGAAAGTGACCCGGGAAGAACTCATGGACTGCCTGCTGGTCATCAGCAGAGCGCCCAAGCCCGTTCTGGTGCACTGCTGGCACGGGTCCGACCGCACCGGCATTGTCTGCGCCGCCTACCGCATCGTCATGCAGGGCTGGAAGCCGGAAAAGGCGCTTGAAGAGCTGATGGACGAACGCTTCGGGCACCACCGGTCCTACTACTCCAACCTCGCGGAACTGGTCAGAGACACGGACTGGAAGGCGTTCAAAGAGGAATTCCGGAGAAAAAGGCAGGCTCAGGGCGTCTGACACGCAGGCTACGGCTCCCCCCATGGCGCGGGTTCATGGAAAAAAGCTTTTTCCGGTGACGCGGGCAGAAGGCCCGGCGGTTTTACCACTGGTTGTCCAGGTTTTTGGTATCTATCTTTCCAGGCTCCTTGTTGCGCTCCTTCATGCCGCGGATGGGCTTGGGCTCCTTCTCGTGAAGGTCCAGGACATCAATCACATTCTCCCCTTTTTTCAGGAAGGGGGCCGGAACATACAGCCTTAATTGAGGCCCCACATTCCAATACCGCCCCACATTCACGCCGTTCACCCACACGTATCCCTTGGCATAGCGGGACATGTCCAGGAACGTGTCCTGCGGCTCTTCAATGTTCACGACGGCCCGGAAATGCGCTCCTTCCCGTTTCCGGGAAGGGCCCTTTCCCTTGGGCGCCTGGACAATGGAGTCAGCCTTCAGGGGAAGGGCCCTCACCGTCCAGTTCTTCAACTCGCGCGTTCCCAGCTTCACAGGGCCGTGCAGCCCCTTGCGGTCGCTCTCCATGCTGATGTGGAAATTGATATGTCCCATGGCCTCCACCAGGATTTCCAGCGTTCCCGGCTTCTTGCGCTCCGGCAGCTCCACGCTCTTCTGTCCCAGGCGTCGGTCCAGCGTGCCGACCGGCTCCCCGTTCAGGTACACCTGGGCATAGTCATTGACGTTGGCGAATTCCAGCGTTTCAGACGGTCCGGCCGGAACGGTGGCGCTGTAAACGGCGATGCCCTGGTTCTGGTTCCACTGTTCGAAATAGGGCGGCTGCGGGAACTTGGACCGGAAGGGCTTGGGCAGGTTCTCCCAAAGGCCGGCATGGACCACGGGCGTGAACTCCGGAATCTCCATGGCCGGGATGTCCGCGGGAGGTTCCGGCACGGCGGCTTCCGGAGGCAGTTTTTCCAGGATGATTTCCCTCATCTGGGCGTAATATTCATTCATCCGGCCCTGTTCGTCCACGGGAGAGCCGTAATCGTAACTCGTCAGGTCCGGCTGGTATTTTCCCGGCCCCCCGTTGTTGGCGCCCGCCGTAAACCCGAAGTTGGTGCCACCGTGGAAAACGAACAGGCTGAAGGAGCGCCCCTTGTCCATAAACCAGCGGACGTGGTTGACAATGCCTGGGGTGGGGGCCCAGTTCCCCTCCCCCCAGTGCCGCAGCCAGCCCGGATACGTTTCCGAGGAAAAAACGGGAACGCCCGGATTGCACTTATTAGCCACCTCCCAGTGGCCGTCGTTCAGCCCCGGGTCCAGTCCCACGGCCACGCCGGGAAGCACCACCCCTTTCAGGAAATGTTCCCCCGCGCCGTCGGACGTGTAAAAGGGGCCGAAGCCCTTCCTGGTCCAGAACGCTTTCAGCCACTCCATGTACTTGCGGTCCTTCCTCTGGTAGCTCCCGTATTCGTTCTCAAGCTGGGTCATCAGGATAGGGCCTCCGTTTTTGACCAAAAACGGCTCCGCCACACGGGCCACGGCTTCCAGATACCGCGTCTGCGCCTTCATGAATTTGGCGTCTTCCGTAGTCCTCAATTTGGCCTTGGGATCCTTCAGCAGATAATGGGGCAACCCTCCCAGGTCCCATTCCCCGCACACATAGGGACCGGGGCGGAACAGAACCCACATGCCTTCCTCCTGGCATATCTTGAGAAACTCTCCCAGATCGCGGTTGCCCGTCTTGAAGTCAAAGCTGCCGTCCGGCTGTTCATGGTCGTTCCAGAACACGTAAAACGCAATGGTGTTCAAGCCCATGGCCCGGGCAGTCCTGATGCGGTGCCTCCAGTACTCCCTGGGGATGCGCTGGGGATGCATCTCCGCTCCGCGTATCTGGAACGGTTTTCCATTCAGCATGAACTCCTGGTTCCCTTCCCCGCCGAACTTGAACACGGCGGGGGCTCCACCGGAAGGAGCGGGCTTCTGCACATTCCGGACAGCCCCGGGACCGGCCCATGCCAATGCTCCCACTCCGGCGGCCATCAGGGCGGCAGCCCAACTGAAACCATATTGCTTCATCATGCTGAACTGTTAATCCATTTGAAGACGGTTGCCAATCACAATTTTACCCGCCGCCGCCGCACCTGTGAGGCGTCCTTCCCTTCCCCCGGCGGACTACCGGGGCCGGACGGCAGGAATTTCTCCTGCGGCGAGGAATATTATCACGTCATACGCCTCCATTCCTTTGCGCGAAAGCCGGAGGGCGCCTGTCTAAATTCAGCGATATGAAAACAATTGTTCTTCTGCGCCATGGAGAAAGCACGTGGAACCGTGAAAACAGGTTCACCGGATGGACGGATGTGGACCTGACGGAACTGGGGATAGAGGAAGCGAATCATGCGGGCGACCTGCTGAAAGACAAGGGCATGGCTTTTGACCAGGCTTACACCTCCTACCTCAAGCGCGCCGTGAAGACGCTTAACTGCGTGCTGGACCGTCTGGACCAGGACTGGCTGCCCGTCGCCAAAAGCTGGCGGCTGAATGAAAAGCACTACGGCATGCTCCAGGGGTTGAACAAAAGTGAAACGGCCCAAAAATACGGAGACGAGCAGGTGCTGATCTGGCGGCGCAGCTATGACGTGGCGCCCCCTCCCCTGGCGGAGGATGATCCCGCCAACCCCAAGTGGGACCCCCGCTACAAGGGGGTGCCGGATAACGAACTTCCGCGGACGGAATCCCTGAAGGAGGCCATTGACCGCATGATGCCCTACTGGGAGGGAACCATCCTCCCCTCCCTCCGGACGCTGGACAATATCCTGATCGTGGCCCACGGCAACACGCTGCGCGGCATGATCAAGTACCTGAAAAACATCCCCAACGACCAGCTTCTTTCCCTGAACCTTCCCACCGCCATTCCCTATGTGTTTGAATTTGACGATTCCCTGAACCTGGAGAAAGACTACTTTCTGGGAGATCCGGAAGAAATCCGCAAACGCATGGAAGCCGTCGCCAGCCAGGGAAGCGCGAAAAAAAAACCGCCGACCGCCTAACCCCCCTCCCTTCCACATGACCGACCATTCCTGCCGCATTGCGTTTTTTGACGCCAAGCCCTACGACCGGGACTCCTTCAATCCGATCAACGAGCGCGAATTCCATTACGACATCCGCTACTTCAAGGGGCACCTCACCCCGGACAGCGTGCCGCTGACCCGCGGCACGGACGTGGCGTGCATCTTCGTCAACGACACGGCAAACCGGGAAGTGATCCGGAGCCTGAAGGAAAACGGCGTCAAACTGCTGGCCCTGCGCTGCGCCGGATTCAACAACGTGGACCTGAAAGCGGCGGAAGAAGCGGACCTGCCCGTCGTCAGGGTCCCCCAATACTCCCCCTATGCGGTGGCGGAACACGCCGTAGCCCTGATGCTCTCCCTGAACCGCAAGATACACCGCGCGTACTGGCGCACCAGGGACGGCAACTTTTCCCTGCACGGGCTGATGGGCTTTGACATGAACGGGAAAACGGCCGGCATCATCGGAACGGGGAAAATCGCCAGAATCCTCATCCGCATCCTCAAGGGTTTCGGCATGAACATCCTGGCCTACGATCCGTACCCCGACCAGCGCTTTGCGGAAGAAGCCGGCATTACGTACACCACGCTGGACGACCTGTACGCCCGGTCCGACATCATTTCCCTGCACTGCCCCCTCACCCCGGAAACGGAATACCTGATTAATGCGGACTCCATCGGCAAAATGAAGGACGGCGTGATGATCATCAACACGGGACGCGGCAAGCTGATTAATACGGAAATGCTGATTGACGGCCTGAAATCAAAAAAAGTGGGGTCCGCCGGCCTGGACGTGTATGAAGAGGAAGGTGAATATTTTTACGAAGACAAGTCCGACCGAATCATTGACGACGACACCCTGGCGCGCCTGCTCTCCTTCAACAACGTCATCCTGACCTCCCACCAGGGCTTTTTCACGAAGGAAGCCCTGCACAACATTGCGGAAGTCACCCTGCACAACATCCGGGACTTCCTGGAAGGCAAGCCGCTGGCCAACCGCGTATCGCTCCAGTCACACTGAACGCACCCGGCACCTGCTTCCGTGAGAGGAATGCGCGCGGCTCCCATCCGTGTTTTCCCCGCAGGGCCGCCGTCCGGCATCCGTATGCCGGACGGCGCATGAAGTTCATGCGCCAGGGAATGCGCCCCGGCGGAGTGAGCGGAAAAGACGCCGCCGCTTTTCCGCGCCAGAGGACAGGCACGTCATAGGAAACAGTTTCACCCCCCTCTTTCTCCACTACCGGCCGCCTGACCGCGCGCATCACATTCCCTTCATAATCCCAGCTCTCCAGCGACCACTGCACGTTGTAAATGGGCGGAGCCCGGTACACGCATTCCACGGAAAGCTCCGGTATCCGGTACGGCGGGAAGGGAGCCGGAAAACAACAGCCTTGAACCAACTGGGAGAACGGGTTGCCGGGCATCCAGGAACAACTGCCTCCCCAGGGTAATGGAACAGCCGTTCAACTGGAAAAACAATTCGGCGGCAATCCAGTCCGTTCCCGCCTTTCCATTCAGGCCCGGCCATCTGTTTGCGGCCACCTCCACCACTTGCAGCAAGCACGGCACGGACGGCTTTTCCCGTTCCGCCGGCGGAAGGCTCTCCCATATAGGCCGCCACAGGCGACAGGCGCGTTTTTTCAGGCAGGATTACGGGCTGTTCAAAAGGTTCCTCGTCAAAGCCGTCCAGGACCTTTTCAGCCTTCAGCGCTCCCGTGTCCATTCCGGACAGGAGGAAAATCAGCAAATAACGTTTCATCATCAATCATCAGGGCAGCCAGGGGGTATTCCGGCCATCGTTGATTAAATGCTCTTGACGCATGGAGAACAAGCAGCTTTTCCTCTTTCTTCCTTCTCAACATACTACTGGAAATTTCCGGAAAATTATCCGGCCCAGCGTCAAGCTTCCCAGCTGTAAAAACTCCCTTGTTAAGTCCCTCCGGAGGCCGGAGAATCGCCGGCCCTCTCGCCATTCCGGAACCATATCCGGAGGGAAGGCACGAAAAATCCTGCCCACTTTTTTATTGACGGCAACAGCGTCTTGAAGGACAAGATGAAATAGATTAACATCTGTCTTTCAACTCCAACCATCCATATCCAACATGAAACTGCTCTTAATGCTGAATGCCTCCCTCCTGCTCTGCGCAGCCGTCCAGGCCAAATTCCCGGCGGACGGACTGATTAAAACGGCAGCCTCCGGCGCCATTCAGGGGAAGACCGTCCTGATGAAGGCTGAAAATGCGGAACTTTCCAAAAGCAAGCTGGCAAAAATACGGTCCGTCAAATTCATCGCCGGCATGGCGGAAAAAGACTCCGGCGCAAGCTGGGAAATCAACGTCGCCCAAGACGGGGAATACATCCTTGAAGCCTGGTACACGTTCCCCTGGACGGCTACCGCTTCCGCCCGCTATGAACTGAAATGCGGCGACAGCGCCCCCTTCCTGTGGAATGTGCCCACTTCCGGCGGCGGTGAGGCCGATGGGGGAATCTACCATCTGGGCCGCATGAACCTGGTTAAGGGAAAACAAACCTTTACGCTCAAGAAAAAAGGGAGGGACGGCATTTACATCCGCTATATCCGGCTCATTCCCGCCTCTATCTTCCCGGTAGTCCAGCCGGCGGCCAGCGGCAAAATCACGCTCTCGCCTGAAAACTGCCTCATCACGCATGCCCTGGCAAAAGATGCGGGAAAATTCAACATCCTGTCCCACTTCAGCTCCGTCAGCTGGGAAATCTTCACCAAAAACGGAGGAACCTATACGGTAACGACGGATTATGCCATTGCCGATCCCGCCTCCACCCTGTTCAAGCTGGGTTATTCCATCAATGACAAGCTGACGGAATTCACTTTTCCGGGAACCGGCGGATGGTCCCGGTTCGTAAAGCACTCCCCCGGCGTCCTTACCCTGCCGCCGGGAAAATGCACCCTGACCGTCAAGGGAATCACCAGCGGCGCGGAAACAAAGTCCATTGTACTTGCCCCCGCGCCGTAGGCGCCGGGCCTCTTTTCCTCCGGAATCCGGCTCTTTAAAGGAAAAAGGGAGAAGGAACAGCCTTCATCATTTTTCTTTACGTCTCACGCCGTCTGTGGAAGATAGGAAACGGCTTGCCTGTCCGCCGGGCAAGCCGTCTCAGTACCAGCCTGTACCGGGACTTTCCCTGCGGAAAAACCCGTTCCGGGGTTCCGCGGCCGCGCACGTAAAATACGCATCGCCCCTTTTTCTGTAAGCACAATCACTTTTCGCCGTACTTATACCATGAGCACTCCGGCCCCTCTCTCTCCCTCCGTTCTGGCTCCCAAACCGCATTATGCCGCCCTGGACGGCCTGCGCGGCGTAGCCGCCGTCATGGTGGTCCTGTTCCACATGTTTGAAGGAAGCGCCAGGGACTTCCAATTCCACACGGACCAGATCATCAACCACGGCTATCTGTCCGTGGACTTCTTCTTCATGCTGTCCGGCTTCGTCATCGGGTATGCCTATGACGACCGCTGGGGAAAGATGAGCCTGTGGAATTTCTGCAAGCGGCGGCTGGTGCGCCTTCAACCCATGGTGGTCATGGGGATGCTGCTGGGTGGAGCCCTCTTTTACTTCCAGGGGTCTGAAATCTTCCCGAACATCGCACAGACCCCTGTATGGAAAATGCTGCTGGTCATGACCGTGGGGTTCACGCTGCTGCCCGTCCCCGTTTCCCTGGATATTCGCGGATGGACGGAAATGCACCCGCTGAACGGTCCGGCCTGGTCCCTCTTCTTCGAATACATCGCCAACATCCTTTACGCCGTGCTCATCAGGAAATTCACCAGCCGGTGGCTGGCGGTCCTGGTCTTCCTGGCGGCCTGCGCCCTCATCCACCAGTGCTACACGCAGGGCAACAACATCGGCGGCTGGACGCTGGACGTGGAACAGTGCCGCGTGGGATTGACGCGGCTCATGTTCCCCTTCTTCGGCGGCCTGCTCCTGTTCCGCCTGTGCAAGCCCGGCCGGGTCAGGCACGGCTTCTGGTGGTGCAGCCTGCTTCTGGTGGGAGCGCTGGCCATGCCGCACGTGGGCGGGGCGGAAAACTTCCGCCTGAACGGCCTGTATGACGCCTTCTGCATCATCGTCATCTTCCCCGCGGTGGTCTTTCTGGGAGCCAGCGACATCCCAGGCGACATCTCCTCCCGGGCCAGCCGGTTCCTGGGAAACATCTCCTACCCCCTTTACATCACCCACTATCCCATCGTTTACCTGTACCTGGCCTGGGTGCACGATGCGGAAGTGCCCTTTTCCCGCGCTCTCCCCGTGGCGGTGGGCGTCCTGTTCATCTGCATTGCCGTGGCCTACGGGTGCCTGAAGCTTTATGACGAACCTGTGCGCGCATGGCTTTCCAAACGCGTGCTGGCGCGGCGCGCACCGGAACAGCCCAGGCCGTAAAACGGAGCCCAGGGCATAACAGCGGTTCGGGGCGCCAGGAAAACAACGGGAGCGCCGGGACAAACATCTGCCTTGCCCCCGGCGCGGCCCAGCCGGATACTGGCGGCGGTCTTCCATGGAAAAACTGCCGACATCCTCCAAAGCGCTGCGCTACCTGCCCTTTCTTGTGGCATCGGCATTCTTCATGCAGATGCTGGATGCCACCATCCTGAACACGGCCATCCCCACCATCGCCCGCAGCTTCAACAGCCACCCGCTGCAGCTTCACTCCCTGGTGACGGCCTACATGCTTACCGTCTGCGTCCTGATACCGGCCTCCGGATGGATATCCGACAAGCTGGGCTCGCGCCGCACTTTTCTCTTCGCCATCTCCGTTTTCTCCGCGGGGTCCCTGCTGTGCGCCCTCTCCACCTCCGTCGCCATGATGACGGCGTGCCGCGTCATCCAGGGAATCGGGGGGGCCTTCCTGATGCCCGTAGGGCGTCTGGTCGTCCTGCGCTCCTATCCGCGCTCCATGTTCGTCAACGTTCTGAACATCGTGACGATTCCGGCGCTGCTGGGGCCTCTCCTGGGGCCGGTGCTGGGCGGCATCATCGTCCAGTACGCCTCCTGGCACTGGATCTTCCTGATCAACATTCCGGTGGGCATCGCAGGCCTGTGGGCCACCTGGAAACTGATGCCGGACCTTAAAGCGGTCCGGGAACAGAAATTCGACTGGGCGGGCTTCTTCCTCTTCTCCTCCTCCGCCGTGCTGGTCACCATGGGCCTCTCCACCGCAGGAGGCGCAGCCGACAAGACGCGCATGGCCCTGCTCCTGTCCTCCGGAGGCGTGTTCCAGCTCCTGTACTGGGTGCTGGCGTTCCGTTCAAAGGCGCCCATCTTCAGCCCCTCCCTGTTCCGCATCAGGAACTTCGCCATCGGCATCGCCGGCAACATCGTCTGCCGCCTGGGGGGAAGCTGCCTGCCGTACCTGATTCCGCTCTTCTTCCAGGTGGTGCTGGGTTACTCCGCCCTCCAGTCCGGCATGTCCCTGATTCCCCTGGCGCTGAGCAACCTGCTGGCAAAAACGGTCGCGCCGCGCCTGCTCGGCAAATTCGGCTACCGGAACATCATGGTCGTCAATACCTTTACCATCGGGACGCTGCTGGCCGCCTTCTACTTCATCAGCCCCGGCACCCACGAACTCACCCTGCTGGGCATGCTCGCCCTGCTGGGCGCGGCCAACTCCATTCAATTCACCTGCATGAACACCCTGACGCTGATTGACCTCCCCAACGCGGACGCCAGCAGCGGCAACTCCCTGCTCTCCACCATCATGCAGCTCTCCATCGCCGTCAGCATTGCCGCGGCCTCCCTGCTGCTGGACAGCTTCGGCGGCCATTCAGCCACCTCCGGAAAGGCCGTGGAAGCCGCCTTCCACGCCACCTTCGTCACCATCGGCGCCATTGCCGCGGCCAGCTCCTTCATCTTTGCCCTGGTGGATAAAAACAAGGGCATCACCCGCAGACGGAAAAAAGCGGCCTGACGCGCGGGAACGCGGCCCCCGCCTCTGTTCAGGAACAGGAAACGCTGTCCCCCGTTTCAAGGGAGCAGCACTGCGCGAACTGGGCGCGGGACTCTTCCAGGGTAATCGGCTTCTTGTCCGCCCCCAGGGCCACGTAAACCAGCTCCGCCTCCGTAATCTTGGCAATATTATTGCAGAGCTTCGTCAGGCGTTCCGCGTACACCTCCACCTTTACGGTGACGGAGGTGCGCCCCACCTTGATAATCTCCGTATAAAAGGAAACCACATCGCCCACCAGCACGGGAGCTTCAAACGTCAGGCTGCTGACTGCACGCGTCACGATGTAGCGGCTCAACGCATAACGCATGGCCGTATTGGCTCCCGCCAGGTCCACCTGGCTCATCACCCAGCCGCCGAACACTTCCCCGCTCTGATTGGTGTCCGCAGGCATCGGTTCCACGCGCAGGGCGGGAATGCGTCCCTCCGGAAGCTGGGTATGGTGGTATGTATTTTCCATAAATAAGAACAATTATAAATTAACGGGCTCATGCTCATCTATCCCGGCCCTCTTGTAAAGAGCAAAACGCGGAAACGGAAGGCGGACAGCCCCGGAGGATTCCTCCAAGAAAGGGGAATACGTTTTCGCAGGACAATAAAGTATTGACGATAGATGTGTTATCAGTTTAAAAGGAACCATGCGGATTCCTCCTTCCCCGCCCATTGCCCTCGTCTCCCTTTCCCTGCTGGCCGTGCCGGTTTCCATGGCTGATACAACAGACTCCGGAACCTCCCCTTCCATTCAAAATGAGGGAAAAGAAAAAAAGGCGCCTCAATTCAAACTCACGCTGAGGGAATATACCCATCCCGGCGGAGAAGCTACCTGCGTGTTACGGGACAGTTCCTTCCCTTATCCCAAAGATTACATGCTGCAGGATTACCTGGCGGCCCTGGAGCAATTCCTGGAAGAACAGCAGGCCAGGGGAATGCCGCTGGAAAAAATCACTTGCTTTTCCACGCCTTCCCTGGGACGGGCAAAGGACGTCCAGGAAAAATTCAAGCAGCTGGCGAGGGAGGGGAAAAGCCGTGTCTCCAAAAAGGACGGCCATTACATGAGCGTCTGCGTGAGGCTGGTACGGGAGGAAAAACTGCTCGCCCCCTACAGGGAAACCTTCAAGCGCTTCGGATTGGAGGTGGACGACACCCTTTTTGGAGAATCCAAAATGGCAAGGGCTCCCTTGGACGTGCCGGGAAGAAAAACCCCCGTCTATTATTTTACGGGAGGGATGGTGAACCTGAAGCTGGCTCCCCTGAAACCGCTGGAACAAAAGGCTCCATAAAAAATAAAAATGCGCCGGGACAAGCCGCTTTTACACCGGACGGTTGAATTTGTGCGTCTTATCCCGGCCTTTTTTACAATGGCCCGCAAGGACGGTTGTCCATTCCTTATGGACCGCGACCATGAACCCAAAATGAAAAAAGTGGACGGGGAGGAACATCCCGCTTCCGACTTCGCCTATGTTCCCGACCCGGAAAAGCCCTCCACCTGGAAACTGCCGATTTTCAACATGCATCATGTAGGGGGCGCCCTGGCCGCCATGACCAGTGACTACCGCGGCAATCCCGTGGAAATCCCGGAAGGAGACCGCCACGCCGTCATGAAAAAAATCCTGGCCCGGAAAGCGGAGCTGGAACAGGAAAAAAGCTGACTCCGGCTTCTTGCATTCCTTTTTTCTTGCGCCTGGAAACAAGCCGGGAAAGATGGCTTTCTCCCCCGGCTCCCTTGATTCTTTGCCATCCGGCAGGGTAAAACCTGCCGGACTTTTTTTGTTCCGCCGCCTGCTGCGCGCCGCGGGAAGCTCCGCAATTGTCCCCCCCACTTATAAAAGAGGCAGACCTTCACCTCTTTTCTCCCCTTTATCCATGTAATGGCATGGCCTTCCACCGCCGCCTGTGATAGAATCCCTCCACCCCTTATTCCGGGAAAACGGGAACGGCGCGGCGTTCAGCCGCCTTTTCCCGGACAACGGCTGCCGAATTTCCCGCAAAGGCGGAATACCCGGAACGCCATTCCTTCCTCTTTAAACGCCATGACCGGAGAAAAAGTGAAAAAATGCCTTTGGCTCTTCTGGATCAACCTCTTTATCGGGGCATTCACGTTCGGGGGCGGCTACATTGTCGTGCCGATGATCAATAAATACTTTGTCTGGAAAAAACGGCTGTTTTCCAAAGAGGAGCTTCTCTCCATGGCCGCCATCGCGCAATCCACGCCCGGAGCCATTGCCGTCAACCTCTCCGCGCTGGCGGGGCACCGCACCGCAGGCATGGCCGGAGTCATTTGCAGCTGCCTGGGCGCCATCATCCCGCCGCTGGTCATTCTTTCCATCATCACCGTCTGGTATGACGCCTTCAGTTCCAATCCCGCCGTGGAAGCGGTCCTCCGGGGAATGCAGGCAGGCGTGGCGGCCCTCATTGTGGACATAGTCGTGGACATGTGGCAGATGATCCTGCGCAGAAAATCCGCCCTGCTGAACGCGCTGGTTCCGGGCGCGTTCCTCGCCAGCTTCGCCTTTCACGCCAACATCGCCGCCATTCTGGCCGTGTGCTGCCTCCTGAGCCTGTGGCACGTCCGGAAAACGCTGGGAAGGAGGGCCGGATGACTCAGGCATTATGGCAGCTTTTCAGCGTCTTTCTCCAGATCGGAGCGTTCAGCATCGGAGGCGGCTACGCCGTCATCCCGATGATCCGGGACCAGGTGGTCATTCACCAGGGCTGGATTACCCAGAAGGTTTTTACCGATATCATCACGATTTCCCAGATGACGCCAGGCCCTCTGGCCATCAACACCTCTACCTTCGTCGGGCTGCAAATCGCCGGCATTCCCGGCGCCGTGGCGGCCACCCTGGGCTGCATCATTCCCGGCGTGGCGGCGGCGCTGCTGCTGCACCTTTTCTTCCAAAGGCATAAAAAATCCGCTTATGTTTCCGGGGTGCTGGAAGGGCTGAAAGCGGCTTCCGTGGGCCTGATCATGTCCGCGGGCGGCACCATCCTGCTGCTGACCTTCTGCGGCACCTTTGACTGGCACGCCATCGCGGAAGTGGACTTCCCGAGCATTCTCCTGTTCGGCGCGGCCCTGTTCGTCCTGCGGAAATGGAAAATGAACCCCATCCTGCTGATGACCCTGACGGGAGTGGCCGGATACTTCATTTACGGACTGTCCTGAAATCCGGCGCGGACGCGCTGAAAAACGGAGGAAGGTTCCCGCCCTCCCTCGGCGCAAATAGGATGAAAGGATCAAATCATTTGATCATCAAGCGGGTTAATCAGCACAATATAGCGGCTTTTCCCGAAAACGGATTGGAGAAATTCAACAGGATTCAAGGAAGACCAGTGAATGAACGGCTCTATCAGGATCAATGGAAATAACATTCAGAATAATCCTATATAAGTGAATATCAATGACATGCTGAAATAAAAGCATGTCTTCCCTTGAACAGGCCATCCAAATCCCGGTCATCACGGATAGGAAATGCGGAACACCGGAGAAAGGGACGCAGCCAGCTATCTTACGCATGGCGGGCGGCGCCTTCCTTCTCCCGGCAGTTTCACGCCAAAACATGACTGATGAAAAAATGAGTACTAAAGACATTCACGAAATGCAGGACCCGCGCGACGAATTCCGCCAGGAAGGGTATGAAAAACAGCAGCAGAAAGCTCCCGGGCTCCAGTCCGAAATGGAACCCGTGCCGGACGCCGGAGAACAAAGCTATCATGGCTGCGGCAAGCTCCGTGGACGGAAGGCCCTGGTCACGGGGGGAGATTCAGGCATAGGCCGTGCGGCCGCCATTGCGTATGCACGCGAAGGAGCCGACGTAGCCCTGAACTACCTTCCCGAAGAACAGAGCGATGCCGAGGAAGTGGCGGAGCTCATCAGGAAGGAAGGGCGGAACGCCGTTCTGCTGCCGGGCGACCTCAGCGATGAAGCCTTCTGTCAAAAACTCGTCAGGGACGCTCTGGAAAAACTTGGCGGCCTGGACATTCTGGCCCTGGTGGCCGGCAAGCAGGTAGCGGTGGAGGACATTCAGGACATTACCACGGAGCAATTGACTAAGACATTTGAAGTGAATGTTTTCTCCCTGTTCTGGATTGCCAAGGAAGCCCTTCCGCACCTCAAGCCGGGAGCGAGCATCATCACGTGTTCTTCCATCCAGGCCTACCAGCCCGGCAAGAACCTGGTGGACTATGCCTCCACGAAAGCGGCCATCATCGCCTTCAGCCGCGCCCTGGCCAAGCAGGTAGCCTCCAAGGGCATCCGGGTGAACGTGGTAGCTCCCGGCCCCATCTGGACGGCTCTGCAAGTGACCGGAGGCCAGTTGCAGAAGGACCTGCCGGAATTCGGGCAGAAAACGCCCCTCAAGCGGGCCGGACAGCCCGTGGAGCTCTCCGGCCTGTACGTCTTCCTCGCCTCCCAGGAATCCAGCTTCATCACTGCGGAAGTCTTCGGCGTCACCGGCGGCATGCATCTGGCCTGATACGGAAATCCGCGGCCCGGGAAAAGGCTTCATGCTGCCTGCCCGGCAAACCCGGAACCATGGCCCGTTCCCTTTCCGGACTCCCGGAAAGGGAAACTTTTGCCGCCTTCATCCCTCCGCGGAAGCATGAACTCCATTCATCCGTCAGGCAAACCCCAGCAGGCGCGCCGTTCCCGCCACCAGAAGGCACATCACGACGCCGCAGGCCGTCGGAATGGCGAAGGCAAGAACAGCCCACTTCCATTTGCCCGTCTCCTTGCGGACGGTGAGAAGAGCCGTTGAACACGGCCAGTGCATCAGGGAAAACAGCATGGTGCACAACGCCGTCACCCAGGTCCAACCGTTATTGGTCAGGAGGGACTTCAGCTCGTTCATATCGTCCATGTCCATCATGTTGTCGGAAGCCAGGTAACCCATGATGATGAGGGGGAAAACGATTTCATTGGCCGGAATGCCGAGGATGAACGCCATCAGGATCACGCCGTCCAGACCCATCAGCCGCCCGGCGGGGTCCAGCCACTGCGTGCCGTGGACAAGCAGGCTGGAGTCTCCAACGCGGATATTCGCCATCAGCCAGATGACGATTCCCGCCGGAGCCGCCACCATTACCGCGCGCCACAGGACCGCCAGGGTTCTGTCCAGAAAGGAGCGGACGATCACGCGGCCGATCTGGGGCTTGCGGTAGGGGGGCAGTTCCAGGGTAAAGGAAGACGGAGTTCCCTTGAGAATCGTATGGGACAGGAGGGCCGTTATCGCAAACGTCATTCCCACGCCCAACCCGATCAGCAGCACCAGGCCCGCCACGGAAGCCAGCGGCTGCAACCCGGACGCCACCGTCCCCGCAAAAAACATGGTCATGAGGGCAATCAGCGTCGGGAACCTGCCGTTGCAGGGGACGAAATTATTCGTCAAAATGGCTACGAGCCGTTCCCGGGGGGAATCGATAATCCGGCATCCGGTGATGCCCGCGGCATTGCAGCCGAACCCCATGCACATGGTCAGCGCCTGCTTGCCGCAGCCGCAGCACTTCTGGAACACCTTGTCCATGTTGAACGCCACGCGGGGCAGATAACCGGAATCCTCCAGCAGCGTGAAGAGGGGGAAAAAGATGGCCATGGGCGGCAGCATGACGGACACGACCCACGCCACCACGCGGTAAACGCCCAGCACCAGCACGCCGTGCAGCCATTCCGGAGCATGCGCCAGGCGGAACAGGTCCGTCAGCGCCTCCTGGCCTTTTCCAAGCAGGTCGGCCAGCCATTGGGAAGGATAATTCGCCCCCACGATGGTGATCCAGAAAATCAGCACCATCAGGGCGAACATCAGGGGATAAGCCGTCCACCGCCCCATCAGCACCTTGTCGATGCGCCTGTCGCGCCCCAGCCCCCCTCCGTCCGGCAAAGCGACCACTCCCCTGCACAGGCGTTCCGCCTGTTCCACGAATACCGCCGCCACGCGGTCGCCAAAAGAACTGCCTGAAGAACCGGCCTCCGCGGCGGCGGCCTCACGGAGAATCTCCTGCACCTCCTTCTCCTCTCTCAAACCGGTTCCCGCGTACTGCTCCAGAAGCCGCAACGTTCCCTCGTCCCCTTCCAGCAGCTTGACGGCTGCCCAGCGGGGCGACAAACCGCGCCACGGAAGACGCCCGGCCAACATTTCCAAACGCGCCAGCCACGGTTCCACGTGCTCCCCATAGGGCAGCCGGAGGGGGGGCCGCCTCTCTCCGGACCACGCCATCCGCTGCACCGTATCAGCCAGAACGTCCAGGCCTTCACCTTTCGCCGCCGATGCCGGAACCACGGGAACTCCCAGGCGTTTTTCCAAAAGCGGGCAGTCGATGCGGATGCCCTTCCGCCGGGCCTCATCCATTAAATTGACGCAGACCACTACATTTCCCGTCGTTTCCATCACCTGGAGGGCCAGGTTCAAATCCCGTTCCAGATTGGTGGCGGAACAGACGACAATGACGGCATCCGCGTCACCGAAACAAATGAAATCCCGTGCCGCCTCTTCATCCGAAGAACAGGCCAGCAGGGAATACGTGCCCGGCGTATCCACCAAAAGGTACTCCCGGGGACCGCGCCCCACAATGCCTTCCGCGCGGACGACCGTCTTGCCGGGCCAGTTCCCGGTATGCTGCCTCAGCCCCGTCAGCGCATTGAACACCGTGCTCTTTCCCACGTTGGGAGCGCCCGCCAGGGCCACGATGGGCATGCGTTCTTCCGCCGCGCCGGAAGATCCGCCCTTCTCCGTTCCGCTGTCCAGCCTCACCCGTTCTCCTTCCATGGCTGATTTCACGCGGACTTAACGGTAATCATTTCCAGATCGGAAGACCTGAACGCCATGACCGTTCCGCGCACAAGAAAAGCGACGGGGTCTCCGAACGGCCCCCGTTCCAGGCATTCCACCCGGGTGCCGGGAATCATGCCTATATCCATCAACCGCCGTCTCAAACGGCCTTCCATCCCGAGAGACTCAATCCTGGCGGTCTCCCCTTCAGGCAACTGGTTCAATGTCATTGTTAGTTTTCTCCTTTCCATTAATTGTTCATGCAGAAACTTCCACGAGGATGGCGTCAGCGGCGGCGGCAGGCAATTCCAGCCGCTGTCCTTCTTCCGCCTTCACCAGAAACGCTCCGCTGTGCGCTTCCGCCTCCATCAGGGCTACCGTTTCATGAAGATGAATGCCCAGGGAGGTGAGAAGCTCCAGCAGCTCTTTCGATTCGGGAACGCGCCTGATTACGGCCGGAATCCCTGCCGGGATGTCGGACAGGCGGGAAAGCGGCCCTTCCGGCAGCGGCCCGTCCTCCCTCCCCGGAATCCTCCTTCCGTGGGGGCACATCTCCGGATAACCGAGAAAACGGTCCAGTTTTTCCATCAAGCGGGGGGAAGCCGCATGTTCCAGCTTCTCCGCCTCTTCATGAACGTCCCCCCACGAATACCCGAGATGTTCCACCAGGAAAACCTCCCACAGCCGGTGAATGCGCACCAGCTGCATGGCGGCTTCCTCTCCCTTCCGCGTCAGGCGGATGGAGCGTCTTTCCATGCTCTCCACCAGGCCTTCCTTCTCCATCTTCCGGATAATCTCGCTGACGGAAGCGGCAGAAACGCCCAGATAATCAGCAATATGCCTGTTGCCGACCCTCTCCCTGCTCCGCTGGAGCTCGGCGATCGCTTTCAAATAATCTTCACGGCTGCTGGTCATGGCTCTGATGATCTCCTTCGTTATAAGGTATACCTAACAAAATGATATTTCGCTCAAACAAAAAAGCCTCTCCCGTGTCAGCAGAGCCATTTTTTTCCATTACGCAAACGGCAGGGAACGGCTTTGAAAAGGAATTAGGCGCATTCCTTCATTTCCCGGTTGTCCCCGCAGAAAGTTCCTGCTTGAATAAGGCATGTCCTTCGGCGGCACTGCTCTGTCTTTTCTTCTTTTAACGGCCCTGCTCCTTCCCACGGCGCATGGCGGCCCGCTGGATGCTCCCGTCATCACCCTTGGAGAGAAAAAAAGCCTGTTCGGAGAAAAGGCGCAGGCTAATGAATACGTCAGCTATGCCCTCTACTACTGGCCTGACCCCGCCAATCCGGAAGGCCCCTACAAGCCCATTGACGGCAAAAAGAACCAACGGCTCCGCAGCATGGACGACAGCGGCAAGATGGCCGCTTTTATCGGTACGGTTTGCAGCCTGGGACGCCAGTACGAACTCAACAGGGACCCGCGAGCCGCTTCTCGTGCCGGGGAATGGCTGAGAGCCTGGTTCATTGCTCCGGCAACCCGCATGCAGCCCCACCTGAAATACGCCCAGATCCGCCCCGGACACCGGACGGAAGGCGACGGAGGCGGCATCATAGACCTTTACCGCATGCCCGATTTTCTGGATGCCCTGGCGGCGTTGAAACGCTCCGGGGCCTTGACAAAAGAGGAATGGAAGCGGGTGGACGCGTGGCTGAACCAGTACTACGCATGGCTGGCCACCAGCAGGCAGGGCAGGCATGCGCATACGCGCAGCAACAACCATTACCTGTTCTATGTGGCGCAATGCGCCCATCTGGCTCACTTTCTGGGCCGCGACAACGAAGCGCGCCAATGGCTGGCGGAAGCCTTCGCCAACATGGACCGCCACATTGCCCCCGACGGTTCCCAGCCGGAAGAACTCAAGCGGGCGGAACCATGGCAATACAGTGTTTACACCCTTCAGGCCTGGGGCTACCTCGTGCAAATTGCGGAACGCATGGGAGATAAAAACTACCGTTACCGGAAAACGGCCGCCGGGGCTTCCATCCAGAAAGCTGCGGACTATCTCCTGCCGTTCCGTACCCATCCGGAAGCGTGGCCCTGGAAAGGCTCCAGGGCAGGAACCCCGCTTCCCGCCATCTTTGAACCGTCCCGGCCGGATAAGGAAAAACAGGACCGCCCTTGAACAACGGCAGCTATTAAAATTGCCTTTGATTCATTGGAAAACCCCTTGTTCGGCAGCATCACGGCACCCGGAAAGAGACGTTTTCCCGGGAAACCTGTTCAGTAAGGAACATTCCGGCGGCATCTTCCCTTCTCTTCGCGGCTTTCCATTCCCACGGCGGGATGGGATTCGGCTCCGCCCAAAGGCCTTTTTTGGACTTCCTGGCCTCCGCTTCAAGGGAAGCGAGTTTCCGGCTGGCGGAAAAATTTTTATAGATCCACGCCCATCCATCCTTCACCAACTCCTCATTGACGAACACCTTTCCATACCAGACTTCCCCCAAAATACGGCCGTACCTGTCATGCTGGCTGTACTTGACTGTAACCGTCTCTCCCCAAATCAGCTTTTCCAGATACTCCTTGGCTCCTTCATACCCGTTTTGCCCCCTTTCCGGCGTATCAATTCCTTCAAGCCGTATCCGGTAGGTCCGCTTCTGTTCGGGCGTTTTTTCCAGGAGAGTAATGGTATCGCCGTCAATCACGTTAATCACAACTCCCCTGATACTTTCACCAAAAGCCATGCAAGAGCTCATCAGGAAAACCAGTAGCCATCTCATAAAAAAATGATATAATTCAAAAAATTGCAACAAGCAATCATTCTTTGGAGAAAGTCTTTCCCGCACCGGCCGGTCGGCCGCAAATGAAAACAAACATCCATGGCAGCACCGTTGGAACATGAGGTTCCAGAACGTTCATTGCGCTTCCCGGCACACCACACCGCAATCCCTGAACCTATTCCGAACCTGGCCGGAGCATTGATAGGCCAGACTGCATCACTGCTCCGCGCGGAAAAGCCTGCATTCCGCTGCCGGCTTAAGGATAACAGGAAGTTTCATGCAGTTACCCATGAAACCGCTTGCGAAAACCGCGCGTCCAGCATGGAACCGGATGCCCAGCGGCATTCAGCAGGATGAAACACGGAACCCTGTTCACTTCTTCAATTCCTCGGCAATTCTGCCGAGGTTCTTTTCCGTTGCCTTCCTCAACTTTTCCTGCTGTTTCCAGTTCCAGGCTGTTCTTTCGGATACTCCGGCCTGTTCCGCCAGCCAGCGCACGGCGCCGCTCGTGTCACAGCCCGTTTTCTTCTGGATGACTTCCAGCAGTTGAGTGACATATTTGTTCATGGTTTCCCGGGTTGACGTTATTTCGATTCCCACGCCCGGCTGAATTCGCCGTCCCGGAACAGGGCCGCAATGCCGCTGAGCTGCTTGAGGCGCAACAATTCCTCCGCATCCATGCCGAGGTTTTTGAGTATCCACGCATCCGACATGCCCGCTTCCGTCAGTTCCTGGATAATGCTGGTCATCAGTCCGATATTGTGAGACCCGCGGGCACGGTTGTGCCTGATGGTGGAGGCCATGCGGTTTCCAAGAGGCTTGTCGATAACGGCCACCGGCATCATGCCATCCTCCCGTTCGTAGATGTCGCGGTAAGTTTTCATGATCTGGCAGCGGTGGAAGCCGTCAACGATTTCATAGGTGCCGTCCTCCAGTTGATAGCAGACAATCGGCATCGTGTAGCCGTCCTCCTTGATGCTCTGGTAGAGCAGCTTCATTTCAGGCGGCGCCACACTGTTCGGGTTATAGGCATTGGAGCGGATTTGGTCCAGCGGAACACGCCGGATTTGATAAACGGGGGATTGATAGGGGGGGTTCATGAAATGTTGCGGTATTTGTTGACGGCGGCACGGCGCCGGGCAATCGCTCCCTTGGTTGGACTGAATCCGGCATATCTGCAGAAATAGTCATTTTTCATGATGCAGATGCACATGCGCTTGTAAGAGGGCACCTGCCGGAAATTGCTGACGGGCATGTCGTCGGGATAACCCATGAATTGAACGATATCGCGTCCATCGTAGCGACCCGATTTTCCCGTCACGGCAGCCAGCGGGTAGGCCGCCAGCACTTCATCGGCGGTTCCGGGATCGACGGTTCCCCCCTGCATCCAGTACCTTTTGGATTTTTCCAGGATGTTGTTGTAGTGGGCCGCCGTCCTCGCATCCATCGTGGAAAGCAGGAATTCATAATACGATTTCCAGGTATGGCCGGGCGGCAGCTTGATGGTTTTCCAGCCCATGGCCGTCGTGCCTCCGTACAGGCCCGTAAAATTGACGCCGTTGACCCGGCCGATCATGCGCGCCCAGTTGGAGGGATCGATCACTTTGTAGAGCTTCAGGCTTTCCTGGGCACAGTCGTTGAACGGGCTTGCCACCCGCATCTGCCCGGCAGTAAGGCCCGCCTGGTACAAGAGGTCATAGAGACGGTTGTAGTCAAAACCAAAGCGGGCGGTGGCCGTCCAAATATCGCTGACGCGCCAGTCATAGAGAGGGTAAACGTTGGCCGTCACGGCACTGGTCTGCGTAATCCACTTCCTGCCCTCGTAGGATCTCCTTTTTTTGCCGCGTGCCACGGCCGCGTACCTGTTGAGGCTTTCATCCGCCCGCAGCCCCACCATGACAGCGGTGGTGCCGCGCTTTTTGGCAAAATGGCGCGAGAGCTTGTCCTGGAATTCGTAGTCCACCATGCCGTGCCGGAACGGAACGTCCAGATTCCCTTCGTGAACCACATAGGGATTTTCCGGCATGGCCCGCACCCACAGTTTTTTTTTGGCGGCGTCCCACGGCGTCCAGTAAGGTTCCCCCAGGGCGCATGCCGACTGGGCCTTAATCGGCACGCAGTACCACATTTTACGGATGCCCGGGAACTGTTCCAGGAACGTCCGGGTCACATACTCGGTCGTCATCTGGTACTGGGCCTCATAATCAAGGTGGTACATGGTCAGCTTGTCCAGCAGACCGTGTTCGTCGGCGTAATTGTAGCACAGATTGAGCAGGACGCCGCTGTCCTTGCCGCCCGAGAAGGCCACCAGAACATTGTCAAACTCCTGGAAGCAATAGGCTATGCGCTCCAGGGCCGCTTCATAGACGTTTTTGTCCAGGTAGGTTTTCACAATTCTTCCAGAGCCTTTCTTCCGTCACCCATCGTCAATTCCCTGCCGGGCGGAAATACGCCGGCACGGATACTATTGACGGAGGCCATGTATTTTTCCTGAAGTTCTTTTAGTGGCTTGCAGTCGATAGGGATATCCCATGCTTTTCCAAACAGGGCTGCAACGCCTTTATGCCCGCATAAGTAAATAACATCATGTTTTTCCATGTTTTAAAATACGCAGTAGGTGATTGTTCGCTGTTTTCCTGCAACAACGCCAACCTACTCAATTATTATAGCAGGTCAATGCTTTTACTGCAATTATTTCAGTAATTTTATTTCAATTCGCCTTCTTCTCAAAATACCTATGCTTTTTAGCGAGTAACGCCATTCCCGACGTTCCGCGCCCATGACGGCATGGCCGCCTTCTCTTTTCCGGAGCGTCCGCATCATTTTCAGCATCAATGTTCCGCTATGGGAATCACGGCCCTGAGCCTGGGGATGCAGGAGCAATTACATCCTTGGGCGTCACGTTGAATGGACAAATTCTGCGATGACGGCGTTATGCCCGGTCTCTCGTCACGAACGTTTTTCCCAAGCGCCATCCTGCGTCCGCATTTTTCAGATTGGCGAGGCAGCCTGCTGTTCCCTATTGAAGGAAAGATATCTGGCCTTTCTTTTTCAAAAGCCAGGAAGCCTGGCGGAATACGGCTCTGCCAGTCACGCTTTGAGCAAGTTGCCAGGTTCGCCTTCAGCGTTTCATGATGCCCTCCGGCACACCAATTTCATGCCAAGACGGAATCAAAATCATGCTTCACTATGATTCACGGCCGATTTCGCATGAATTCCGCCTTTTTCACCCTGAACCGGGCAAAAAACAACCCTCACAAGCAGTTGCACTTGTGAGGGTTAGAAAATTAATGGCTCCCCCGGTTGGGCTCGAACCAACGACCTAGTGATTAACAGTCACCCGCTCTACCGCTGAGCTACAGGGGAGTTTGCGTTCCATGGAGCGCGGAGGGATTTTTACTGGAGGCACAGGCGTTTGGCAAGTACTTTTTTGTTTCTGTAGGCTTTTTGACGCAAAAAGGCTTCCGCGGCGTGGGCATGCCAACGGTGTTTCTTGACCTTTGAGGGGAGAATGCCCAGACTTTCAGCGACATGAGTGAACATCACCATCATATTGCTGTTCTGGCCGGCGACGGCATCGGGCCCGAGGTCATGGCGGAGGCCCTGAAGGTTCTGGACGCCGTAAGTTCCAAGTTTGGATTTACCGTGAGCCGCAAGGAGGCTTTTGTGGGCGGCGCGGGCATCGACCATTGCGGCAAGGCCCTTCCGGAAGAGACCATCCGAGCCTGTGAAGAGGCGGACGCCGTCCTGTTCGGCTCCGTAGGCGGCCCCAAGTGGGAGCACCTTCCCGCCAATGAACAGCCGGAGCGCGGCGCCCTGCTGCCGCTGAGAAAGCATTTCGGCCTGTACGCCAATCTGCGCCCGGGCGTATGCCTGCCTGCCCTGACCCACGCCTCTCCCATCAAGAATGAATTGATCGAAGGCGGTTTTGACATTTTATGCGTCCGGGAACTGACCGGCGGCCTGTACTTCGGCCAGCCCCGTTTCCGCGAACAGGAGGGGGACGACGAAGTCGTCGTGGATACCATGCGCTACCACAAGAGCGAGATGGTGCGCATCGCCAAAGTGGCGTTCGAGGCCGCGCGAGGGCGCCGCAAGCGCGTCACCAGCGTGGACAAGGCCAACGTGCTGACCAATTCCCTGCTGTGGCGCGAGACGATGATTGAGGTTTCCAGGGATTATCCGGACGTGGAACTGCTCCACATGTACGTGGACAATGCCGCCATGCAGCTGGTGCGCAATCCCCGCCAGTTTGACGTGCTGGTGACGGAGAACCTGTTCGGGGACATTCTTTCCGACGAGATGGCCATGATCTGCGGCTCCCTGGGCATGCTGCCCAGCGCCAGCCTGTGCCAGGGCAATGAGGACAACGGCCTGTTTTTCGGCCTCTACGAGCCTTCCGGCGGCTCCGCCCCGGACATCGCCGGCAAGGGCATTGCCAATCCGATCGCCCAGATTCTTTCCCTCTCCATGCTGCTGCGCTATTCCCTCGGGGAAAAGGACGCGGCAGACGCCATTGACGCCGCCGTGCGCCGCGTGATTGAACAGGGCTACCGCACGCGAGACCTGGCTACGGGCGCCTCCGGAGAAATCCGCGTGAATACCGCGGAAATGGGGGATACCATTATTGCGGCCCTTTAAGGGGGCGTTTTCCCGCTCCGCAGGCGCATTCCACCGTCTGCGGGGCTGTCACCTCCGGAAGCGGGGGGAGGCACTTCCTCTGTTCTTCCATTTATTCCCGGGCTTTTCCGGTTCTTCATTCAACGATCATGAACGTTCTTATCATCGGCCAGGGAATCGCCGGAAGCTGCCTGGCATGGGAATTGAAACGCCGCGGCACGGATTTCACCATCACAGACCGCCCTATTGCGGAAACAGCTTCCCGTGTGGCCGCCGGGCTGGTGAATCCCCTGACGGGCCGGGCCTTCCGCCCCGGCTGGCGGCAGGAGGAATGCCTGTCCGCAGCGGAGGCCTTTTATCCGGAGACGGAACGGGAACTGGGCGGCTCCTGGTGGCAGAAGACCCCTATTTTCCGGGAACTGGAAACGGAGGACCAACTGGAAGTCTGGCAGGAACGCCAGACGGCCCCGGAGTCCTGCGCCTATGCGGGCCCCCTTTTCCCATGGCCTGAACACTGGGAAGGCCGCGGAAAAGCCGCCTATACGCGCGGCTCCGCCGTGCTGCACGTGGAGGACATGGTCAACGCCATGCGGAAGTTTTTCACGAAACAGGGCCGTTTTGTGGAAGCGGACGTGTCCCCCGCGGATATCCGTCCGGATGAAAACGGCCTTTTCCATTGGAACGGGCAGAAGTTTTCCCATATAGCCTGGTGCACCGGCTGGGAGGCCGGATGCCACCCGGACATGGCTCCCTTGAAGGGACGCCCTTCCAAGGGCACTATTCTGGACCTGGACCTGAAGGAGCTGGACTGGCACGCCGGCATCCTGCATTTCGGCCACTGGCTGGTTCACAACGGTTCTTTCTGGCGCTTCGGCGCCACTTACGCGTGGGCGTGGGACGCTCCCGGCATTCCGGAAGCCCCCGCCGTCCAGGAATTGATGCTGGACCTCGTCAAACGCTATTCCGGGGAGACGGGCTTCCTCCGCGCCCGCGCCGCCGTGCGCCCCATCATCCGGCGCAGCCAGCCCGTCGCCGGGCCCATTCCCGGCCTGAACGGCCAGTTCGTCTTCTCCGGACTGGGCAGCAAGGGAGTGACCACTTCCCCGTGGGCCGCGGCCCAGCTGGCGGAACATCTTGTGCACGGGGCGGAACTGCCGCCGGACCTGCTTCCCGCCGCACTGTGGAAATAATGCGGCGCGGTTCCCGTACTTCCTTGAACGGGACAGCTATTTTCCTTGTCAAAACGCCCTGAACACGATTACATGCGGCCTTATATGCGAGCGGAGAACGAGAACTGGGGAGATACGGTACGGGAGCATTTGTTTGACCAGCGCGGCGCCGTGATGGTGCACTGGCTGATCCTGCTCAATGTGGTCGTCTTTATCCTCGGGTTTTTCTTCCAGGTGGATATTCCACGGGATATTTACCCGCCGGGCCGTCTGGACCTGATCCAGCTTTACGGGGCCTACAGTGAATACACGTGCTTTCATGAAGGGGAATTGTGGCGATTGTTCACCTACCAGTTCCTGCACGCCAATCTGGGGCACATCATGTTCAACATGATCGCCCTGTGGTTTTTCGGGCCGGTCGTGGAGGAACGCTTCGGCCATCTGCGCTTCCTGCTGTATTATCTCTTCTGCGGCGTGGCGGCGGCCCTGTTTTCCTCCCTGCTGGGGTACATGGGGTTCTTTGATCCGGAATGGCGCTTCATTCCCATGGTGGGGGCCTCCGGCTCCATTTATGGCATCATGGCCGCGTGTGCGGTGCTTTTTCCGCGCGCCCGGGTGCAGCTTCTGTTCCCTCCGGTCAATTTGAGCGTGCGCCAGTTCGCCCTGGCCGTCCTCGGCATCGCCTGCGCCGTCATTATTTTCCAGTGGAACAACGCGGGCGGGGAAGCCGGACACCTGGGCGGCATGTTCGCCGGGTTCATCCTGACATTGCTGATCCTGTGGAAGGAAAAACTGTCCTCTCCCAGGCGGCGGGTCGTTTCTTCCTCCCACCATTCCACCTCGCACTCCGCACGCCGCCCCGCCGGTAACCATCCCTCCGAAGAGGAGGTGGATGAAATCATGGAAAAAATATCCCGCTCCGGCCTGTCCAGCCTGACGGAAGAGGAACGGGAAGTTCTCCGGCGCGCCTCCCGCCGTTGAATTATTTGTTAGATATTCCCCGAATTTTTGTTATTTTTCTTTCTTTTTCATTATTTCCTCCTAGCATGGAGGAATGATGACGCGGCTGTATTCCTCCACCGTTCTGGGCGTGGATGGCGTAGAAGTGGAGGTGGAAGTGGATTTCCGCCCCATGGCGGAAAAACGCACCTTTATCGTGGGGCTGCCTGATGCGGCCGTGAAGGAGAGCGGGCAGCGCGTGGATACGGCCATCCAGAACAGCGGACTGCCCTTCCAGCAGGGCGTTTTCGTCGTCAATCTGGCTCCGGCGGATTTAAGGAAGCAGGGACCGGGGTTTGACCTCCCCATCGCCCTGGGAATGGTTGCCGGAGCGGCGGAAAGGGACATGGACGCTTCTTCCTGGTGCATCGTGGGGGAATTGGCCCTGGATGGCGCCGTACGCCCCGTGCAGGGCATTCTGCCGCAGATTATGGAGGCGCGGCGCATGGGCAGGAAGCGCATCATGCTGCCACGTGCTAACGCGCACGAAGGAACGCCCGTGCAGGGCGTGGAGATTTACCCCGTGGCTTCTTTGAAGGAGGCGTGGGCACTCCTTACCTCCTCCGTTCTGCCCCCTCCCTTCACGGCTTCCGGAAGAGAGGACCGGGAGGCCGAAGACAAGGAGGCTGCCGTTGACTTCGACGAGATCAAGGGGCAGCCCTATGCGCGCCGCGCCATGGAGATCGCGGCGGCAGGCGGCCATAACATCCTTCTCTGCGGTTCTCCGGGTTCGGGCAAGTCCATGCTGGCGCAGAGGCTCCCGACCATTCTCCCTCCGCTGAATCCGGAGGAAGCTCTGGAAACCAGTAAAATCCATTCCGTATGCGGACTGCTGAAACGGGGGAACGGCCTGGTGGCCCGGCGTCCGTTCCGGGCTCCGCACCATACCATTTCCGATGCCGGGCTGATGGGCGGAGGAGCGAATATCACGCCGGGGGAAGTGTCCCTGGCCCACAACGGCGTGCTCTTTCTGGACGAATTGCCGGAGTTCCGCCGCGCCGCGCTGGAAACTCTGCGGCAACCGCTGGAATCCGGCCAGGTGGTCATTTCCCGCGCTTCCGGCACCATGACGTTTCCGTGCCGCTTCATGCTGGCAGCCGCCATGAATCCGTGCCCCTGCGGCTATCTGGGCGACAGGAGAAGAACCTGCACCTGTCCCCCGGCGCAGGTCGCACGCTACCGCCGCAAGATTTCAGGACCGCTTCTGGACCGGTTCGACTTGCTGATGGAAGTTCCCGCCGTGGACCCCTCTATTCTGGCCTCCGCACCCGCCGGGGAATGTTCCGCCGGCATCAGGGAACGCGTGATGGCCGCCCGGCAGCTCCAGTGCAGCAGATATGCGGGCACTCCCTTCCGCAGCAATGCGGCACTTTCCGGAAAAGCGCTCCAGAGGCATTGCCGCCTGCTGCCGGAAAGCCGCGCCATCCTGCTCCGCGCCGTGGAAGAACTGGCCCTTTCCGCCAGAGCCTACGACCGCATTCTGAAGGTGGCCCGCACCATAGCGGATCTGGAGGGCAGCCCTGATATTCAGGATTCCCATTTGTATGAGGCCGTGCAGTACCGGGCCTTTGAACATTCTCTCCGGGAATGAACCATTCCGGAATGCCGCGTTACGCCATGCCAAAGCG